>NZ_AP023057.1:1434200-1792750 GCF_016629565.1 Nitratiruptor sp. YY08-10
ACTCAAACACTCCTATCCCACCATTCGGCATTTTGTACAAGAGATTTTTGGTATCGATACGAAAATCGTCAAGGTCAATCCCCCAAAAAGCTGCGATGAGCCCTCTTCCATGATAGAAGAGGCAGAGTTTGGTGGAAGCTGTATCCAAAAAGAAGTCGGACTCTCTGCAAAAGAGATGGATGGGACCAATATTTTGGAAGACCCTTTCATACAAAAAGCTAAAGAGCTTTTCAAAGCAAAAAAAGTAGTTATTAAACCAAAAATTTAAACAAGCAGCTCTTTGATTTTTTCTGCTTGATCTCTTCCTTTACAATGCTCTTTGCAAAATTCGACTATTTTGCCATGAAACCGTGCATAGATTTGAGATAGTGGCATCTCTTGCCCATATAATTCATAAATTCTATCTAGATTTTCCAAAATGGAATCGCTCAAGAACTCTTGAATCTCTTGATAGGTTTGCAGCTCATACCCCAAAAAGTTCAAAATCCTTGCGGTATAGGCATCAACAACTAAAAAATCTTTATAGCAGGCATAGTTGAGAATACTATCTGCTGTTTCAAAGCCAATTCCCTTTTGTGCCAAGAGCCAGCTGCGAGAGGGTCTTTTTTGAAACGCTTCAAAAGAGCCATACTCATCAAGCATGTTGTGTACAAGCTTTTGAATGCGAAATGCTTTTGTATTATAAAATCCAGCCGGTTTTATGAGTGCAGCCAACCTCTTTTGATCCATCTCTACAATCTTTTGGGGTTCTATCGATCCCAATTCATTTTTTAAGTTCTCTAAAGCCTTTTCCACATTTTCCCATTTGGTGTTTTGGGTAAGCACCGCTCCTACCACTACCTCAAAACTTCCACTCTTTGGCCACCAGTATGGATCTCTTTCCTCTTTGATGTACCCAAGCTCTTTAAGCCGTTTCATTAAATCGTATGCAATCATTCCACCCTCGCTCGCTGAACGACCTGCCATCCTTCATCATCGTAGGCTTTGATCTTGTATGCATCTTTGCATCGTCCATTTTCTAACTCAAAAACCACCATCTGCAAAATCGATTTGCACTTATCTGGAACATCAAAGTGTCCTGGAAGTCCCGTTAAAAATCGTTTTATCGGCACATCTGCCTTCATCCCTATGACATTGTCTCTGCATCCTGTGAGTCCCACATCTGTCACGTACGCAGCTCCATCTACGATACTCAAATCATCTGTTCCTATATGGGTATGGGTGCCTACCTGTACGCTGATGTCCTCTTTGAGCATCAAAAACATCGCTCTTTTTTCACTGGTTGCTTCGGCATGAAAATCGATAAAGATGTTTTTGATTCCTTCATCTTTCAATACTGCAACAATTTTTTTCGCAGCCAAAAAGGGATTATCCACCATCGGCATCGTGAAGTGCCCCATAATGTTGATAATGGCCAATGGCTCCTCGTCAATGTAAACTATTTTATAGCCTCGTCCAGGAACACCTTCAGGATAGTTGATAGGTCGAAGAAGGGGCATCTCCTCTAAAAGAGCCACTATCTCCTTTTTATCCCAGGTATGATTACCTCCCGTCATTAGATCGATTCCAGCATTAAAAAGCTCTTTTGCATTTTTGGGAGTGAGGCCAAACCCGTGACTTGCGTTTTCATAGTTGGCTATGACAAAATCGAGATCCTCTTTTTTGCGAATATCTTGCAAATAACGTTTGATCATCTTCCTACCGGGTCTTCCTACAATATCTCCTATAAAACCGATTTTCACACAACCCTCCAAATCTTTTGTATCAAAAGTGTATCGCCTTGCCAAAGCTTTGCTTCAAAAGTATCATTTCGATCTACTTTTCCAACACCCTTCGGTGTTCCAGTCATCAATATATCACCCTCTTCCAAACCAAAAATAGCATCAATATCTTGCATAAGAAAGGCTGGCTTGTAGATCATCAAATCCACATCGCCGCTTTGTACCAGTGTACCATTTTTAAAAAGCTCTATTCGTAATCCTTCAAAATTTTTGACAGAAACAAAATCACTAAAAAGAGCACTTCCTTTAAAGGCTTTCGCCCGTTCCCAAGGAAGCCCTTTTTCTTTGAGTCTGCTTTGCAACGCTCTTTTTGTCAGATCCAATCCTACACCGACTTTGATAGGATTTCCAATCAAAAAGCAGATCTCTCCTTCATAATGCAGATCCTCTTGATAATGGATCTCATTAGTTATAGCGCTCTGCGGCTTTATAAAATAGACCGGTTCTGTTGGAATCTCGTTATTAAGCTCTTCAATATGCTCAACATAGTTTCTTCCAACACAAACTATCTTCATTCTAAGTCCCTCTCACCCAATTTCAAATTCCTAATTTCCAATTATCTCAAATACTGCAATACCGCTTTTAAAATGTCATCATCATCTTTGCTTCTTGCTTTGATCATCTCTTTTTTATCACCAAAATCAAATGTGATATTTTGGTTGTAGTTTGAAATTTTTTTGATTCCATGTTCCAATGCCAAAAGCTTGATATGGATAAGATCCAAAAAGTTTTTGGTAAAGCTGTCCAGTTTTCCGAAACGATCTTCGATCTCCTCTTGGATCTGGGCGATTTCTTCAGGCTCTTTGACTTGGGCAAGCCGTCTGTATAGTTCCAGCTTGAGTCGATCCTCACGTACCACTTCACTCGAAATATAGGCATTAACGCTCAGTTTAAGCTCCACTTGGGGCTCCTCTTCGATCTCCCCTTTTGTCAGTTTCGTGATCGTCTCTTCAAGCATCTGCAGATAGAGGCTGTACCCGATATTTTTGATATGTCCGCTTTGCTGAGCTCCTATGATATTCCCTCCTCCTCGAATCTCCAAATCGTAATAGGCCAAAGCCGCTCCACTTCCAAGATAGGAGTTGGATTCTAATGCAATGAGCCGTTTTTTTGCTTCTTCGGTCAGTTTTTGTTTATCCTCTACCAGATAGTAGCAAAACCCCTCTTTTCCGCCTCGTCCTACACGCCCCCGCAACTGATGCAGATCAGCAATTCCGAATCGATCGGCTCCTTCTACGATGATAGTATTGACATTTGGCATATGTATGCCACTTTCCACAATGGAAGTGGAAAGTAAGATATCATATTCGCCCCGGGAAAAGCGAAGAAGCTCTTTTTCCGTTGTAGCCGCCGCTATTTTTGAGTGCAGTACAAGAATCTTTTTACCGGGCAGGAGCTGCTGAAGATCCTCTTTTTTCTCCTCAATTCCAGCGATGGAGTTGTAGATATAAAAGACCTGCCCTCCTCTACGAAGCTCTCGCAAAATCACCTCTTTGACAAGTTTGTCTTGATACTCTTTTACATAGGTTCGAACGGGCTTTCTGTTTTGAGGTGGTGTTCTGATTTCGCTGAGATCCTTGAGCTGGGAAAGGGCCATATTGAGACTTCTTGGAATCGGCGTTGCACTCATACTCAATAGATGCACATCTTTACTGAAAGCTTTGAGTTTCTCTTTTTGCTTCACGCCAAACTTGTGCTCCTCATCGATAACAACAAGCCCCAAATTTTTAAATTCTGCTCCAAAAAGCGCATGAGTTCCCACCACAACATCGATCGTTCCCTCTTTCAAGGCTTGCAAGCGCTCTTTTTTCTCTTTAGCAGTGACAAATCGATCGATCTTGGTTACTGAAATATTAAATGGCTCCAATCGTTTTACAAGACTCTCATAATGTTGGGCCGATAGAAGTGTCGTTGGTACAACTACAGCCGCTTGATAGCCATTTTTCACTACGGCATAGATAGCGTTCATGGCAACTTCTGTCTTGCCAAATCCCACATCTCCGCTTAGAAGCATATCCATCACTTTCCCGCTGGAGAGCCTTTGCAAGATCGTATCAATCGCTTTTTTTTGATCCTCGGTATACTCAAAACCAGCGTGGGATTGAAAAAGAGCGATATCTGGTGGTGTAATGATCTTTTTACCAGGAGTAAGTTCACGCTGTGCAGCAATTTTTACAATATCTGCAGCGATTTCAAAAAGTCTCTCTTTTACTTTTGCTTTGAGTTTCGCAAAAGATTGGCTGCCAAGCTTATCCACAACTGCTACACTACCACTATCGGCAATATACCTGCTGAGAACATCGAGGTTTTCCACTGGAACCAAAAGCTTGTCTCCTCCAGCATATTCGAGTTCCACAAAATCTCTTTTAGCTCCCAAAATTTCAATCGCTTTGAGTCCTTTGAAAATCCCGATACCATGCTGCTCATGCACTACATAACTTCCTGGTTGCAGTTCATCGATAACGATAGAAGGAGGTTTGGCTCTTCTCTTTTTTGGTTTATTGAGAGAGAGTATAACCTCATTGGGTCCTTCGATATTTAAAATCGCATCGGTATAGATAAATTCAATCTTTTCAAGCTCTTTGATACTGCTTCTTCTGGCAAACTCTTGGGATTTTACAAGCACTTTGATCTTTTTATTCTGCTTTGTCTGGATGACTCTATTGATATCAAGAACTTCTATCTCGTGATATTCTTTCGCTTCAGGTACGATTGGAAGTGCTATAAGCTGCTCTTTTGGGATGAGACCTTCATAGCTGTACAGCTCTTCTAGATCAAAACTGCCACTACGTACTGCCTCTTTTCCTTCAAGCAAAGAAGCCCGCTCGGCCACCCAAAATCCTACACTCAATAGATCCTTATCAAAAACATCAAAATCGCTTTGTTCAATCGCTTCTTGCAAAGCCTCATCCTGGATTAAAAAGGCTGGATAGAGGGTAAATGCTTCAAGCTCCTCTTTGATACTTTTTTGGGTTTGGGGATCAAAATAGCGGATCGATTCTATTTGGGTATCAAAAAAACTAAGACGGATCGGCTTATCAAGATTTGGTACGAAGATATCGACGATATCGCCTCGAAAACTGGCCTCACCCTTGCTCTCTACAATATCCACAAAGGTATATCCCCATTGATAAAGCAGTTCCTTTAATGATTCAAGCTCAAATTCATCCCCAAACTCGATTTTTTTTCTCGCAAAGTAGCGTTGCACTGGCATCGGCTTGGCAATGGTATGTACAGGGGCTATGAGCATCTTTGGCGTATGGTAGTAATCGTTCAATACCGCAAACAGCTCATCAAGCTCCTCTTTGAAAACACGCAGATCATCACCATATTGGGCTCTAAAGTCTGGCAAAATGTAATGATCGATTCCAAGTACTTTTGCTGCGCTGCTTGCTTGTTGTGCTTCCTTTTCGTCTGCAACAACCAAAATCTGCGGAATGTTTGTTTTCAGATATTCATAGAATCTGGCAACCATTTTCGGTATATCTCCTCTATAACACTAAACGATCCATACACCAAATACTCTTTATCTTCTGTAAACCCCGTAAATTGACAATAGGGAATAGAAAGTTTCTCAAGAATCTGTTTGAGTTTAGTCTGATCAATCAATCTTGGATGCTCCATCGGTACGATCTCAACTGATTCAATCTTTGGTTGTAAAATGGATAAAATCTTCTCATACTCTTTATCTTCGAAGCTGTTATAGACCAAAACTACCTTTTTGTCAAGAGCTTGGAGGATGGCTTTGGCTGAAAGGGGATTGTGCCCCACATCCAAAATGATATTGCCGCGCTTTTCAAAACGCGCTGGCATCCGATAAGATACCGCTTTTTGCAAATCTGGATCAAATCCCAAAAATTTCGCAGCGGCTTGGGCAAGCATAAGGTTTTGAGAAAAAAAGGAAGGGATATTTTTACAAGCTTTTTGACAAGCTTCCTTATCGGCTAAATTTTCAGCTCTTTGATATAAAATACCTAGACTTTTTGCCACTTGATAGACTTCATTGTGAAGCTGTTTTGCAAAAATTGCCTCTTTTTGCACAGCTTTGAGCTTCGTAGCGGCAATGGATTGGATCGTATCACCTAAAAAGGCTTGATGGTCATAATCGATAGGAGTCACAAGAGTTAAACAATTTTCAAAAACGCTCGTTGCATCATACTCTCCCCCAAGTCCTGCTTCCATAACCACATAATCACACTCTTCAAAAGCAAAAGCGGCCAAAAGGGTTGTATATTCAAAATAGCTAAGCTCTTTTGCTAAATTTCTTGGCAATAGCGATTGCACTTTTTGATGGACCGATTCCAACTTCTCATCACTTACGGCTTCACCATCGATCCATATCCGCTCATGAAAATGAAGGATGTGGGGTGACGTATAATGACCCACTTTTTTTCCAGATTCTTTGAGCATACCAGCAAGAAATCTTCCCGTAGTTCCTTTCCCGTTGGTCCCGATGATATGAATGATTGGGGGAAGATACAAAGAACTTTGGAGATATTCATATGCTCTTTGCATCCTTGATGGATCGAATTTTGTATAGTAAAGAGGTTTTTGGTTCAAAAAGGCGTGAACGTTCACCTGCTTCCCAGATAAGCTAGTCGGGATATAATGGCATCAATGGCTTTGGCAGATGCTTCTTTAATAGCCACATAGCGTAAATTATCGGTTATTACTGAGTTTGGCTCTATTGGAAAATCGTAGACTCCGGTTGCTTTGATATGCCTCGTTTGGCCACTTTTATCGGTGATATCCGTTTTTAAAAGAACTTTTGTTCGGTAGTAGATCACATAGCCGTTTTCATCATATTGAAGTGGTGTAAAGGAAACAGATGCAATGGCCACTCGCATAATCGTGTCGGCACGGCTTTTAGCAACGAGGCTACCTGAAAGACGCTTAAGTATCGCCTCATTCACCGCATCTTTAACTAAAACCGCATTTTCTGGATCTCGTAGATAGACCGAGACTTGCGTATAGATTTTTTGGCCAAATACCCTTTTCGTATAATGGCTTGCAGGCTTGTAGCCACATCCGGTAAAAAAGAGTATCACTACAAGCCATAAAAATTTTCGCACATCTACCCTTTCACTACAATATTGACAAGACGCCCGGGTACTACGATCTCTTTGATTATGGTTTTGCCATCGATCCATTTTTTGGCGATCTCTTTCGCTTTGGCCAAAATCTCCTCTTTGCTTGCATCTTTTGGCACTTCGATCTCCGCTCTTCTTTTTCCATTGACAGTCACAGCCAACGTTACGCTATCTTCTTCGAGGGCCGCCGGATCGACTTGCAATGTTGTAAAATTGTTTCTTTCAAAGAGATTGTGACTGATTTCCCAACAGGTATGTGGAATAATCGGCTCTAAGATATTTGTTAAAACCCAGTATCCTTCAGTCCAGATATCAGAGTTGTTTTGGGCATTCAGTGCATTGAGTGCTTCCATAGATGCAGCGATTAATGTATTGAAAGAAAAACTTTTGGTATAGACATCTGTTGATTTTTGAAGGGCTTCGTACACTTTCTTCCTTGCCTCTTTCTCTTCTTTCGACAGACTCTTTTGATCAATTTTAGGCAAACTCTCCGTTTTATAGGCATTTTGGCTTCGCTCGAAAAACCGTTTGATGAAGCGGTAGGCACCCTCAACCGCACTGTCGCTCCATTCCAGCTCTTTGGCTGGAGGTGCGGCAAAAAGGATAAAAAGCCTTGCGGTATCTGCTCCAAAGTTTGCTACGATTTCATCAGGATCAACGGTATTGCCTTTGGATTTGCTCATCTTGGCTCCATCTTTGAGCACCATCCCCTGCGTTAGAAGTCTTTTAAACGGCTCATCAAGATTCACATACCCCAAATCTCGTAACACTTTCGTAAAAAATCGCGCATACAATAGATGCAGTATCGCATGCTCGATTCCGCCAATATATTGATCCACCGGCATCCAGTAGTCTGTATCTTCTTTTCGAAAAGGCACCTCTTCCCAATATTTTCTTGGAGTCGTATATCGCAAGAAATACCAGCTTGACTCTACAAAGGTATCAAGGGTGTCTGTTTCTCTTTCAGCCTCACCACCACACTTTGGACACGTTGTCTTTTTCCAAGTAGGGTGAAGTTCAAGTGGATTGCCTTCACCGGTGATTTCTACATCTTCAGGCAAGGTGACTGGAAGGTTCTCTTTTTTCTCGGGAACAATTCCACATTTTGGACATTTGATTAATGGAATCGGCGTACCCCAATATCGCTGACGAGAAACGAGCCAATCTTTGAGTTTGTAGTTGACAGAACGCTTGCCTATCCCATTTTCTTCAAAATATTCGATAATTTTTTGTTTTGCCTCACTACTTTCAAGTCCACTAAACTCTCCGCTGTCAAATAAAATGCCAGGCTCAGTGTAAGCTTTTGTGGTATCGAGTTCCCCTTCTTTTGGTTTGATGACATATTTTATCGGCAGATGATATTTGCTGGCAAACTCGTAATCTCTCTCATCGTGAGCCGGTACAGCCATCACAGCACCGCTTCCATATTCAGCCAAAACAAAGTTTGCCACCCATACTGGAATCTTTTGCTTTGTCAAGGGATGAATAACATATAGATCCAAAAAGAGTCCCTCTTTTTCGGCCTGCTGGCGGGTTCTTGCATTTTGGTTTTGCATCGCACAAATTTTTTGGATCGCTTCATCACTGAGCTGTTTTGTTTCGATCAGATGTTTGACAACTGGATGCTCTGGTGCAAGAGCCGTATAGGTTACCCCATAGATGGTATCGGGTCGTGTAGTAAAAACTTCAAACCCATCCGTCCCAGCTTTTTGAGCCGATACTTCATCAAAATGGAGCCGAAATTCCAGACCTTCACTTCGACCTATCCAGTTGCGCTGCATAGCGATAACTTGGTTGGGCCAGTTTCCTTCCAGTTTTTTGAGATCTTCCAGCAGCTCCTGGGCATAATCAGTGATTTTCAAAAAGTACTGCTCAATCTCTTTTTGTACCACCTCCGTATCGCAGCGCCAGCATCGCCCTTCAATGACCTGTTCATTGGCAAGCACTGTCTTGTCATGCGGACACCAGTTGACCGCAGCCTTTTTTCGATATAAAAGCCCTCTGTTCCACATATCGATAATGAAGCTTTGCTCCCATTTGCTATAAAGTGGATCGCAAGTAGCGAACTCTCTGTCATGGGAAAAACTGAGACCCAAAGCATCCAGCTCTTTTCGCATATAGTCGATATTTTCGTAAGTCCACTTCTTTGGATGGACTTTATGTTTGATAGCAGCATTTTCCGCCGGCATTCCAAAGGCATCCCATCCAATTGGATGCAAGACATTGGCTCCCGTTTTTCTGTAATACCTCGCTATCGCATCCCCTATGGTGTAGTTTCGCACATGCCCCATATGGATCCGGCCGCTTGGATAGGGGAACATGGATAGCACATACATTTTTTCTTTGCTGTAATCCTCTTTTGGCTCAAAAGCATTCTGTTTTTTCCACTCTTTTTGCCATTTTTGTTCTATCGCTTTTGGATCATACTGCATTACACCATTCCTTGTTCATACATTGCTCTCATACGCTCTTTCTCTTGCTGTTTTTTTCGTTTTTCAGCAAGTTTCGCCCGATATTTTTGGAGATCAAAACCTAAAATCGTAAGCATTGGCGAAGCGATAAAAATAGAACTGTATGTTCCGACAACAATGCCTACCAAAAGTGTAAAACTAAAACCTTTGATGATCTCTCCGCCAAAAAGATAGAGTGTCAAAACAACAAAAAAGGTAGTTAGTGAAGTAAGCGTTGTTCTTGAAAGGGTTTTTGTGATCGATTCGTTGATGACTGCATTGAGATCTTTCAGTTTTACAGACTCAACAATTCCTTCTCGGATTCTATCGAATACGATGATGGTATCGTTGAGAGAGTATCCTAAAATGGTAAGTATTGCTGCCAATATATCAAGATTGACAGGAACGTTAAAGAGGCTGATGGCACCCATCGCAATGCTCACATCATGTACGAGTGCCAAAACAGATGCCAAGGCAAATCGCCACTCAAACCGGATGGAAACATAGATCAATATACCAAGAATTGCGATAACTGTAGCCATCAATCCTTTTTCACGGAGCTCTCCACCAACTTTTGGACCGACCATATCGACCCGCCTAATCTCAAAGTTTCCGGTTCCTTTGAGTACCGCTCTTGCTTCATCGCCGATATCTTTTTTCAAATTTTTTGTAGAACTTTTGATACGGATGACGATCTCATTATCGCTGCCAAATTTCGTCACCGTAGCGTCCTGGAAAATCTCGCTTTTTTTCAATGCTTTTCGAATAGCAGCGATATCCACCGGTTTATCGTACCGAACCTGGACGATAGTCCCACCGGCAAAATCGATACCAAAATTAAGTCCCTTGAAAGCAACAAGCGCCCATGAACCCAAGACCAAAATCGCAGAAATCGCCATAAAAAGCTTGGCTTTTCCCATAAAATTGTAAATTTTGTCCGTTTTAAAAAATTCCATCTTAAACCTTTATTCCAAACCAGGTTTTGAGGTTTTTACTTCTTTCTATTTTTGGTAAAAGCGCCTCATAAATTCCATGTGTACCGATAATTGCAGTAATCATTGATGCCAAAATCCCAATACTCATGGTAATCGCAAAACCTTTGATAGGTCCTGTACCATATGCATAGAGCACTACCGCTGCGATGAGAGTCGTGATATTTGCATCCAAAATAGCACTCATCGCATTTTTATATCCTTGTTCAATCGCCTTTTTGATACTCACACCCTCTCTCAGCAGCTCTCGTATACGCTCATTGATAATAACGTTTGCATCCACTGCCATACCGACTGTCAAAACGATACCGGCCATTCCAGGCAGCGTCAGCGTCGCTCCAAAAAGGGCCATCACACCGATAATCAAAAAGAGGTTTGCCACCAATGCGATATCGGCAATGATTCCAGCAATGCCATAGTAAAAGATCATAAAAAGAACCACCAGCACAAAACCACTCACCAAAGCGATAAGACTTTGTCTGATACTGTCAGCCCCAAGACTTGGACCGATACTTCTTTTTTCTTCCATATATACAGGAGCCAAAAGGGCACCACTTCGAAGAGCGATAGCCACATCGTGCGCTTCAGCCACTGTAAAACCGCCACTGATCTGACCGCTTCCACCACCGATTCGCTCTCGAATCACAGGTGCAGAGTAGATCACATTATCCAAAACGACAGCCAATCTTTTGCCAACATTTTTTGCCGTAAAATCGCCAAAAATTCTTGCCCCTTCGCTGTTAAGGGTAAAGTTGATAACCGGCTGATTGTTTTGATCGAATGCCACTCTGGCATCCTTGATCATACTTCCATCAAGAATCGGAATCTCTTTGACAAGATATTTTCTGCCGTGCCTGTCTTTGAGAATCACATCGCCATATTCTGCTGCTTCTTCTGGAGTCATCGTATCTGCTCGAGCTTGTCTTGCTTCATCTACAGCCATCAACTGCAGATGGGCGGCTTTTGCGATAAGTTTTCGAACCCGTTGCTCCTGCTCAGGAGTTTTGATACCGGGAAGCTCCACCAAAATCTTATCTTTTCCCTGTTTTGCTACAGTTGGCTCAGCCAAACCGAACTGATCGAGTCTGTTTCGTATAGTATCGACTGCCTGTTTAATCGCATACGCTTTGATCGACTCGATCTCTTTTGGCGTCAGAGTCAACGTATAGTGCAACCCCTCTTTTTTTATCACGATTCCTGGCTCTTTTTGAATGAATTCTTCTATCTTTGGCGCATCATCTTTATCCAAAAGGGTAAATTCTATTTTTTTATCACCAATTTTCAGATCTTCGAGCAAAATATCGTTTTGTTCAGAAAAATATTTGATACTCGAAGCGATGCTTTTGATTTTTGATTCGATCGCCTTTTTTGTATCGACGCCAAGAAGCATATGGAGACCACCTTGCAGATCAAGACCAAGTGTGATTTTGGGACCGGTTTTGAGTCCCAGTATAGATGGAACAGATAAAGCGATACCAACGATAAAAACGGCTACAAAAAGTACAAAGCGCCAATTCGTCCAACGCATGGATCAACTTTCCAGTTTTTTTGCAATGAAGCTTTTATCAATTTTTACTTCGGTATTGTCATCGATTTTTGCTTTGATAAAATCCTCTTCATTTTTCACCACTTCAGCTATAATACCACCAGAGGTGACGATCTTATCACCTTTTTTGAGACTGTTTACCATCTCTTTATGCTTTTTTGCCTGCTGTTGCTGCGGTCTGATGATCAAAAAGTAAAAGATCGCAAAGATTATGATAAGGGGAAGGAGTGATCCGAGAATGTTCGCACCTTGTTGCTGCATGAAAGATCCTTTGTTTCAAAAATTTAGGGGATATTTTACCATTACTTTGTTAATAAAATCCTTTCTTACAGCACTCCTTTTTTCCCTTTTTCTTTTCTTGGACTATTTCGAAATGCACAGCAAGTTCTTAGCGTCACTTTTTGCTTTGATGGCTTTTTATCTCCTACTCAAACAAAGAAAAATTTTTTGGAGTGGATTTTTCATAGGCATCTTTTGGTTTTGGTGGATAGGACTCAGTTTTCGCTACTATGAACTGCACTGGATGATACCAATCATCATTTTTTTTGTAGGTCTCGTGTATGGAGTCATTTTTTTATCAGGATTTTTTTTAGCAGACTGCTTTGCTTCTTTTTTTCCGAAATTTTCTACGCACTTGCAAACGCTCCTTCGAGCATCTTTTTTGCTAACGGCAAGCTACATTCATCCCTTTGGCTTTAACTGGTTCATTCCAGAAATCACACTTGTGTCAACCTATTTTGCATTTGATAAACTCTCTTTTGCCCTACTGCTTCTTGTGTTGGTCCTTTTTATCCATATGAAAAAATGGTACCGCTATTTCACTCTCCTTGGACTTCTTTTGATCGTACAATCACATAACCCCGCACCGCTTGCTCCTTTGAAGATCGATCTTGTAACCACTCATATTCCTCAATCCATCAAATGGAATCCAAAATATAAAGATACAATCATTGCAAAAAACTTCAAAGCAATCCACCAAGCCATCAGAAAAAAATATGACCTGGTAGTACTACCCGAAAGTGCATTTCCGCTTTTTTTGGACCACGAGCCCATGTTACTGGATCGTCTGCTTACACTCAGTCACAAAATAGCTATCGTCACGGGGGCCCTTTCTTTTAAAAACGGAAAAAACTACAACTCCACCTATATCTTTGAAAAAGGACGCTATACCATAATCGATAAAGTGGTTTTAGTTCCCTTTGGTGAAGAGATCCCTCTGCCTCAGCCCTTTGCAAAATGGATTAATGATCTCTTTTTCGATGGAGCCAGTGACTATGAACATGCAAAAAAACCTCACATTTTTACCCTCAAGGGTGTCGCTTTTACAAATGCCATCTGCTATGAAGCGACGCATCCGCTTATTTATTCCACGCCCACGCACTATATCATCGCTATCTCGAACAACGCCTGGTTTTTGCCTTCCTATGAACCAAATTTACAAAATCTTATAATCAAATATTATGCTACAATACACAAAAAAGTGGTCTACCACGCTACCAATATCGCTAAAACAGAGGTTATTCGATGATTGCAAACAATATCACTGAACTCATAGGCAAAACACCACTTTTAAAGATAGCAAACAACATCTATGCAAAATGCGAATTTAAAAATCCGGGTGGAAGCGTAAAGGACAGGATTGCTCTCAATATGATCCAAGAGGCCATGAGCCGCGGTGAAATATCGCCAAAAACACCCATAGTCGAACCTACAAGTGGCAATACAGGAATAGCGATAGCCATGATCGCAGCCGCTCTTGGCTTACAAGCCATCATCGTCATGCCAGAATCGATGAGTATCGAAAGAAGAAAACTGATGCAGTTTCTTGGTGCAAAACTGATTTTGACCCCGGCCGAAGAAGGGATGAAAGGCGCCATCGAAAAAGCATTGGAGCTCAAACGCCAAGGAGCTTTCATGCTCAATCAGTTCGAAAATCCAGACAATCCTACAATGCATGAAAAAACGACAGGACCAGAAATCATACAAGAGTGTCCCGATGTAGGAATATTTGTAGCAGGGGTCGGAACCGGCGGTACAATCACGGGTGTGGGGCGCGCTTTAAAAAAACACAATCCAAATGTAAATCTCGTTGCGGTGGAACCAAAAAAGAGTCCCGTTTTAAGTGGGGGACATCCAGGAGCACATAAAATCCAGGGTATTGGCGCAGGATTTATCCCAAAGATTGTCGATACATCCCTTTTTAGTGAAATTATCCAGATAGAGGATGAAGAGGCGATTTTGACAAGTCAGGAATTGGCAAAAACAAAAGGAATCCTTGTAGGTATCAGCAGTGGCGCCAATGTTGCTGCAGCTATGAAACTTGCAAAAAAATATCCACATAAAAAAATCGTTACCGTTTTGTGTGATACGGCTGAACGATATCTCTCAACGGAGCTGTTTGGGTAGTGGCACCTCTCTTTTTTGAAACGGTTCGCATCAAGGATGGAGAGATATATCATATCCACTACCATAACCTTCGTCTCAATACAACAATGCAGTGCCATTTTCCAGGTCATGATCCTGTGGATCTCAGAAACTATATCGATCCTCCAAAAGAGGGACTCTACCGCTGTAAAATTACCTATTCCAACACTATCCTTTCAGTCGAATATTTTCCTTATATACCAAAAAGCATTCGTTCGTTTACCATCATTCCCATCGATTTTGAGTACTCTTTTAAATATCTTGATCGCAAAAACATCGAAAAAGCAATAGCTATGGTATCTACGGATGATGCTATTTTTGTCAAAGACGGCCTTTTAACGGACACCTCCATCGCCAATATCGCATTTTTGTATAAAAAGAGCTGGATAACACCCAAAAAACCTCTGCTTTTCGGAACAACCCGAATGCGTTTTATTGAAGCAAGAAAATTGCAAGAAGCCGATATTGAAGTAGATGACCTTGAAAAATTTGAACAAATGGCGATAATGAATGCTATGATAGACTTTGTTCCCTTACCTAGTGTTACCATACAATCCCAAAGGAGAATCTATGCTCTATGATCTATTGCAGGATGAAGAGTTTAGCGTTATCTTGAAAAACCATGCTATCGATATCATTCAGTATCTTTTTGAAAAAAATCAGGAATTTGGCGTATTGGTTGATTTGAAGAGAGTCACTTTCGAGCCGATGCTACCAGAAGATATTTATAAAAATCTTCCAGAATTTACGCTCTTTCTTTTGATGAACTATACGTATGAAAGCGCTTATCTCGAAAACGGACAACTCACTTTTGAAGCAGGATTTGGTCCCCAGAATTTTGGATCAAAAGTCACAGTACCTGTTGAAGCTATCATACAGATTATTGTGGATGAAACACCGATCTTTGTCAACTTGACTGCTTCTATTGCAAAAAAGGAAAAACCGAAATCCTCTATGGAAGCCCTGCTTTCCAATCCGGAAAACAGGCGATTTTTAAAAAAAGAGGATTAGTGGCGGAGTTTGAAAAGGTGATCCACAATATTCATTAAATATGGATCGTTCTTTCGTTCTTTGAGATAGCAAATATAGAGTTTTCTTTTGATTTTGACGCCTTTGATTTTGGCTTCGAAGAGTCGCCCCTGTTTCACCTCATCTTCTATCGCATATCGTGAAATGATGGAAACAGTCGGATGCTCCTTGTCTACAGGACTACGTAAAATAGAATTGACCACTGCAGTAGAAGAACTCACCTCACTGATGACATTGAACTTTTTACAGCTGAGGCCTAGATTTTCAAATACTTCTGCCACCATTTTTCTTGTATGGCTTCCCTCTTCTCGACAGATCCAGTTGAATTTGTAAAGCTCTTCGGGACGGATATATTTTGGTAGTTTTGTATTGCTAAAAAGCACTAACTCATCATCCATCCACTCCCTATATATAAGCCCTTCTTTCATAACGGGAGATTCTATAAGCCCAAGATCATATTTTTTCTCTAAAACGTTATCAACGATATTTTTACTTACATCTACTTGGAGCAAAATATCATTTTGTATGATCTTTTTGAGCTCGGGCAGTATCTGAGGCAAAATGTAATTGCCTATCGTAAAAGAAGCGCCAATAATGAACGTAATCTCTTTATTGATAATCTTAAGAAGTTCTTGCTCAGCATTTTGAATACATTTGGATATTCTTTGTACGATCTTATAAACCTCTTCACCCTCTTTTGTCAATCGCACCCCATTTTTTTTCCGCTCAATCAGCTTTGCATCAAGCTGTTCTTCCAAAAACTTGATCTGCTGGGTGACTGCTGGCTGACTGATACCAAGTTTTGCACTAGCTTTTGAAAAACTGCGCTCTTTTACAACCACCAAAAAGGTTTCTAATTTCGTAAAATCCTTTATCATTTCGATCCTCTTTGTAGAGATTTTTTACTTATCGTTATTATAACAACATTTTATAGAAATTTCAAAATAATAACCTTTTCCTATAATTTTCCTCAAATCAGATTAAGGTGGTTATTTGATATAATAATTAATAAAACAATAAACAGTCAAAGAAGCATAATGGAAAAAATTTTGAAACATCTCAATGATGCACAAAGAGAAGCTGCTCAAACGGTAGACGGCCCCATACTGATTCTTGCCGGAGCGGGAAGCGGAAAAACAAAAACTATCACAACTAGACTCGCTTATCTGATCAGCCTCGGTGTCGATCCTGCTTCCATTCTCACACTCACCTTTACCAATAAAGCGGCAAAAGAGATGCGAGAACGGGCTCTTTCTATGTTAGATGACCCTCTCTATCCACCTCTTTTATGTACATTTCACAAATTTGGTCTGCTCTTTTTAAAGCTTCATATCGATAAACTGGGACGTGACAACAACTTCGTGATCATTGATACGGATGATAAAAAAAGAATTATTAAATCATTCAAACCGGACCTTCCCGTCTCTTTGGTTGCAAGTGAGATCTCAAAATACAAAAACTCTCTTATCACTCCTGAAGAAGCGATAGCAAGTGCAAGACTTCCAAACTTTAAAAAAATTTCCAATTTTTACAAAAGATATCAAGAATATTTACTGGAAAACAATCTTGTAGATTTCGATGATCTTTTGGTGCTAACCTATACCATTTTGGAGCAGGATGAAGAGCTGTGCAAAACAATCAGCAACAAATATCAGTTTATTATGATTGATGAATATCAAGATACAAATGAGCTGCAAAACAGACTGGTGCAAAAACTTTGCAGCCAACATAACAATATCTGCGTCGTGGGAGATGACGACCAAAGCATCTATGGATGGCGGGGCGCAAATGTCAAAAACATTTTGGAGTTCCCAAACCAATTTGACAATGTCAAAATCATCAAACTGGAAAACAATTATCGGTCCACCAAAAAGATACTTGAGGCAGCCAACAGTTTAATCCAGCACAACAGAAACAGACTCGGCAAAAAACTTGTCTCAACCATGGAGGATGGTAACGATATCGAAATATTGGCTTTGCATGATGAGCAAGAAGAGGCGATGGAAGTGGGCAAAAGAGTGCAAAAGCTCATCGATGCGGGTGTAAGACCAAGTGAAATTGCCGTTCTTTTCCGCATTAATGCACTCTCACGTTCTATCGAAGAGGCTTTCAATAAACTCAAAATCAACTTCAAACTTGTTGGAGCAATCCGCTTCTATGAGCGTGCAGAAGTAAAAGATATCATTAGCTACCTTCGCATCATTACCAATCCGTGCGACGAGTTTTCCCTCAAACGCATTATCAATAGACCCAAACGGGGTATCGGAAAAGCAACCTATGAGAAGCTTTTACAAAAAGCGAATGAAAAGCATGAATGTATCTTAGAGATGCTTATGCATTCAAGTGAGGAAGATCTGACCCAAATCATCGGGAAAAAGAGTGCAAAAACCATCCTCACATTCGTTCACAATATCAAATATCTCAAAGAACTCAGCCAAGAGAGTCTATACAATTTTTTGGAAGAGTTTGATAGAACCCTTGGTATCAAAGAGTACTATCGAGCACTGCCTGACGGCTTTGAAAGGGTGGCAAATATTGACGAGTTTTACGGAATGTTTCGAGACTACATCAAACAAAATCCTCAAAATTCTCTTGATGATTTCATCAATGATATCTCTTTACAATCAGACCAGGACCAAATTGGCGGCGAAGCAGTCTCCATTATGAGCGTCCATGCAAGCAAAGGGCTTGAATTCGAACATCTGTTTGTCATCGGGATGGAAGAGGGATTTTTCCCTTTGACCGGTGATGGGTGCGATATCGAAGAGGAGCGCAGACTTGGCTACGTAGCAATCACGAGGGCTAAAAAAGGTCTTGTCCTCTCCCACGTAAAAAGCAGATTTTACAAAGGACGAAGGGCGTATCTGGAAAAGAGCAGATTTTTGGGCGAAGCCGGTCTATGCAAATCGAGCGTAAAAATAGAAAAAAGTGTCGGATTTAAAAAAGGCGATCTTGTCAAACATAAAATTTTTGGTATAGGACGTGTCATCGGAGTCAGCAAAGCAGGACGAGAATTTAAACTAACAATCAACTTTTCGGGCCAACAGCGTGATATTTTAAGCTCTTTTGTGGAGCGGGCATGAACCGACTTTTTGTAGCCTACAAACCCCCTTTTGTATCCTCTAATGCCTTCTTGCACAAGATAAAAAAAAGGTATAGAGTTAAAAAGGCAGGATTTTCCGGTACACTCGATCCCTTTGCTTGTGGCACGCTCATCATCGCTTTTGGGGCGTATACAAAACTTTTTCGCTTTTTGCAAAAATACCCTAAACGTTATCGGGCCACCATCTGGCTTGGAGCTTCAAGTCCGAGCCTGGATATCGAAAAAATAGAATCGATCCAGGATGTTCCACCACTTGATGAAGAAACAATCAAAGATGTCATCAACTCCTTTGTAGGCAAATTCACCTATATTCCACCTCTTTTCAGTGCCAAAAAGATTGGCGGAAAAAGAGCGTATCAATTCGCAGCAAGAGGCAAACAGATCGACCTCAAACCCGTTACATCCACCATCGAAAAGATTACCTTTGTGCATTATCGTCATCCATTTGTCACATTTGAGGCAACTGTGAGCGAGGGGACATACATCAGAAGTCTGGCTGAAGCAATTGCCCAAAAACTCGGATTTTCTGGCACTCTTTCTTATCTCGAGAGGCTTGCAGAAGGAAAATTTGTCTATGAGAACGAAAAGCCCCTCGATCCGGTGCAGTATCTTCGTACAAAACAAAACTTTGTCAAAAAAAGCAAAGAGGAGATTTTTCATGGTGTAAAACTCACCCTCGATGATCTTGAATATAAAGAAGAAGGGGAATACCACATTCTCTTCGACGATTTTTTTGCTATTATTCGCGTTGAGAAGGCAAAAGTGCGATACCTGCTCAATCAGATTCCAAGAAAGTGGCAATGAAACGAAAAGCGGTAGCAAAAATCAATATTTTTTTAAAAATTGTTGGTACAAGAGGCATGTATCACGAAATCGTCTCACGTTTTATCCGCTATGAAAAGCTTTTTGATGAGATCACTTTCGTTGCTTGTCAACAAAAAAAGTTTACAATTGAAGGAATGAATATTCCTTTGCAATCCAATCTCATCTACAAAACCTATCAAAAACTCAAAGAGTTTACACAAAACAGACAATTGGATGCGTTTTTTCAGTCACATAAAGTAGTCGTAAACAAAAATATACCCCAAGGCGCTGGTCTAGGTGGAGGAAGCAGTGATGCGGCAACCTTTTTACTAATGACCAATGAAATACTCTCTTTGGGAATCGATCAAAAAGATTTGATGCAAATAGGTGCAAGCATAGGCGCAGATGTTCCTTTTTTCATTTCGAAACTGCCAGCGGCAAATGTAAAAGGAATCGGAGAGGTGATCGAACCCTTTGAAGATGAGATTCCTGAAATTGAACTTTTTACACCTTCTGTGTACTGTGACACTGCTGCAGTTTATACACATTTTAGACAACATTTTTACCATACTATCCAAAAAAAAGTAGCTGAAACGATGCTACACCAAACATCCAAAGAGATTGTACGAGAGTATACACCATTGCAGGCAAACGATCTGTACAAAAGCGCGGCGCATCTTTGCCCTGTATTGCAAAAATATCAAGAAGAATATTTTCTCAGCGGTAGTGGAAGCAGCCTATTTAGGGAGAAGCAATGAAAGTCATAGCCACCAACAAAAAAGCCTTTCACGATTTTGAAATCATTGAAAGATATGAAGCCGGCCTCGTTCTACAGGGGAGTGAAGTCAAAGCAATTCGAGCAGGACGCGTCAATCTCAAAGATAGTTTCGTTAAATTTGTCAAAGGAGAACCGTTTGTTTTCGGGATGCACATCTCCTATCTCGATTCGGCCAATCCTCATTTTAGACCAGATGAAAAGAGACCGAGAAAACTTCTTTTGCACAAAAAAGAGATCGATAAACTTATAGGAAAAACAAGCGAAAAAGGGTATACTATAGTACCTTTGAAGCTCTATTTCAATAAGAAAAATATTGCCAAACTGGAAATTGGCCTTGCAAAAGGAAAAACGCTACACGATAAACGCGAAAGTCTAAAGAAAAAAATCATGGATAGAGAAGCCAAAGCTGCAATGAAAGAGTTCAGGTAACGGAGAGTATATGGAAAATCAGAAGAAATGTCAGATTCTTGAAAAATTACAGCATGATATCCGCTTAACAAAAGAGGATCTCAAAGAGATCGGATTCATTGTCAAAAAAGTTGTCAGCTTTATGGTCAAAAACGATATCTTGATGACTCCTGAAAATTATGCTCGATGGTTTGAACTTTTTTGCTATGTCCAGGAGAACGATCTGACCTTGAGTGACAGCGAAATTCTTCAGTACTATAAACAGCTTTTTCAAAAAACACCAAAAAAGGTACATGAAATAGAGGATGAAGAGATCCGTATCAAACTCAAAAAAATTGCCAGCGGTCTCGAAGAGAAGCTTTCTCAAATCATATCTACCATCGATACACATAACAACACATTACAAGATCGTACGGAAGCGTTACAAGAAAAAGAGAATCAAGCAGCAGATCCCCAGATCGTACAATATCTCAAAGAGATTCTTCAAAACGTCGAAGAACTCAGGAAGGAAAACTCCAAACTCAACGACCAGCTCAAAAAATATTATGAAGAGATCAATCATCTACGAAGGGAACTCAGAGATACGAAAAACAAAGCCGAATTTGATTATTTGACAGAACTTTTCAACAGACGAAAATTTGAAGAGTATTTTCAAAAACTTCTTCAAGAATTCAATGAAACAGATGGAAAACCCTTTTCTCTTATTATTCTGGATATCGATAACTTTAAAAAGATAAATGACACATATGGCCATCTATTGGGAGATGAAGTATTGAAAAATCTCTCAAGCCTTATTAAAACATTTTTACACTCTGCCCATATCCCTGCACGTATCGGTGGAGAAGAGTTTGCCATCTTACTTCCTGAAACTTCTTTAGATGAAGCAAAAATCATTGCTGAGCGGCTACGAAAAACGGTCGAAAACAGAACTATACCCATAGCAGAAGGGGATCTGAATTTCACTGTAAGTATCGGTGTTGCGCAGGTCCAAAAAGGAGATACGATGGATTCGCTCATACAACGTGCAGATGAAGCATTGTATGCGGCAAAAAGAAATGGAAAGAATATGGTGATAGCCAAATGAGTAAAAAGCTTTATGTAGTATCCTTAGGCTGTACGAAAAATCTTGTGGATACCGAGGTTATGCTCGGACGGTTGCCAGAATATGAGATGACGCAAATCCCTGAAGAAGCTGATCTTATCATCGTCAATACTTGTGGTTTTATAGGTCCGGCAAAAGAGGAGAGCCTGCAAACCGTTTTTGATCTGCACAGCAAAAGGAAAAAAGACTCTATCCTCGTTATGGCAGGATGCCTCAGTGAACGGTACAAAGAGGAACTCCAAAAAGAGATGCCAGAAGTGGATATTTTTACAGGCGTTGGCGACTATGCTAAGATTGATGAATTGATTCGGCAACGAAAAAGCAGTTTTAGCGATCAGGTTTATCTGATCCGATCAGAAGAGCGAATCATTACCGGATCAAATTATCATGCCTACATCAAGCTGAGCGAAGGGTGCAACCAGCAATGCAGCTTCTGTGCCATTCCTTCATTCAAGGGTAAACTCCAATCACGCCCTATCGAAAATATCGTCCAAGAAATCAAAAATCTTGTGGCAAAAGGATATAAAGACTTCACTTTCGTCTCGCAAGATAGTAGTTCCTATTTAAGGGATTTCGGTATCCAAGAGGGGTTGGTAGATTTGATCCAGGCAGTGGAAAAAATAGAGGGGATTATAAGTGCAAGAATTCTTTACCTCTACCCATCTACAACAACACCAAAAATGATCGACGCCATTGCAAACTCCCCTGTTTTTGTCAACTACTATGAGATGCCAATACAACATATCAGTGATTCTTTGTTAAAGAAAATGAAAAGAGGCATAGGAGCACAAAAAACAAAAGAGCTTCTTTATAGAATGCGTACAATTCAGGGAAGTTTCCTTCGAACAAGTCTTATCGTCGGCCATCCGGGAGAGAGCGAAGAAAATTTTCACGAACTTGTGGAATTTTTGGAAAATTTTGAATTTGATAGAATCAATCTTTTTGCCTACAGTGATGAGGAGGGGACAAAAGCGTTTGAAATGGAAGAAAAAATTCCACAGGAAATTGTGGAAGAGCGCCTCGCAATATTAGATGCAATAGTAAACAAACAGCAGATAAAAAGTCTTGAAAAGGATCTTGGCAAAACGGTTGAGTGCTATCTTGATGGAACGAGTGAAGAGAGCGAACTGCTTTTGAGCGGACGTCAAAAGATATGGGCTCCGGAAGTTGACGGGGAGATTTTGATCAATGACAGCGACATTGACGATCTTCAAATCGGCAATCTGTATAAAGTTCATGTACATGAACGGGTAGGAGACAAGCTGGTTGGAACTATCAGGGCTTGATCTACTCAAAAATAAAAAAAACCTCCTCGCTTTTTCAGCAGGAGTCGATTCTACTGCTCTTTTTTTCCTTCTTTTAGAAAAAAATATCGATTTTGATATTGCTATCGTCGATTATGGACTTCGATCCCAAAGCAAGGATGAAGTGGTATATGCCGTTGAACTGGCTAAAAAATATAAAAAAAAGATCTTTGCAAAGCAGGTCACTATAGAGCCTCCATCTATCGAAGAAAAGGCACGTAATATTCGATACCGGTTTTTCGATGAGATCATTCAAAAAGAGGGATATCACAATCTCATCACAGCCCACCAGCTCAATGATCAACTGGAATGGTTTTTGATGCAGCTTGGCAAAGGTGCTGGTCTATACGAACTTGTCGGTATGGATGTTACCACGAGCAGAAAAGATTATACCATTGTAAGACCTCTGCTCTTTGTTGAAAAATCTGAATTGCAAAGCTATCTTGAAGCCAAAAAAATCCCCTATTTTATAGATGAGAGTAACTTGCAAGACACTTTTTTTCGAAATTATATACGGCACAATTTCAGTGATCCTTTCATGAAGCATTTCGGTGATGGCGTCAAAAAAAGCTTTCGTTACCTTTTGGAAGATAAGAAAATCTTGGAAGAGAAGATACAAATCCACAACTATAAAGAGCTCTATTTCGCCGCCAACTCACACAATGACTATATGAATAAAAGAATTCTTGATCGACTTTTCAAAAAACTCGGATATCTCCTCAGTAGTGCACAAAAAGAGGAGATTCTACGGCAAAAAGAGGGCGTCATCGCTTCAAAATATGCATTTGCTATTACACAAGAGTGGATTATCGTTGCGCCTTTTGTGCAAAGAAAGATGGACAAAAAAAGTAAAGAAGCATTGAGAAGAGCAAGAATCCCTAAACCTCTTCGGGGATATATCCTTAGCGCTTCGATTCCTGCCGATTTTTTCCAAACGTATACAGACCAATAACGAACGAGGTCTCTATCGCGCTATCCACTCGTTGAAAAGAGAGCGGATAATCTATCATAATAGGGAGATGTTGCTTTTGCCAAGAATCAACAAGACTATAAAGCACTTTTGGAGAAATTATTTTTGCAGTCACCGCATATCGCGTTATATTGTACTCTTCATACTGATTGGTACCGATTTTCGTCATATTTACAAGATGCACTTTTTTCTTGATAGAAGCAATAGCTCTTTCTTTCGTCACAGGCTCGAGATATCCTTCCATCTCTTTATACTTTTTCAGTTCACTCTCCAGATATGCTCTATTTTGCTCGGCATAATCCAAAAGCACTTTGTGCGTTTTGTATTTCTCTTTCAGATGAACCAAGGTATCCAAATCCGGCGTAATGAAAAAAGCAATCGCAATATACAACCCCACTAAGAGCGCCAATACCATCAACAGTTTAGTCAGTAAGGAGGTGCTTATTTTATCGAGCATAAACCCCTCCTTTGTATACTGCTTTGAAGAAGATCTTTTTTCCTTTCTTACTTTGTATGACTTTTCCCTCTATAAAGCGGCTTCTAAGTTTGACATCCATTCTTTTGATTTCTATTGCAGATGTACTGACACCCTCAAGGATCAAGGAGTCTTTCCCAAACTCGGCTCGAAGCAGATAGGTATGGTCTCCTACAAGATTAAAAACCTCTCGCACCCTTTCTATAACCATTTTATTGTGCTCATTCAGCGTTTTTACAACAGGAGCAATTTTTGTCAATTGCATCAGTTTTACTTTCAATTCATTGTTTTTATTTCCTATCTTCTCTTCTTGAGCTATAACATTTTGTACTTTTTTGGAATAGTTTGCAATTGAACTGCGAAGATACCACTCATAGAGTGCCAATGAAGCTATGATCAAAATGGTAACGATTGAAAAATAGAGATTCCATCGACTCTTCTTTTTTGGCTCTTCTTCCGTTTTCTCAATTTCACTCTCTTCACTGACCTCTTGTTTGATTTCACTCTCCAAAGGTTTAAAGAGAAAATCTTCATTCTTGCAGATCTCGTTTGCATCTGGTTCGATCTCTTCAATATCTAACAGCACTGCTTCTTGAAGCTGTTCTTTATCAATATTGTTTTCCACAAAGGAAACAATTTTAATCCGTTCGACAAAGAAACTGCCCTCCTGTTCATAAAAATGGTGCAAAAACTCTTCAATACCCTCTTGCAGATGTTCTGTAGCATCGCGAATCTCATAATACAACAGATTCTCATCATCAAAAACTGCATAATAGTTATAATTTTCCAAAAGAGCGAGATAGAGCGTATTTTTCTCTTTTGATTGTTTATAGTAGTACCACAACGCACTAAAAGGAGAGACAACAGGAGTATGAAGGGATTCAAGGACTTCTTTTGGGATGGAAACACCCCATGAGCCGTGGGAAACCGTTGTAAGATCTTGTGAAGAGATCTCATGAATCGGCTTTTGATTGGCGCTATCGATGAGGATACATGTTGGCTCCACCCGCCTCCCTTTTACAGCTCGTTGCTATATTGTAACATTTGCTTCTTTATATACGCTTTAGCTTCTTCTTCGCTCATATTCTCTATCGTTAATGGTTGTCGGACATAAAAAGTCAGTCTTGAAAAAGGTTTTGGAATCATAAATCGATCCCAACTGCCAAGTTGCCAAAACCGATCAGTACTATAGTGAAAGACAACGATAGGAGCTTGCATCTTTTGTGCCAGCACAACGATTCCTGGAGCTACACTGTGTCTTGGCCCTCTGGGTCCATCCGGAGTAATGGCGATATCATATCCTGCTTTCATTTTTTTCATGGCAGATATCAAAACTCTCGCACCACCTTTTTTTGTAGAGCCTCGTATGGATTCCAAACCAAAATGGCGTATCGTTTTTGCAATCAGCTCTCCATCGAAATGTTCACTGATCATAACAGCAATAGGATGATTATGTCGTATTTTTTTATACAAAAAAGGCATCATTAAAAGTTCACCATGCCAAAATGCAACAATGAAGGGCTTCGTTGGAATGTCGCCTTCTAAAATAAACTCTTTTTTACATGTGAGATAGAGCAAACGTATAAAAAATGCGCCTATTGGAGGGAGAAGGAGAGAGAGGATTTTTCTTTTTGTCTCTTTTTTCATACATTCTAGCCTACAAGCTCTCCTTCAAGAGACAATCTTCCAGGTTTTGTAATCCGTACATTCTTAAATTCTCCCAATAGCTCTTCACTTCCTTTCACCTTTACAATCCAGTTGTTATCTGTCCGTCCAGCCACATATCCTCCGGGTTTGAGCTCTTCAAAATAAACTTCGTACACTTTGCCTTTTTCTTGTTCGCTGATATCATCAAGCATCTGCAGATGGAGATCTTGCAAGTAAGAAAGCCTTTTGCTCGCTACTTCTGCTGGGACCTGATTTTCGTAATCTTTTGCAGGTGTCAATGGTCTTGGGGAATACTTGAAACTAAAAATCTGCTCAAACCGAACCTTTTGAACCACATCAATCGTTTCTGCAAAATCCTCTTCGCTCTCTCCCGGAAAACCGACGATGATATCCGTTGAGATATGAACGTCCGGAACCATTTCACGCAGTTTCATAGCCCTGTCCAAAAACCACTCTTTAGTATATCCGCGCTTCATATCCCTTAATACCTTTGTACTGCCACTTTGCAATGGCATATGCATCGATTTGCAAATTTTTGGGTTTTTCGCAAACTCTTGTAAAAATTTATCATCCATATGCAAGGGGTGCGGCGAAGTAAAGCGTATCCTTCGTACACCTTCTATTTCGCTTACCATTCGCAAAAGGTCAGTAAAATCTATTTTTCTTGCTTTGTCACTAAATCTTCTTCCGTAGTTGTTGACGTTTTGTCCTAATAAAAAGATCTCTTTTGCCCCTGTATCAACTGCTCGTTGAACTTCTTGAAGTATAAGTTCGGGCGGGATGGAAATCTCCTCTCCTCTTGTATTTGGAACAATGCAAAATGTACATTTTTTATCGCATCCTATGGAGATATTGATAAACGCTTTGTAAGGAGACGTTCGAAAATCGCTAAACGCGTATGTACTCTCGTCATAATCTATATCAACTTCAACTGCCTTTTCCCGTTTTATGACATCACGGATCTTAGAGACATTCCTCGCACCCAAAACAAAACTGACATATGGTGCTTTTTTGATAATCTCATCTCCCAGATGGCTTGCTGTACAGCCGCAAACACCGATTTTTGCACTCTCTTTTTTCTTTTTGTTGAAATAACCTATTTCGCTAAAGAGCTTATGAACCGGTTTCTCTCTGACTGAACAGGTATTGATCAAAATAAGATCGGCTTCTTGCAGGTTTTGAGTTAATTCATAATCCTCTTTTTGAGTCAGCTCCGCAATGATATGTTCGCTGTCACGAACATTCATCGCACATCCAAGAGTTTCGATATAGAGTCTTTTTTTCATGCTAAGATATGCACCTCATAGATATAGTCATTCTCATCCAAACCATACTTGACTTCTCGAAAATAGACACTATAGCCTTTTTCTTCAAAATACTCAACAAGTTCTACAAGATCTTTATGTGAATTTTCTCTATCAAAATAGAATATCTTATTTCCCTCTTTTTGTACTGCCTCTTCTATTTTTTCCACACTGATCGTTTTTGGTTTGCTACTCAGCTCCTGACGTGCAAGTTTGAGTTCCATCCTATCCCTTTTGTTCTGTTATAATGAAGTTAGATATTATATCAAAATTTTCTTCTATTATAAGATAACCTTAATGGTTTCTAAAGTTATATTTCAGTAGAATACCGTAACTTCAAATTATCCTCTGCAAAAAAAAATCACAAAAGGTTAGAAATCATATGGAAAAAATAGTCGATATTATAGATTCTATTGCCCTTGAAAAAGGGCTACCTGTAGAACAAGTCAAAGAGGCGATTCAAAAAGCTTTTGAAAATACGGCGAAAAAAGTTCTTGGAGAAGATCTGGAATTCGAAGCAGAAATAGATCCAGCTACAAAATCGATTCAGGTTTTTCAAAAAATTTTGGTCGTAGAAGATGGAGATGAACGCGCAACGCAAGAGCCAGAGCGTTACATCACCCTTTCAGAAGCCAAAGAGATCAATCCAAACGTTGAAGTGGGTGATGAGCTGCGTTATCCTGTCGAATTTGAAAAACTTGGCAGAACAGCAGCCATGCGCTTACATAATGAGATAGAGTTCCATATCCAACGTCTTATGGAGCAGCAGCTTTTTGAAAAATATAAGCAAAGAATAGGTACCATCATCAGCGGAACTGTAACACGCGTGGATGAGGAAGAGAATACTTATGTAGAAATTGATGAAGTCAAAGGAATACTTCCTAAAAGATATCGCATTAAAGGTGAATTTTTTAAACCGGGAGATGTGGTCAAAGCGATATTGAAACGTGTGGTATTCGACAAAATCAACGGCATCTACTTGGAACTTTCACGAACAACACCAAAATTTTTGGAAGAGCTTTTGAAACTGGAAGTCCCTGAAATCAAAGATGGTCTTGTTACCATCGAAAAAGTAGCAAGAATCCCGGGTGAAAGGGCAAAAGTTGCAGTGAACTCCCACAGCCCGAAAATCGATCCAGTCGGAGCCTGTGTAGGTGTCAGAGGGGTTCGAATCAACGCAGTGAGCAAGGAGCTTCGAGGCGAAAATATAGACTGTATAGAGTATTCACCAATTCCTGAAATATTTGTCGCTCGCAGCCTCTCACCCGCAATTATCACATCCGTAAAGATCGAGGGCGAAAAAGCTATCGTTACCTTGCCTAGCGATCAAAAAAGCAAAGCTATCGGGAAAAGCGGTATCAATATACGCCTCGCTTCCATGCTTACCGGTTTCGACATAGAACTTATAGAAACAGAAAGCACAACTGAAAAAGCAAATGAAACCAAAGAGCAAAAAGAGGAGCCTACGATTACCCTACAAGATCTTTTCAAAGAGTGATCCCTACTTTGCGTAGGGATTGAGTTTCCATAACGCAATATCGGCCAAAATATTTCCAAGCAGTGTCAAAAAAGCGGTGATAATCATGATACCCATAATAACCGGATAGTCCCTTGAAAGTGCAGCCTGATAAAAAAGAAGGCCCATTCCATTGATGGAAAAGATCGATTCCAAAATAACGCTTCCTCCGATAATACCTGGCAGGGACAAGCCTAAAACGGTAATGATGGGAGGTTTCAGATTTGGCAAAATAAAATTTTTGATGATTGTTTTTTGCGTTGCGCCACGCGCTTTTGCAAAATAGATATAATCGCTTTTTAAAATCTCAATAACAAGCGAACGTACATACTGCGTCAATGTCCCAAATCCCACAAAGACAACCACAAATACAGGCAATACCAGATGCCAGGCGATATCGAGATAGTATGCTAGTCCCTCTTTTGGCTCCATAGAGTGAAGTCCGGTCAATGGAAAGATATGAAATTTGACGGAAAAAAAGATAATGAGCAAGAGTGCTAAATAAAAAGAAGGCATAGAAAATGAAAGTAGTGAGAGCTGTTGCACAAATCTATCGAACCATGAATCGTTTTTCAAAGCGGATTGAATACCCAAATAGAGTGACAAAAAAAAGATACAGACCATTGCCGTGAGATTGATCCCAAGTGTCACACCGATTCGATCCAATATTTCATCGATAACTGGTTTTCCCGAAGCAAAAGAGACGCCAAAATCAAAATGAAGCATCGCACCAAGCCATGAGAGATATTGCTGCCAAAGAGGCTTATCAAGGCCATAAATAGATTTAAGATGCTCTAAAGTCTCTTTTGTGATGTTTGGATTGAGTTCACCTGCACTGAAAAAAGAGTTGGGTGCAAGATGTATGGCAAAAAATGAGATGAGTGATATCAGAAGCATCATCCACACAAGGTAGAAGAGCTTACTGATAAGAAGTTTTTTCATCGAACTTTGTGGAGCGTATAGACTTTTCCATCAAATCTGTCTGTGATATCTTCGATAGTATTAGAATCAACAACTCTCAATTTTCGAATATCTCCACCGAACGTCAAGAATCCGAGTCTTGCACCCTCACCAATATTGACGGTAACAATATTTTTGTTTTTGTCAACGTTTTCAACGATCCACTTTCCTGTAATCGTTTTGTAGTTGTGGCCGACTTTCATTTTAAGTACTGCAGTATCGGATGAAAAACTGTAGCTTATACCATCACCGGACCATTTCCCAAGCAATGTTTTTACAAGCGGCTCATCTTTATACTTTTTATCCACTGCCGTTTGCAATTTATTTGCTGCTTCTATTTTGTTCGCTTCTACTTTCTCCCAGGTTCCGTTTGGTTTGATGGCAATAGTTTCAGAGCCTTTTTTGACAACCTTGACTTCTTGCCATGTACCATCAGGTTTGAGTTCGATCACTTTTCCATTATCAAGGGTAATGTAGTTTCCTGCAAACAATGTTGCTGCAATTAATAAAGTCGAGGCTATTTTTTTCATTGGAAGCCTTTGAGTAAATTTTAAAGATTATACACAAGAGGAGTTTAAACGTTTTTGAAATATTTCGGGCAAAGCCCGAAAGTTAATTAGAAGTTGTAAGTAAGGTATACTTGGATAGTGTTTACATCATCAGTTGCAGAATCGATGTCAGTATAGATGTATGCAACTGTTGCATCTAGGCTACCGAAAGATTTGCTTGCTGTTACAGTAAATTCTGTCATACTATCATCAACAGTAGCTGTATCTACATCAGCATATGTGTAGTAAGCAGCAAAATCAGCTATATTTTCCATATTGTAAGAAGCATCGATATGGAAAGAATCAGCACCTGCTCGTCCTACCCATCCATAGTTCCACCATGCTTCTGTATATAGTTTTGTCTGTTGTCCTGCAACATTTGCAACTTGTACAGCTCCATCTTCGTCTGCTGATGAATAAGATGCTGAAACATTGAGGTTTTCCATACCATAACCTACTTTAACTGCCCATGCTGAAGCATTATCAGCCCCTGTTGCTTCTGGGTCAATATTTGCGTACTGTACACCGAATGTAAGACCAGACGCAACTTCTTTAAGATCTACATCAGCCTGAAGCCACCATGCAGTTGCTACTTCTGCTACATTGTAATACCATACTTGTGCAGTCGTATTTGGAATTGCTTTTGTAATAGCACCTACTGCATATGCTCCTTCAGTTGCAAATGTTGTAAAAGGATCTGTAGATGCATTTGCAGTATTTACTATGCCAGCATATGCACCAGATGTAGTTGTGCCTAAGCTTCCTGCATTGTTTCCTTGTCCAATCCAAGCAGCTACCAAAGTTGTTTGAGGAAGATCATTGTTCAAAACGACAGCAGCATCAAAAGTATTTTTAGCTATTGACCATTTTTCAGTAAATGCCAAAGGTGTATCAATTTCTTGCCGTCCTAGTTTTACTGTAGTGTTGCCGATAGTTTTTGCTAGCCAAGCTTCACTTACCCACCATTGATTTTGAGCATTACCTTCCCAAACATTAGAAACGAGATTATTTTCAAGGCCAAGGGTATCGAGCATAGTGATAGCCAACTTGGCTTTAGCTCCATCACCAACATCAGCTGTAGCTGCTAAATCAAGAGCAACTTGACCTGCAGAATTTGCTTGATCAAATAGATCATTATTTCCACTATCATCAGTTCCATAGTAAAGTTTTGCATCTCCACTAAATTTTACATTTTGTACATCAGCGAATGCACTTACGCCTAGTGCTACGATCGCAGCAAGACTCAATTTTGCCAGTTTCATTCGTACTCCTTTTTCAAGTTTGATTTGTCAAAGGGTATTATAGCGCCCTTATCCTTAAATTTAAATTATCTTATCTTTACTTTAAGCGATCCCAAAGTATACAGGTTTTGCCATCAATCTCTTCTACTTCAGCCAAGCCCATGATGTGATATCCGGCATCTACATAGTGTACTTCCCCTGTCACTCCGCTGGCAAGATCACTGAGCAGATACATAGCACTGTTGCCCACTTCATCGATAGTAACGTTTTTTCGAAGGGGTGCGTTAACTTCGTTCCACTTTAGAATCGTTCGAAAATCGCCTATTCCGCTTGCAGCCAGCGTCTTGATAGGCCCAGCACTTACTGCATTGACTCGAATGCCTTGTGGGCCAAGATCTGCCGCAAGATACCGTACACTCGCCTCCAGTGCCGCTTTTGCTACACCCATCACATTATAGTGGGGAATGTATCGTACAGCTCCAAGATAACTCAGTGTAAGGACGCTTCCCCCTTCATTCATATACGGAAGCACTGTTCGAGTAAGTTCCAAAAGGGAATAGACAGAGATATTCATCGCTATTTCAAAAGCCTCTTTGGTTGTATTGACAAATCGACCATCAAGAGCTTCTCTTGGCGCGAACGCTACAGAATGTACCAAGAAATCAATCTTACCTAAATCTTTCTCTATAGACTTTTGAAGATTCTCAAAATGCTCCGGCTTGCTTACATCAAGTTCATAGATTTTATCGCTGCCAAACTCTTTTGCAATCGGTTCTACCCTTTTTTTGATGGCATCATTAAGATAGGTAAAGGCAAGTTCCGCACCCTCTCGATGACACGCTTTCGCGATGCCATAGGCAATCGATTTATTATTTGCAACTCCTACAATCAGTCCCTTTTTCCCTTCCATCAACCCCATTATCTCATCTCCTTTGCTATTTCTATCATCTTTATAAAATTCTCTACATCCCAACTTGCTGTACCAATGAGCGCTCCATCACATTTTGGTATGGAAAGCACCTCTTTGATATTCACTGGCTTCACACTACCGCCATAAAGGAGTGGAGCATCTGTAAGTGATGCAAGATAAGCCAAAACCTCCTCTATCTCTTCCGGTTTTGCAGCAACTCCCGTACCAATAGCCCATACGGGCTCATAGGCGATTACGAGATTTTCATAGTTTGTATCGATACCTTCAAGCTGACTTTGTAAAAGCTCTTGAATTGCCAAAAAACCTTTTTGCCTGGTTTGTAGCGTCTCTCCAAGACAGTAGTAGATCGTAAAGCCTCTTTCTTTATAGAATGCAAACTTTTTGGCAATAAGCTCTTGTGATTCATTAAATATATGCCTTCGCTCACTATGTCCCAAAAGAAGCGTTGTTATGCCAAATTCTTGAAGTTGCTCCAAACCTATTTCGCCTGTAAAAGAGCCATGCTCAGCAGCATAGGCATTTTGTGCCCCGATAGTGACAAATGTTTCATACTGATCAAGAGCAGTTGCTGGTGGAAAGAGGGCAATATCAATGCCGGATTGTTTTCCATATGCATTGAGCCTCTGGATATACTCTTTCGTAGAAGCTCGTGTGTGGTTCATCTTGAAGTTGGCTGCAAGTATCATGACGCACCTACTTCCAACGCTTTGATACCTGGAAGCTCTTTTCCTTCCAAAAGTTCAAGGCTCGCTCCACCACCAGTCGAGATAAATGTCATCTCGTCTACCACACCCGCTTTGCTGATCAAACTTGCGGTATCTCCACCCCCAATGATCTTTGTTGCAAAACTTTCTGCTACAAAGTTGGCCAGCTTTATACTGCCTCGCGCAAATTTATCGATCTCAAAAACCCCCATTGGACCATTCCATATAATTGTTTGCACCTCATCGAGTGCCTCTTTAAAGAGCCTCGTAGAGGCCGGACCAATATCGAGTCCCATCCATGTTTTTGGAATCTCTTGGAAAGTAACATACTTAACCGGCGCATTTGGATCAAGTTCGGGTGCAACGACAAAATCCACCGGAAGGTAAAGCTTCACGCCATTATTTCTGGCTTGATTTAAAATATTTTTTGCTTCTTCTATCAAATCATCTTCTACCAAACTTTTTCCAACCTCGTATCCCAAAGCTTTCAAAAAGGTAAAGGCCATCGCTCCACCAATAATCAGTTTATCCACTTTTGGTAAAAGATTGATCAAAGCACCAAGTTTTCCTGAAACCTTGCTTCCGCCAACAATGGCCATAAATGGTCTTGTCGGATTTTCCAATATTTTATAGAGATATTTGATCTCTTTTAAAAGCAAAAATCCAGCCGCTTTATGATCTTGATCATAAAATCGTGTAATTGCCTCAACTGAAGCGTGAGCTCTATGGCTGACACCAAAGGCATCATTGACATAAAATTCGCCAAACTGACTCAGCTCTTTTGCAAAATGTTCATCATTTTTCGTCTCACCCGGCTCAAATCGAAGATTTTCAAGGAGCAAAATTTCACCGGGCTGAAGATTGGAAAATTTCGCTTTTGCATCTTCACCCACTACATCTTGGGCCATTATAATATCTTGTTTCAAAAGTGTATGGAGTCTTTTGGCAACAGGTTTCAAAGAATACTTTTCATCAAATCCTTTCGGTCGTCCAAGATGGCTTCCAAGAACTATTTTACAGTCATGATCGAGGCAGTAGCGAATTGTCGGTAGGGCTTCTCTGATTCTTCGATCGTCTGTAATGTTGCCATACTCATCCAACGGGACATTAAAATCGCAACGGATAAATACCGAGTTTCCGGGTTTGAGATCAAGATCTTTAATCGATTTTATGTTCATGATACTCCTTTGTTATAAAGTGCGCCATATCCAAAAGACGGTTGGCATATCCCCATTCATTGTCATACCAGCTCATGACTTTCACCATGTCACCGCCTATCACCTGGGTCAAATCAAGGGCTACAATACTGCTAAAGCTTTTTCCCACCACATCTTGCGAAACCATGAAAGAGTCATCGACTCCCAGTATCCCTTTCATCGTTCCATTTGAAGCTTCGATAAAAAGCTCGTTTAGCTCCTCTTTTGTTGTACTCTTTTTCAGATGAAGATCCAGATCCATCAGTGAAACATCAGGCACCGGGACCCGAACGCTTCTGCCATGGAGTTTGCCTTGTAAATTTGGCAAAACCCTATGGATCGCTTTTGCTGCCCCTGTCGTTGTTGGCACCATATTCACCGCAGCGGCACGAGATCTTCTAATATCTCGTTGATGGTCGCTGTCAAGAAGATTTTGATCAATTGTGTAGCTATGGATTGTGGTCATAAGCCCTTTTTCAATGCCATAGGCTTCATCGATCAATTTGGCAATCGGAGCGAGGCAATTGGTGGTGCAGCTTGCGTTGGAGATGATCTCTTCGCCCTTGTAGTCTGAATGATTGACTCCATATACAAAGGTTACCGTTTCATCTGTTGCAGGAGCTGAAATAATCACTTTTTTGGCATAGCGAAGATGGCCGGATGCAAGATCGCTACTTAAAAATCGTCCAGTCGATTCGATCAAGACATCTACCTGCGGCAAGGGGATCTCTTTTGGTGATGAAGCGTGAGAAACATAAACCTCTTTCCCATCAATCTTCAACTTATCTTCATCCAAAGTCTCTACGGCATCTGGGAATGGACCATGGACAGAGTCGTATCGCAGAAGATATGCCATCATTGATGTATCCATCAAATCGTTGATAGCCACGAGTTCAAACCCATCTCTTTGGAAAAGATTCCTCGCTACCGCTCTTCCGATACGCCCAAAACCGTTGATCCCAATGCGTACAGCCATTCACCGCCTTCAAAAAATTTGATAGATTTTAACGAAAATTAACTATAATTTGGGTTAAATGAATAAGGTTAAAAAATGAAAATTGCAATTTTTGGCGGCAGTTTCGACCCACCCCATAAGGGTCATATCGCAATTGTAAAAAAAGCCCTTAAAGAACTGGATACAGACTATGTGATCATTGTTCCAACCTATCTCAATCCTTTCAAAACATCTTTTCAAGCTTCCCCATCGCTTCGTTTACGATGGCTAAGAAAGATATTTTTGCCATATGAGCGAGTCAAAATATGCGACTATGAAGTCCGAAAAGGTCGACCGACCTATGCTATAGAGACGGTAGAGTTTTTACGCAAAAAATATGCTCCAAAAAAGCTTTATTACATCATAGGAAGCGACAATATTCCGACACTTCACAAATGGTACAAGTATCAAAAACTATCTCACCTTGTAGAGTTCGTCGTCGCTACGAGAAAAGGGTACAAAGTATCAAAGAAATATAAAGTAATAGAGGTCCATGTAGATATCAGTTCAACTGAACTGAGAATTCATCCAAAAAAGCGCTATCTGCCACCAATTGTGGCAGAAGAGATTATTCGTTTTTACCGCTCATAAGCTCTTTTAAAAAATCTTCAATGCGATATTTTTGCCTATACGCATCGGTCATAAGATGAATGAGGATATCTCCTAAATCAATTACAATCCACTCTTCCCCCTCTTGCACCTTCAAAAACTCCTCACCTTCGGGTTTGAGCTTCTCTTTGAGGTGATCCAGAAGAGCTGCAGTGTGTCTGTCGCTTAGAGAGGTTCCCACAATCACCCGATCGACGAAGTAGTCCCCTTTGGAAGTATCGATAATCTCGACATTCTCTCCTTTTTTATCTTCGATCACCTCTTTAATACGTTTCGCTCTTTTTTCAATTCCCACGCTACATCCTTTTTTTCGCTTCGATTCCAAGCAGTCTCAATCCGACCCGTATGGAAAGAGCCACCACCAAAAAGAGTTTGAGATAGCGATCTTCATATTCTGAACCGATCACTTTATGCTTGTTGTAAAAACTGTGAAATTGGGCTGCAAGAGCTTTGAGGTAATCGGTTAGACGTTGCAGCTCCCTCTTTGCAAAGGCATCTTCAATGATTTCTGGCAAAATCAACGCTTCGAACAAAAGATCTTTTGCATCCTCATTGAGATCTGTCAAAGATGTATCGATCACTTCCTCTGCACTTTTCCCGGCTTTTTCCAAAACAGAATTGATTCTCGCATGAGCGTAATTGATGTAGTAGACAGGATTGGATGCATCCTCTTTTTTGAGCATATCCACATCAAACTCCAGATGGGTATCGGCCTTTTTGCTTAAAAACATAAATTTCAAGGCATCCGCCCCAATCTCTTCCACTACTTCACTCATCAGGATAAAGTTTCCGGCACGCTTGCTCATCTTATATGGCTCTCCACCTTTAAGCAAAGAGACCATCTGCGCCAGCAATACTTCCAACTTGTCAGGATCAAATCCCAAAAATTTTATAGCCGCTTTTACTCTTGCGATATATCCGTGATGATCTGCTCCCCAAATATTGATATAGCGATCAAAGCCCCGTTTGAATTTGTCATAGTGATAGATGATATCTCCGGCTAGATAGGTTGGCCTGCCATCTTCACGCACGACAACTCTATCTTTTTCATCTCCATACTCGCTCGACTTGAGCCATACTTTGCCATCCTTTTCATACACGGCATCATGCTCTTTGAGTATAGCAAACACTTCATCCCACTTCTCATACAACGCTTTCTCACTTACAAAGTGGTCAAATTCAATATCGACAGCAGCCAAGTTGGAGACGATCAGTTCCATCATCTTCTCTTTGCCCCATTCACTGAGCTTTTCTATCAAAGCTTCGTCAGTGAAAGCCTCTTTGCCAAACTCTTCAATCGCCTCTTTTGCCAAATCCTTGATGTAGTCACCCCTATAGTACTCCTGGGGCCACTGCACATCTTGACCCAGCTCCTCTTTGGCGGCAAGATAGATTGAAAGACCAAGAAGATAGATCTGATTACCGGCGTCATTGATATAGTACTCTTTGACAATCTCATTGCCAAGATGTTTTCCCAATCTTGCAAGGGCTTCTCCAAGAACCGCACCTCTGGCATGACCTATATGCAAAGGTCCCGTTGGATTTGCACTGACAAATTCGAGCAGAATCGATTCTCCCTGCTCATCTTTGCCAAATTCCGATTCATTTTTAAGCGCCCATGTTGCATACTCATCTAAAAAGGGTTCACTCAATTTGAAATTGACATACCCCTTGATCGGCTCCACTTTCTCAAAGATGGAACTACTTTCAAAGGATTTGGCCAATTCGTCAGCAATCTGCATAGGAGACTTTCGAAGCTCTTTGGCTAAAGAAAAAGCGATCGGCGTTGCATAGTGTCCAAACTGCCTGTCTCGTGGCTTTTCAAGGATAATACTCTTATCACTCAATTTAGACAGTTCTGACTGAACTCTTTTTTTCAATGGCAAGTCCTTTGAATAAGAGGGAGTTCCCTCTTATGCTTTTGTAGTGTCTTGATCTGCGGTCGTTTTTGTAGCAGAAGCAGTAGTTTTCTCTTCAATCTCTTTTTTATTCTCTGTAACGATCTCCTCGTCATCCTCTTTCATCGCTTTTTTGAAATTTTTGATTCCGCTTCCCAACCCTTTTGCCAGTTCTGGAATCTTTTTTGCTCCAAACAGTAGTACAACGATCAACAATATGATCAGAAGTTCCGGCATACTTGGCATACCCATACGTACTCCTTCAATAGATTATGTAAAATAATACACAAACTTTCTTAATATGAGGTTTAAAGGCTTGGCTAATCAGTTTTTCTCCACTGCTCGATAAAGGCCTCAATCTCCTCTTTGTCCCGCCTGAGTCTGGCTGCTTTTGCAATAGCCAAAATGTGCTCTTTGGATTGTTCTAACTCTTCATTGATCAAGATAAAATCAAATTGAGGCATCCACTCCATCTCTTTGAGAGCGTTTTGCAAACGTTTTTGTATCGTCGCTTCATCATCTGTCCCTCGAGATTCAAGACGAGAGCGAAGTTCTTTCATTGTAGGCGTCGTCACAAACACCGATGTCACCAAAGAAGAAAATTGGCTTTTTTTGATCGAATCAAATCCTTGGACGTCGATATCAAAAAGAACAAGTTTTCCCTCTTCTACCGCATGTTTTACGGGTCGCAAAGAGGTACCGTAGTAGTTGCCGTGCACATTGGCCCATTCCAAAAACATGCCGAGTTCTATCTCTTTTTCAAACTCCTCTTTCGAGACAAAATAGTAGTCTTTCCCATCCACTTCACTTGGCCGTTTGGGCCTCGTTGTAGTGGAAATACTAAAATAGACATCTGGAATATGCTCTAGAATCGTTTTGATAAGCGTACTTTTTCCTGCTCCACTTGGACCCGAAATAACGAGCAATGCACCTTTTTGAAACATACTCACTCTTTTGGAAAGGATATTTTGATCGTGATATCGAGCTGCATACCATCAAGCAAAGTTTTCAAAGCATGAATATCCAATTTTTCTAGCCCTTGTGCTACTGCTTGAACACTCTCCTCTTTGCTCTTGTCTTCCATCTTTTCAGCAGTAGACGAATCGGCTTTTGGCATATGCTCTGATTCTTCTAGTAAGGCTGGACTCTCCTCAAGCTCCTCACTCGGTTCCTCATCAAAATGTGTCAATATCTCTTCAGCACTACTTTCATCAGTAGCGGTTTCATTTTCCGGTTCTTCTTCCAAAAGCTCGCTCACCTTTTTAACTTCTTCCTCATCCAAAACACCGCTTTTTTCCATTGTCTCTTCTACAAATGGGGGCTCCTCTTCCTCCTCTTCTACTTCCACTAACGGCTCTTCACGCTCAACTGGCTGTATTGTCGGGATTTCAGAAACTTCTTCCTCTCCTTGCATTGACTCTTCTGCAGGTTTTTCCTCTTGGACTTCTTCCTCTACAGATACCTCTTCAGGCTTCTCTTCTTCAGAAGTTTGCGCCTCCAAAACCTCTTCTTCGGATAGAGGTGCTTCTTGCTCTTGTTCGCCTGTATGCATAATCTCTTGCTGAACTTTGCGAAGCAACTCTACAAGATCTGTCGGCAAGAAAGGTTTGGGTAGAACGAAGTCGAACTGATCTTCAAAATTTTTCGCATTGGAAGCAATAATACCGATCTTTTTGTAATCAATCTTCTCTTTGATAAGTTCCAAAAGATTTTCATCATACAGATCGTCATCAATAATGACAACTTCATATGTTCCGCTGGGAATCTCATTGACATTTTCTATACTTTCGAGTTCGTAACCGGCTTTTGGAACACCGATGTTCATCATTCTGTTGACGACGGGATTGTTATTGATAAGTAGAAGCTTCATTCTCTCTCCCAGACAGGCTTTTGCATAATTTTATAATCTTTTTGCTTTAATATTATTAATTTTCGCAAAGGATCGTTATGCGTTTTTTGATCATTCTGTTTTTGGGTCTGTCGCTCTATGCTCAATCGCTCTATCTTCTTCCTTTCGAAGCAAAAGCAGCCAAGACAGAACTCTTACAAAAAATTGATCATGCCAATCATGAAATTGCCGTCGCTATATACAGTTTTACGCACAAAACCATAGCTAAACATCTCAAAAATGCCGCTAAGCGAGGCGTACATGTTCTTATCATTGCCGATGAAGAACAAAACAGAAACAACCCCTATTCTCAAATAGGCTGTCTGCAAAAATATAAAAATATCGAGGTATTTACATTGAAAGGCAGATATAACAAAAAAAGAGAATATTACGGAAAGATGCATATGAAGCTTGCCATCATAGATAATAAATGGCTCATATTTGGTTCAGCCAACTGGAGCTATTCCGCATTTGGAAAAAATTATGAGACACTCTATTTTGTGAAAGATTATGCCATGGCAAAAAAAGCCAAGAAGATGTTTGCGAGAATGCTTCGCAAAGCGAAGCCCTATTGAGATTAGCGAAGTTCTTTGATTCGAGCCGCTTTTCCTTTTCTTTCTCGCAAATAGTAGAGTTTGCTTCTTCGAACACGTCCTCTTCGAACAACTTTGATATCTTTGATACTATCGCTGTACAGAGGAAAAATTCTCTCAACGCCGATATTGTTCGCTCCAATTTTTCGAACAGTGAATGTTTTTCCTGTTCCTTCTCCTCGAATCGCGATACAAACGCCTTCAAAGTTCTGGATTCTTGTCTTGTCACCCTCTTTGATCTCTACCGCTACTCGTACTGTGTCACCCGCTTTGAATTCAGGTACGCTCTTTTGCTCAAGCTGAGCTTTCTCGAAATGCTCGATATATCTATTTCTCATCCTCTATCCTTTTATCGGGTCTGTAGTATTTCGTTCTCAGACGTGCCAACTGGTATTTTAAGGCGCTAATTTTACTATGGTTTCCCTTTAAAAACTCTTTAATGACTGCTTTACCTTTGAAAACATCTGGCTTCGTGAACGAAGGCGCTTCCAAAAGATCCCCCTCAAAGCTCTCCTCTTCCAAAGATGCACTATTGCCCAGGACTCCAGGGATATTGCGGACTATCGCATCACTCATCACCAAAGAAGCCAGCTCACCACCGGTCAGTATAAAATCACCGATACTAAAAACCTCATCCGCATAAATTTCGATAAGCCGCTCATCAAATCCTTCATACCGCCCATTGACAAAAACGATATGTTTTTTTTGCGCCAGCCGCTTTGCATCTTTTTGGGTAAATCTTTTGGCTACGGGAGTAGTAAAGATAACCCAACTCTCTTCATTCTTAACAGATTCCAAAGCATCGGCAATGGGTCGGGGCTCAAGCAGCATTCCCGCACCACCACCTATTTTATAACGATCCACTTTTTTATGTTTATCATGGCTAAATGCTCTATAATCGATAAATTCTATTTCAAAAAGCTTTTTTTCTAAAGCCCGCTTTAAAATGGAATCTTCAAAATAGCAACGCATAAGATTCGGGAAAAGTGTAAGATAGGTAATCTTCATGAAGCTTCTAAAATATCCTGAGCACCTTTGGTATCGATCCTTTTTTGATCGATATCTACATTTTCAATGAACCTATCTAAAAAGGGTATTAAAAAAGTTTTTGCTTTATTTATATCTACCAATGCTCTATCCGTCTGAACAACGAGATAATCTCCTGCAGGCAGTCTTTGGATATCAACTACTTTACCAAGCTTTTTTTCCTCTTCAAACACATCACATCCTAAAACATCAAACCAGAAGTATTCATCTTCATTCAGAGAAAAATTTTTTTTCGTTGTCTCTTCGTCACTGTAAAGATAGGCGTTGGTATATTTTTTTGCTTCATCGACCGAGTCAATACCTTGAAATTTTACGGTACCTCGAGCGGGATTGACAGATTCAATCGTTAAAGAGCCCCGATCACTTTCAAAAGTGGAACCTTTTTGAAACTGTTCAGGAAAATCGGTCAATATATGGAGTTTCATATCACCATGGAGGCCAACGGTTCTTCCCAGTCGTGCAACCGTGAGTTTTTTCACGTTTACTCCTTGGGTTGAACGTTGACTTTGTAGCTTACTCCATCTTTTGCTTTGCAGCCGGATATTACCGTTTTGATGGCACCGATCATTTTGCCCTCTTTCCCGATAATTTTACCGGCATCGGCTTTATTGGCATAGATAGTAATCTGGGCATATGTTTCGTTTACCTGATCTACAACCACTTCTATATCCTCGGGATGGTTTGCCAAGAGCTTGGCATACTCCCGAATAAAATCTTGTACCATCTTACTTTCCAGAAAGTTTTTTAACCCGTTCACTCATTTTGGCACCTACGCCAAGCCAATAGTTGAGTCTCTCTTCATCGATTTTTACAGTTACAGGATCTGTCAATGGATTGTAATACCCGATACTTTCGATCCAGCCACTGTCTCGTCTTTTTCTGCTGTCTGTTACAACGATTCTGTAAAAAGGTCGTTTTTTTCTTCCAAAACGAGCTAGTCTAATAACTACCATCTACTTTTTCTCCTTTTTTTGATTGGTATATTTTAACCACTTCACACCGTGATGTAAAGTGGATAAAACATCACCGAATTGGCGGCATGCCTCCGCTACCCATCTGTTTCATCATGTTTTGAATATCTTGCATTCCCTTTTTCCCAGCAAACTTTTTGGCAAATTTCGCTGCGTTGTTGAACTGTTTCAAGATTTTGTTCACTTCTTGCGGACTTAATCCTGCTCCTTGGGCAATTCGTTTTTTTCTTGAGTTGTTTTTCAAAATGAGATCTGGATCTTTACGCTCTTTTGGGGTCATGGAGTTGATCATCGCTTTGATCTTTTTGATCTCTTTTGAGTTTTCAAGATCCAAATCTTTAATGGCTTTTGCCATATTCCCCATGCCGGGGATCATTGAGATAAGGCTTTTGAGACTTCCCATCTTTTTAATCGATTCTAGCTGCTCAAGGAAATCTTCGAAATTGAACTTCCCTTTTGCGATCTTTTTACTGATCTTTTTCGCCTGTTTCTCATCGATAACGGCGGCAGTTTTTTCTGCCAAAGATTCGATGTCGCCGGCCCCCATCAATCGATTTGTGATACGTTCAGGAATGAACACTTCCAAGTCTGGCATCTTCTCGCCAGTCCCGATAAATCGTAGAGGTACGCCAATTTGATGGGCAAGTGAAAGTGCTACGCCACCTTTTGCATCCCCATCATACTTGGTCAAAATAACACCGGTTATACCAATGTCTTCATTGAATTTTGCTGCACTTCGAACGGCATCTTGCCCCGTTAATGAGTCTGCTACATAAAAGACCTCATCAGGATGAGCCGCTTCTTTAACCTTTTTAAGCTCCTCCATGAGCGCTTCATCGATCGCAAGACGACCGGCAGTGTCGATGATAACGACATCATAGAGTTTTTCGCGTGCCAGCTTCAAAGCATCCTGAACAACTTGAACCGGATCTTTCTGGTCATCTTCACCAAAAAAATCCACTTCAATCTGGGATGCAATCTGTCGAAGCTGCTCCACAGCTGCAAGCCGTTGCAAATCTGCAGCCACCAAAAGAACTTTTTTCCCACGAAGTTTGAGATAGTTTGCAAGCTTTCCGGAAGTCGTGGTCTTCCCACTTCCTTGAAGCCCTGTCATCAAAACAACAGTTGGCGGTTTTGATGCATAGACAAACCCCTGTTTTCCACCAGGTGCTGTGAGAATTTCAGTTAGATTTTTTTGAAGCGCTTGCAAAAAGGTATCTCGCCCAATCCCAGCCGCTTTTGTATCGAGTTCGACTTTTTGCAACAACTCTTTGACGACTTTATGGTGCACATCGGATTTCAGTAAGCTCTTTTTCAGCTCAGTAAGCGCTTTTTTCAGTGCTTTCTCATCATCTTTAAAACGTATCTTTTTGATGGCACTGGTAAACGAGTTTGAAAGCGTTTCAAACAAATCTAACCCCTTTGTCTATTTGAGTGTGCAATTTTACTTAAAAATAGATTAATTTTAGCTAAATTTAATAAAAGTTATTGGATATCAAAATCTTTCGGTTCAGGCGCTTCAAACTCATAATCAAGAAGCTTTATCCGCTTTGCATGAAGCATCATTCTTTTCCATGGTTTTCCACCATAGAGGGTGTCTCCCAAAATAGGATGATCAGTCCTTGCTAAATGCACGCGAATCTGATGCGTTCTTCCAGTTTCAATAACCGCTTTGACTTTGCTTTTTTTGCCATGAATTTCCAATGGTTCTATATATGTTTTTGCAGGTTTTCCTTTGGAGGCAGAGAGTCTTGATTTTGCCTTGCCATTTTTTTTAATGGTTAGTATCGGATAGTCAATCTCATACGGTTCTGCGACAATACCTTCTACCCATGCAACATACTCTTTATAGACTCTGTTTTTGCGAAACTCTTCGATCGCTTTTTTTCGAAAAGCTTCATCTTTTACTAGCAAAAGCACTCCACTAGTCTCTTTATCAAGGCGATGCAACAACTCATATCCGCTATCCTCTTTGATCTCTTCGCTTGTGATGTGGGCAGGCTTGTTGATAGCCAAAATTTTCTCATCTTCAAACAAAATTTCCGGTTTTTCTATTCTTTTAACACGAAACTTTGTATCGGTATCGATAAGGCCTCTTGCGATAACAACCTTTTTATCTCCCACATATACAAGGCCTCGATCGATAAGCTCTTTTGCTTTTTTATTCGAAATACCAAGCTGCTCGGCCAAGACCTTATAGGCTTTCTCTTTCATCCATTTCCTTTATACTAAATAGTACTGATTCATTAGAGCGAAACTGTAATAAATTTTAACGAATCAAGAGTGTTAAAAAACTGCACTCAACCCAAAAGGGTGATTTGGCATTTGTAATTTTACACTCTTGTGAAGTGTCAAAAATTTGTTCTTCTGTTGAGAACTCATTGAGTCAGTTCTTTTATAAAATCGTCTATTTTTTTATTATATGGCATTACAATATGCTTTCGCTTACTCGTTTCACCACTTGCAAAAACGATATCGCTCTTTGCTACTTTAAATGTTTTACTTAAAAACTTCACAAGCTCTTTGTTTGCAGCCCCCTCTACTGCCGGTGCTTTTATGGCAATTTTGAGGGAATCTCCCAAAATTCCTGCAATTTTGTTTTTTGAAGCATTTGGCTGCGCTTTAATAAACAGATGAACCTGATCATCTTCTATCTTATACCACACTTTTGATCCTTTCCACAAGAGGCTTCAGATCTATTTTTGCATTGACCGCTGTAGGCTCCCAGTTCTGCTTTAAAGCATCTCCCAGATCGTTTGGCTCAACAATTTTTATACCGTCAACATAACTGTAACTTTGGATATGGTTGTGGAAATAGGGACCGCTAATGATAGGTTTATGAAAAAAGGCAGGCTCCAGTGGATTGTGCCCTCCAATGCCTTGAACGAAACTGCCTCCAAGGATAACTAAATCACTCACTGCATAGATATTGACAAGTTCTCCCAGAGTATCTACTAGTACTATATCCCCCGTCAATGTTGGATTTTCACTGAATCTGTGATATGCAAGTCCCTCTCTTTTTGCGATATGTTCAAGCAGCTCATCCACCTCTTCAAAACGCTCCGGATGTCTAGGAACAACTACCAATGTCGTTTTGTCTTTAAGATGCATCACCCACTCAGTTGCAATAATCTCCTCTTCCGGATCGTGTGTACTTGCTGCAACAACAACTGGCTTTTGCTTGGTAAAGTTTTTCGTCACTTTCGGTTTTTGCAACAGTTTGATATTTCCAAGTATCTCAATATGTTTTGCTCCAAGTTGACGTAATCTTTGAGCATCTTCATCACTTTGCGCATACACATAGTCAATATTTTCAAAAATCTTTTTATAAAACCAGGCAAATCGCTTGTATTTGGGAAAACTTCGCTCACTGATTCTGGCGTTGATCAAGAATGTTACTGCATCTCTTTTCTTACTGAGATAAAAAAGCAGATACCAAAGCTCTGCCTCCATCACTACAAGTGCCGGCATCGATTTGAGCCAAAACCAAAGTAGCGGTTCAAAAGGGAGATATCTGACATCTGCATTTGTATAACTCTTTGCTGCTTCAAATCCTGTTTGCGTAATGACGCTGATATTTGCTTTGTCAAACTCTCGTACCAAAGGCTCCAATGCTTTTGTCTCACCATAGCTACATGAATGAAAATGGACTGCTTTTTTGGAAAAAGGGGGATTACTTCTTAAAAAAAAGCGAGCTGGAATGGAGCGGTGGTATTTATCTTTGAACTGTAAAAAAAGTAAAAATGGCAATGCAAGAAGATAAAGGATGATAGTAATGAACGTATAGATATAAGCAAACATTGCACAAAAAAGAGCCAAAGGCCCTTTTTACTCTTCTTCCTCTTCTAAATACAAAATTCTTCCACAATGTGGACAGCTGGTAATCTCTTCACCTTTGATAACACTGGCATAAGTTTTGTCGTTTATTTTCATAAAGCAGCCCATACATGCCTGTTTGCGTACCGGAACCACTGCCGTATTACCAGCCCATCGTCTGATTTTTTCATAAAAAACAAGAATCTGCTGAGGGATTTTGGAAACGAGTTCACTTTTTTGTTCAAAAAGAGCCTGCTGCTCTTTTTCCAGTTCTACAAGCTCTGCATCCACTTCTTCTTTTACTTTTACAAGGCGCTCTTCAACCTCTTTAAGCTGCTCTTGTAAAGAGGCTTTTTCTTCCTCTTTTGTTTCACAAACATTCTCAAGTCTTGCGATCTCTTCATTGGCAAAGTTGATCTGCTCTTTTGCAATATCCTCTTCCAGCTGGATCGCTTTAAGCTCTTTTTCTGTTTTTACCTGAGTACTCTTTTTCTCTAATTCTTCCAGTTTTTCACTCAGTTCTTTTAGATGCAACTCATTTTTTCTCTTTTTGAGCTCACACTCTTTGATCTCTTCATCTATTGATGCGATTGCGGTTTCAATCTGATTTTTCTCATCTTCGACTTGTTTAAGTCTATCTTTGACCGCTTCTATTTTTGGTCCGAAATCATCGATCGCTTTATCGATCTTCGAAAGCTGCACAAGCTGCTTTATGTATTGTTCCATTCTACGCCTTTAGCGGATTTTTTATTGACGCAATTATAGCTTTAATTTGTGCTTTTTTCAATTCGTCCTGCAGACACTGAGCAAAATAGTGTTCGCTTTCAAAGTGACCTATATCGATCATACTGATTCCCAAAATATTCGCCTTCATGGCATCGTGATACTTGATATCACCGGTTAAAAACAGATCTGCATCCACCATATCCAAAAGTCCTCCACCACTTCCGGTGGTTAAAGCTATTTTTTTTATATTTTCTTTTGCCTGCACATATCTTGGGCATGTAAGCCCAAAACGCTCTTTCACCCATGCAAAAATTGCTTCAAAACTTTCTTCTCTTTCAAAATAGCAGATAAACTCTTCACATTGTGGCTCTACCTGCAAAACATGCTGTGCTACATATCTGTTGAGATGGGTTTTATCAAAATTGGTATGCATCGATATCAAAGCGATATCTTTTTTGATGAGCCTTACAAGCAATTTTGCAGGATAGGCGTTATACTCGATAGATGTAAGCTTGCCAAAAATCAGCGGATGATGAGTAATGAGCAGACTCTTTGGAGGAAGACTATCAATAAGCTCTTCATCCAAATCGATACAAAGATAGATATGTTCTATTTTTTGATCAAAATCTCCCACCTGCAAACCGGAATTATCCCACTTCTCCTGAAGCTCAAAAGGAGAAATTCTATCAAGGATGGTATAGATCTCTTTAAGCTTCACTGAGCTCTCCAAGACTCTCTTTGTACACCTCAGCACACCCTTTTGCTAATTCTCTTACTTTCAAGATAAAATTTTGACGCTCAGTCACACTGATCGCTTTTCTCGCATCCAGTGTATTGAAAATATGGCTTGCCAACAAACAGTAGTCATAGGCTGGAAGAGGCAGTTTTTCTGCAAGGCATCTTTTGCACTCTTTGCTTGCATCCTCAAACCAGTTAAAAAGCATCTTTGTATCAGCTACTTCAAAGTTATAGCGACTATACTCAAACTCGCCTCTTTTATGGACATCTGCATAGGTAACAATATGGTCACCGTTTTTGCTCCAGACAATATCAAAAACGCTCTCCACCTCTTGCAGATACATCGCAAGACGCTCTGTTCCGTATGTGATCTCTACTGCAACCGGATCACACTCAAATCCACCAACTTGCTGAAAATAGGTAAACTGTGTCACTTCCATGCCATCGAGCCACACTTCCCAACCAAGTCCCCAAGCTCCCAAAGTCGGACTCTCCCAATTGTCTTCCACAAATCGGATATCATGCTTTCGCCAATCCAAACCCAAAGCTTCAAGACTTTGTAAATAGAGATTTTGGATATTGTCTGGACTTGGCTTTATAAGAACTTGAAACTGATAATACGCCCCTAGTCTGTTTGGATTTTCTCCGTATCTTCCGTCTGTGGGACGTCTTGAAGGCGCTACATACGCGGTGGCCCATGGCTTGGAATCGAGTGATTTTAAAAAAGTGGCTGGATGAAATGTCCCCGCACCGCTTGGAAAGTCGTATGGTTGAACGATTGTACAACCCTGTTTTGCCCAGAAATCTTGCAATTTTAAAAGTAGTTCACTAAAAGTTATCATGAAAACCCCAATTCTTTTTCTATCTTTGCTTGATCAAATCCGCAAATCCATCGACTGCCAACCAACACTACCGGCACACCTCTACATCCATGTCGCTGACAATCTTGTGCCGCTTTTTGATCTTTACTAATATCGATCTCTTTAAAACGAATCTGATGTTTTTTAAAAAATTGTTTCGCTCTTGTACACCAGACACATCCTGGGCTTGTAAAAAGTACTACCCGTTTTTGCGTCTTTTTCTCACTCATTCCTCCTCCTTTAAATAGCATTTCCTTGAATGCAAACAAGATCTCCCACACTTTTTCCAACTCTGTTTGCTACCACATCACATTTGATCTTAAACAGGAAAAAGAGTCTTAGATCTTGTACATTATCTAAACACTCAAAATTTCCCATCCCTTTCGATAGGATCAAATCCACATTTTTAAATATCTCTTTTGCTTCATCACTGGCTCGTTCCATGCAAAAACCAGGTGTATCGACACCGCTATCTACTACTTCACAAACCGTATCCAATCCAGCTTTCAATGCTTCATCGATTGTTACATCGTTGATTATGGGTCTGCCTCGAACAAAATAGTAAATTTTTAGATTCCCAAAATGCTCTTTAAAAATTTCAATCATAATTTTATCAAAAAGATGCTCTCCTGCATTGTCTCCCAATACAACAAGAGATGATGCTTTTTTCAGTTTTTGTAAAAAAATTCTTTTATGATCAATGGCAAAAGGGATATGAAATCTCTTTTTGATCTCTTCTTCCAAATCAAAAGCATATTGCGTGGCAAAATCGATCACATTCCCTACAACACTGGCTCGTAAAGCTGCATCCAGCGGATCACTGCTATTTCGAATTTGCTCTTTTGCAAAAGTCAGGAGTGCCTTGGCTTTTTGAGTAGATTCTATTTTTACCTCTTTGTAAAGATCCTCTTTATGTAGAAGCTGAGAAATCTTCGGATAAAGAATCGCTGCAGCCTCAGGTGGGGTCAAAGAAAAATCAAAGTTTGCAATCTCCAAAGCTGAGCGATCTAAAACCTCTTTTGCACATCCCTCATCACACTTCAAAACTTTTGTAACCCGAAGGGCCTGATTGAAAAGACATACCAGACAATCAGGCCTGAGTCGCATCGATGATCACTTCCACTTCGCTTGAATCTGCTTCCACTTTTTTCGCTTTACTGAGTCGATCCTCTTCCAGTTTCGCCCGAAGCTCCTCATCATCAATCGCCAAGATCTGCATCGCTAGATATGCTGCATTCACAGCACCGGCTTTGCCCACCGCAACTGTGGCTACTGGCATTCCTGCTGGCATCTGCACAGTAGAAAGCAATGCATCCATTCCATCCATAAAACCACCTTTCATTGGCACGCCGATGACTGGCTTGACTGTAAGTGAAGCTACAACACCTGCCAAATGCGCTGCCATTCCTGCTGCACAAATAAATACTTTTGCTCCCTTTTTTTCTGCTTCTGTTACATAGGTTTTCGTTCTGTGAGGACTTCTGTGGGCACTGGAGATGATCAGTTCATACTGTACGCCAAATTTATCCAGTACGTTCGCACACTCTTTCATTACCTCATAATCGCTTTTGCTTCCCATAATGATAGAAATAAATCGCATTTTTACTCCTTATTTGATTGCCGCTTTTTTGTACACATCGAGCTTTTCATTTGGTATATAGACACGATATTTTCGCATAACAAATCCTAAAAAATAGATAGAAGCATAAATTGTTATGCTAAATGAAAGAAGATTGGTACCAATAATTACACTTTTTTGCGAAAGTGCAAGCAACCCTCCAAAAAGCCCCATCAAAAAATCGATCAAAATGTTTGCAAGCATCACTGCAACAAGAACGCGCCACTGCCATGACCACCATATCTTAAGAATCAATTTTTTTCCTTAAAAAAGTGTATGCCGGAAGCGGACAAGGTAGTTTCACAGGATTGACATTGCCACTATGGATACACTCATACTCTTTATTGGCTTCAATTTTTTCTAGTTTCAACCACCATCTCCCATCCTTTTCAAAAACAGAGCCGATTTCATTGGAACATGGCTCCAGCTTTGCCCCTTCAGGCGCAACGATTTCCAGTATATCGCCTTTACAAATCTTATCTTTTGTCAAAAAATGAAGACCATCTTCCATCACTTCTGCTTTGACCTGGTGGGTTCCTTCACTGATAGAAGAATCAAGTTTTTGGGTTCCACCCTTTTCATAAGGCCTGCTCACAAGGTAGCCATCAGTAAAACCTCGATGTTTGGTGGTATGAAGTTCCGCTTGATACTTCTCGGGCTCAAATACACCTTTATAGTAATCATCGATTGCCATACGGTACGCTTTTGTGGTAATGGCTGCGTAGTAGTCGCTTTTGGTTCTTCCTTCAATCTTGAGGCTGTCGATTACACCGCTATCTAGTATCTCTTTAATATGACTTGCAAGATTGAGATCTTTTGCATTCATAATATAAGTACCTTCACCCTCAACCTCTTCCAGTTTAAATAGAGTCCCCGTTTCTGGATTTTGGGCATAGAGGGTATATTCAAATCGACAATCATTTGCACAACTTCCCCTGTTTGGCACACGTCCACTTTGCACGGAACTTATAAGGCATCTACCGCTATAGGCAAAGCACATACTACCATGTACAAAGATTTCAAGTTCAAGTTCAGGTACGCGTTTTTTGATTTCCACCAAGTCTTTGAGGCTAATTTCACGCGCTGCTATGATACGACTCACGCCCAATTCATAATAAACCTCGGCATCGAGATAGTTCATAACATTCGCCTGCGTTGAAAGATGAAGGGGGATATGTGGCGCTATCTCTTTACACAGTTTGATCACTCCTGGGGTACTGACGATAAAAGCGTCTGGACTAAGCCTAGCCATTGCTTCGATATGTTTGGCAAAAAGTTTGATTTGGGAGTTAAATGGAAAACCATTGATTGTTGCATACACTTTTTTGCCAAGACTGTGGGCATACTCAATGCCCTCAGCAAAACTATCCATATCAAACTCTTTGCCGCTTCGAATTCTTAGACTATAGTGGCTTACCCCTCCATATACCGCATCAGCTCCATAGGCAAAAGCGATTTTTAGTTTTTTAAGATTTCCCGCTGGGCTTAAAAGCTCTACTTTTTTACTCTTCTTCATTTTCCTCCAATAATCTCAATAATTGTTTATACCCTGTCATTTTCGCATAATCACTCGCTGTTTTTTCAAAACTGTCTTTCACATCAGTATCGACTTTGCACTCTTTGATCAAATACCTCGCAATCGGTTCATCCCCATATGCCATTGCCGCCATCAAAGGGGTAAATCCCGACTTTCTTTTTGTCGTGTTGGGATCGATTCCGGATTCAACCAAAAATTGGACAATATCAAGTCTTCCCTTTTTGATCGCATCATCAATCAATCCTACACCCTCTTCGTCAATTTCATATATGTCAGCTCCATGTGCAACAAGCGTTTGAAAAATATCGAGACTAGCTTTATGTTTGATTGCCAATCGAAGGAGACTGTCACCATTTTCGTTTTTTATGTTTTTGATGTCATCAATCGATTCAAGTGCCTTTTTTACGCTAAACAGGCTATCTTTTTTTATCGCTTCAAAAATATCCATTCCCCGCCCCTCAAAAATACTATATAATTAAAATCAACTTAATTATAGCAAAAGGAATAGCTTGCGAGTAGACTTGCATAATCACACAAAACTTTGCAACCATGCAACAGGTGAAATTGAAGAGTATATCGAAAAAGCAATCGACAAAGGTATAGAAATTTATGGCTTTAGCGATCATGCCCCAATGAATTTTGATCAAAAATATCGCATGAGTTTAGAACAAGCCGATCAATATGAAAAACATGTACTAGAAGCAAAAGAAAAATATAAAGATCAAATTGAGATTCTTTTAGGATATGAAGTCGACTTTTTGCCAGGACTGATAGAGGATCGAATCCTCCAAGCCGATGTAGACTATCTTATAGGATCTGTCCATTTTTTACCTAAAAAAAGAGGGCATAATGAAGTGCTTATCCACCAAGATCTTTGGGGATTTGATAATCCAGAATTTATTGGTGAATATAAAAACCAAGACATCGATACCATCTGGAAAGATTATTTCAACGCTATCGAAGCAATGGCCAAAAGTGGGTATTTTCAAATTGTAGGCCATTTGGATCTTATCAAAGTTTTTAATTTCAAGCCTAAAAAGGATATACGCCTCATTGCCAAAAATGCTCTCAAGGCCATTAAAGAGAATGATTTGGTACTTGAGATCAGTAGTGCTGGATTACGTAAACCGGTAGGTGAACCCTATCCAAGTAAAGAGCTTTTAGAAGAGGCTTTTTCATTTGATATCCCTATCACTTTTGCTTCCGATGCACATGCACCTGATCAGGTAGGCTTCAAGCTTGATGAAGTTATGGAATTAGCAAAAGAGGTTGGCTATACAAAATGTGCTATTTTTAAAAATAAAGAGCGGGGGTTTGTAGAGTTTTAACATTGGGGCAAAGCCCCAATAATTAGCAAGAGTATGTAGTAATGAATTCGTATGGGTGTGGTCTACCTTCCCAAGGCCAGATGGATGTTTCAAATTTGTAGTGCTGATATGTTTGGATAAACTCTTCTGTCATAACATCACCAACTTTAAATAGATCTTTATTCGCAAGCATATGTTCGATCGCTTCTCTTAATGTATGCGGCATCTGCTGGATACCTTTTTCTCGAATCTCATCCAAAGTAAGCTCAAAGAGATCCATTTCCATAGGATCACCTGGATCGATTTTGTTTTTAATACCGTCGATTCCAGCAAGTAAAAGTGCAGTAAACGCAAGATATGGGTTACCAGAGCTATCCGGGAATCGAAACTCCGCTCGTACACTTTTCTCACCTGCTCCCCAAGGAATCCGACAGCTTGCACTTCTGTTTTGCGCAGAATAGGCTAGGATTGATGGTGCTTCAAATCCAGGGATGAGTCGTTTGTAAGAATTTGTAGAAGCGTTTGTAAATGCAGCAACCGCTTTAGCATGCTTCAAAACGCCACCGATGAAGTATTTACCAAACTGGCTCAGGTTTGCATATCCGTTTGGATCATAAAAGAGGTTTTTGCCATCTTTCCAGATAGAGATATGCGTATGCATACCGTTACCATTGTCGCCATAGAGTGGTTTTGGCATAAAAGTTGCAGTTTTACCATTGATATGTGCTACATTTTTAACCACATATTTTAGTTTTTGTACATTGTCAGCTGCTTCGATGAGTGTTCCAAATTTTACCCCAATTTCACCTTGTCCCTGTGCAACTTCGTGGTGGATAACATAAGTTTCTAATCCCACCTCTTCCATCACTTGGCTCATCTCAGCTCTTAAATCCATCATAGAGTCAACTGGAGGTACTGGGAAATATCCGCCTTTTGTGCCAGGTCTGTGTCCAATGTTGTACACATCATACTCTGGACTGTCAACGCCTCGATTCCACTCCCCTTCGCTTGTATCTACTTCATAATATTGGCAGTTGATTTCATCTCGTACTTTGACATTGTCAAATACGAAAAACTCATTTTCTGGACCAAAGTAAGCAACATCACCGATACCGCTTTCTTGAAGATATTTGAGTGCTTTTTTTGCAATACTTCTTGGACACTTCTCATATGGTTGATTTTTATAGATATCATACACATCACAAATAACTACCAACGTTGGATCAGCAGTAAACGGATCTACAAACTCAGTACCAGCTTCTGGGACCAAAACCATATCTGATTTATTGATTGGCTGCCATGCTGGGAGGGAACTCCCATCAAAAGGAAGACCATTTTTAAACGTATCTTCGCTGATAGCTTTAACATTGTATGTTACGTGGTGCCAAGTTCCTTTGATATCGGTAAACCGAAAGTCGACAAACTCGATCTCCTCTTCTTTAATCGTATCGAAGAGTTTTTGTAGCTTGGCCTCATCAACTTGAAACATTGATTCTCCTTTGTTTTATTTGATTTCGCATAAATTATATCGTAATAAAGTTTAAACAAATGTTCGCGCAATGCTCAAAAAATATGCAATTTCCTCCTATAATGTATAATTGTATCAATAGAAACTGAAGGATTTTTATGCAACAAATTGCAATTATTTTAGGAGCTATTTTTATTGCTTCAGTAATCAATATTATTATTAAACGTTTTGATTTCCCTACTATTATCGGCTATATCTTCACGGGAGTCATCGTAGCGGAGTTTTTTCATCTCAACGTCCATAATACAGAAATTCTTGAATATATTTCCGAATTTGGAATCGTACTTTTGATGTTCACTATCGGTCTGGAATTTAGCTTCAGAGAACTCAAAATTATGAAAAAAGAGGTGTTTCTTTACGGAACACTGCAAGTTACCATTACCGGTTTATTGTTCTCGCTTCTGGCTTCTTTGCTTTTTTCTTTACCCGTTCGATCCGCTATCATCATAGGATTTGCACTGGCTCTCTCTTCCACGGCCATTATTCTCAAAATTTTGAATGAAAACGGAGAGATACATGCAGGATATGGACGAAAAGCCCTTGGAATCCTTTTGTTTCAAGATATAGCGGTTATTCCGCTTCTTTTGATGATCGAAATCTTTACAAAAGATGTGCCACTTCACACCCTTCTTATCCAGACACTTTTAAACATGATTCTCTTTTTCTTACTCTTGTATATTTTAGGAAAATATTTTATCGATACATTTCTTCAATACGCCGTTGCCACAAAAACCCAAGAGATCTTTTTGTTAGCAGTATTTTTTGTCATACTGCTTAGCGCTGCAGTAGCACACTATTTCGGCTTTTCCTACTCTCTTGGAGCCTTTTTCGCTGGTATGCTTCTTGCAGAATCCCACTACAAATACCAAATAGAAGCCGATCTTTCTCCCTTCCGGGATCTGTTGCTGGGAATCTTTTTCTTTTCTGTCGGAAACCGGATCGATCTTTCTATCATAGCCAATCATTTTGTCCTCATTGCGCTTTTACTGTTTGGAATTATGCTACTGAAAGCTCTCATTGCCTATGGGATTTTAATACTCTGGGAACAAAAACGAACCGCTTTTAAAACAGCTCTAACTATATCACAAGTAGGGGAATTTGCTCTGGCTCTTTTTGTGATGGCCTATGGAAACAGATTTATCGATGAAACGACTTTGCAAATTGTTGTCAGCGTTGTGGTTCTTTCCATGATTGCAACACCTTTTATCCTCAAAAATCTCAAACGTATGGCTGATACGCTTTTTAAAGAGCCTGAGAGAGAGCTCATTATCGAAGGAGGACATTTTCAAAACCATATCATCGTCTGCGGATATGGACCTCTTGGCAAAGAGATAGCCAAAGCGTTAAAAGAGAAATCCTTTCAATATATCATTGTCGAGCACGATTTAAAACTCTATGAAGAGGGTATTCAAAACAATGAACCTATCTTTTTTGGAAACGCCGCACAGCGAAATGTGTTACAAAGTCTTGATATCAAAGAGGCTTGCGCCGTGGTAATCACATTTCACAATCTTGAAAAAATCAGACTCGTTGCCCAGGCTGTTTTGGATATGGCACCAAAGGCCCATCTTGTTGCAAGAGTACGAGATGAAAAAGAGAAACAAGTCTTGGAAGATCTCTCCATCGCAGATATTGTAGTGGGTACACAGGTCCTATCCAAAGAGATGATGGATAGACTCTTTTACTGTCACATCTAAAAAAGAAGCTGTTCCTGCTCCTGATTATCTTTTACAAGATCCTCTTTTGATGGCTTGGAGATATCGGTATAATAGATCTTTTTCCCATCGACGATCATTGTTTTGACTCCCTCTGGAACTACAAATTTTCTTCGAAGCTGAGGATTGAGCTTATAGATTTCCTTGATCATAGCCCCGACAACCGGTGCAGAAGCTCTTCCTCCCGCCTCTCTTTTTTTGAGCGGGGAATTATCATCTTGACCGAACCAGACAATCGTTTCGATATCCGGTGTAAACCCACAAAACCAGGCATCCACATAATTATTTGTCGTTCCTGTTTTCCCCGCCACTTCTACACCTGGTACTCTTGCTCGTGTACCGGTACCCCTTTTGACCACATCTCGTAAGATATCCACAATCAAAAAGGCCTGTTTGGGCTCTTCAATCTTTTTGGATCGAGGCTGTGATTCAAAAACGATTTTTCCATTTTTATCCAGAATAGTGAGGACAATTCTTGGTACAACACGTATACCGTAATTTGGAAATACAGAATAGAGACCGGCCAGTTCCAAAGGAGAAACTACTACACTTCCCAAAGCGATTGAGAGATCTTTTGGTATATTTTTGAAACCGAACGCCTTCAAACCTTTGTAGACATTTGCTAAGCCCAAATCTTCTACCAAATTGATTGTAGCAAGATTTCTCGAATGAATGAGCGCTTCACGTAGCGGGATCTCTCCTTCGAAATTCTTTTCATAATTTTTCGGTTTCCATATCTGTTTTTCCCCGTCAACCTCAAATTCATAGCTTCTTGCGATATCTGGTATTTTCGTGATTTGAGAATAGCCGTGATTGAGAGCAATTTGATAAATAAACGGTTTAATGGCACTTCCTGGTTGCCGCTTTGCCTGGGTGGCTCTATTGAATGAACTTTTCATATAATCCACTCCCCCGACAAGTGCCAAAACTTCCCCTGTTTTTGGCTTGAGCGCGACCAATGCTCCGTTGAGATTGGAGTAGTTATAATCTTGGCCTCTTTGCTTGATCGCTTCATATCCTGCTTTTAGCTTCTTTTTGGCGATCTTTTGCAGTCGCAGATCGATGGTTGTATAGATTGTATATCCGCCTGTTTTGATATCCGGAAACAGAGGTCTGAATCTTCGAAGCACTTCATCGACAATATATGGCGCACTGTTTTTTGTCAAAGTATCGTTATAGACTTTTGGCTTTTCTTGAATTGCTTCAGTAAACATCGCTTCGTTGATCCAACCGAGCTCATGCATACGGGTAATAACCCGATTGGCTCTTTTGAGTGCCTCATGATAATGTTTTGTAGGATCATAATAGCTTGGTGCTCTTGGAAGTCCGACAAGCATAGCGATCTCTTTGAGTGTCAATTGTGAGAGATTTTTATGAAAATATCCCTTCGCAGCCGTTTTGATGCCATAATAACCATGCCCGAAAAAAACCTGATTCAAATAGCGCTCCAAAATCTGCTCTTTGCTCAGTCTTCGCTCCACCTCCAGTGCAATAAGAGCCTCTTTTATCTTTCTTTGCAGTTTCTTTTCACGTGAGAGCACCATATTTTTAACCAACTGCTGTGTTATGGTACTGGCTCCTTCTACAAATTTTCTTGCTTTGATATCTTTGAGCAAAGCTCTAAAAATCGCATCAAAATTGATACCGGGATGCTCGAAAAATTTCGTATCTTCAATAGCTAAAAGTGCCTCAATGACACGTGGAGGTATCTCTTCATATCGCACATATTCTCGATTTTGATCCAAAAATATATTGGCAATCAGCTTCCCGTTTCTATCGTATATCTTTGTCGTCAGTTGAGGATGGTAGTTGACGATTCTATCCGCTTTGGGAGCTACCTCTTTATACAGTGTCGCTGCATAATAAACCCCAAAACCGATACCAACTATTGATAAGATCAATAGTATCTTGAAGAAAAAAGAGATGATTTTTTTCAATATGTTCATTTTCGAAACTCTCTATTGGCAAAATTGGACTCGATCAATATTTTCGTATATTCTGTTTTGGGATGAGAAATAACCGAATCCATCAAACCCGTTTCCAAAATTGTACCATCTTTGATCACTGCGGCTTCCTTGCACAGTTTCACAGCACTTTGTATGTCATGGGTCACAAAAAGCATCAAAAACCGCATCTGATCTTGTAAATGTCGCAGAAGCTCCAACACCATCGATTTCGTTTTTGGATCAAGGGCAGTTGTAGGCTCGTCAAGCAGTAGCAGTTTCGGTTCTTGCACAAGAGCCATAGCGATAACGACTCGCTGTATCTGCCCTCCACTGAGCTGAGGAGGATATCTATCCAAAAAGGAGCCGTCAAGTCCAACCATCGTCAGCATATGAGCCGCTTTTTGTACCGGAGCAAAAAATTGATCTTTTATTTTTGTCAGTGGACTCAATGAGGTAAAAGGATTTTGTGGTACAAGAGAGAGTGTCTGCCCTCGAACAAGCTCATATTCCCACTCATACGCTATTTGAGAATGTAGATTTTTCGGCAGCAACCCAAGTAACGCTTTAAGAGTCAAACTCTTACCGCTGCCGCTCTGTCCTACCAATGCCAAAGAATGACGTATCTCAAAAGAGATATCAACAAGCTTTTTTTGTTTCTTCTTATCGATAATCTGCAACGTTTTACATACAAAAGGCTTCATGAAAGCATCTCCAATACTTTCACAAAGTCTTCTTCGCTCTCCCCAAGCCTTGCAATGACACGAATCATAGATTTTGGAACAGTCGGAGGACGAATAGCACCCACAAGATAGCCTCTATCCAGCAACTCTTTTTGGATGTGTAGAACATCCTTTTTAGGAATATCCACAATAAGTCCGGGCGTTTCGTATCCAAACTCTTTTGCGATAGACTGTCTTGTTTGAATCGCTCTATAAAAAAACTCTTTTTGCTGGACAATCTTTTCAAGAGCTTCATGAGCCAGTGCAACATCCATCAAAGAAAGAGCTGTCGTATAAATGATACTTTTTGCCCGATTTTCAAGATAGGATACAACCTCACTATTTGCCAAAATATACGCCCCATAACTTGCATAGGCTTTTCCAAGGGTACCCATTTTGATATGCATAGGTGTCGGCTCAATCCCATAATGATCAAAAACACCTAAAAGATTTTTTCCAATCACTCCGCTGCTATGGGCTTCATCAACAATCAAAAGAGACTCTTTGGCAACTTCAAAAATTTCAGGATCAAGAATATCTCCACTCATGGAGTAGATACCTTCTACGGCAACCACAGCTCTATTGTAACCGCCTTTTTGGAGCCTTTTTTGCAAATCCTTTGCATCATTATGAGCAAAAAACTCCACCTGATCGACAAGCCTTGAAGCCAAAATACCGCTTGCATGAAACTCTTCATCTATAAAAAGGCGATCTTTTTTCCTCACAAGAGATTCGATCAGTGCCAGGTTTGCCAAAAATCCGCTTCCCACCGTAATACAACTCTCAAACCCGTTGAGCTGACACAACGCTTTCTCAAAGGCCTGATGAATAGGTGTATATCCGTTAATCAGTGCAGAAGCTTTGGATGTATTGTAAGGAAATTGCGATACTTTCTCATACGCTCTTTTTAAAAGCTCTTTATCATGAGCGAGCCCCAAATAATCGTTAGAAGCAAAATCTTTCACATCCAGGGGAAAAATTTGACGTTTACGAAATCGGCCTGCACGCTGTAAAGCCTTCAGCTCTTTTTCATACATCCAAAGCCTCAATCATTTTTTTATAACCTGCACTTTTCTCTTTTTTGTACAGTTCGATTGCCTCTTTTAGATCGTACTCTTTACAGTAAAATCCAACAATTTGCAAAAGATTGCGGGGTCTGGAACTCTCTTTGGCTCTTTCAAAATCGATCACTTTGCACTTTTTTAGTTTTTGATCAAATATAAGATGATAATATCGTCCAAGCTCTGTATGCCAGATATGCGCTTTATCCAAGATGTAGCCAATCTCCAAAGCTAAACGCAAAGCTCGTTTTTTATTACGCTTCAAGGCCTCTTTCATGGAAATCCCCTCGATGTATTCCATGACGATATAATCTGAACCATATTCATAGATTTTCGGAACGATACCAAGAGGTTGAAGCTTTTGCAGCATCTTGATCTCATTGTGAATCGTATTGGGTTTGTCTCTCTTTTGCTTTTTGAGAATCGCTTTTTGATCAAAATAGTCAATGAGAAAGATTTCGCCGCGATTGCCTTCAAAGATCTTTTGCAATTTCAGCCAGCCTTTCCACCTGAAGTCCCATGGCTGTCGATTCTCTGCCCCGAACCTCTTTGATATACTTTTTGCAAAATCCCTCCACCATACAAGCCCCAGCTTTTCCTCTCCAGTCGCCACTTTGAAGATAATTTTGTAAATCCTTGTCATCAAATGGAGCAAAAATGTAACTTGTAATATCTAAATCCTCTACCGTTTTTTCTTTATCTTTGTAGATCATGCAGGTGATGATATCTACTTTGTTTCCGCTTTGCTTTTGTAAAATCTCTTTTGCCTCTTTTTCATTTTTGGCTTTTCGAAGTATCTCATCGCCAACAGCCACAACCGTATCAGCAACTACGATTGGGATATCAAGGCCATATTTTTGTACAGCTGCCTCCATTTTCCCTCTGGCTGCTGCACAGACAAAATCTTTGGGTTTTTTATATTGTTTTAGAAGTTTCTCTTCATCAAAATCGATGGGACTTTGAATGAAATCAATTCCAGCATTTTGTAAAAGTTTTGCCCGTGTCTCACTTCCGCTTGCAAGGCGTATCATCCGATTTTTTTATCTCCGCAATTTCCTGTAATACAACTGCCACCCGGTTTATGGCGAAGATCTGGAATGTTCAAAACACCTCGTAAAATTGTCTCTACCGTAGCATTTTGGGTTTTAAAAACTTGTTTAAGATATTCATGCGCTTTCATGGGATCCACATGATCACCACACGTAAACACATCCACTGCGGCAAACCCATATTCCGGCCAGGTATGGATCGTCAGATGCGACTCACTGATGACCACAACACCACTCACGCCGTAAGGCTCAAACCTATGAAACGATTTTCCGATCACTGTCGCTCCTGCAATTTCTGCAGCTTTCACAAGCGCCTCTTCCACTTTCTGCACATCATTGATCGCATTCTCATCACATCTATAATACTCTGCTAAAAGATGCTTCCCCAAAGATTTCATCGCATTCCTTTCTAAAATCCTCTTAAAACCAATCCAAAATAGAGAGCCATAACACCCAAAAAGATATTGAGCGGCAACATATATTTCGCAATCGGCGCTAACATTTTCTTCGCCATCAAGTAGTTGCTTGCAAGATAGTAACTTTGCGCTTTAAACCGCAACCAGACCATACCAGCGTAATTAAGCGTCATAACAAGCCATATGGCCTCTTTTACATGTACAATTGTACTCAAATCGGTATGTCCACTAAATCCAAAGACATGGGCCATATAGAGTCCAGTTATCAAAATAATTACAATAAAAGGAAGCACTAAACCAAAAAGCCTTCCCGTAATTTCAAGGAGTCTTGCAAGCCGAATATGGTCATCATCGATATGCTGCATAGACGGATGTACTGCAAAGCGAATAGCAATCATGCCACCAACCCATATAATAGCTCCAAGAACATGGAAGAAAATAATGTATTTCATCATCTCACCCATGTCCCCTCCTACACGTGCTCTTTTGCATACTCAAGCGCCGCTTTCTTTGCTTCATCAATTTTTTGTGGGTTCTTTCCACCAGCTTGTGCAAAATCGGGACGTCCTCCGCCACCACCGCCGACAACCGGAGCGACGGTTTTGACCCAATCACCAGCTTTCAGTTTCACTCCTTTTGCACCAGCAGCAATCAAAACTTTTTCACCCTTTTTTTGAAAAAGCATCACTGCCAATTTTTCGTGTGCATTTTTCAAATCATCTATGATTTTTTTGATATCTCCAGCATCTACCTCATCAACCACTACTTTGACACCGTTGATCTCCCAAGATGCCAGTTCCTTTGCACTCATACTGCTCATATTTTTGAGCTCTTGCTTGAGATTTTTTATCTCCTCTTTAAGCTTTTTGATACCAAGTACAACATCTTTATTTTTAACTTCCTCGCTTGCATGTACCAGTTCTTCTCGCCACGATTTTGCCAAATGTACCGCACTCATACCACATACAGCCTCAATTCGTCTCACTCCACTGCTAACCCCTGACTCTTTGGTGATGAAAAAGGAACCTATCTCCGCACTATTTTTTACGTGCGTACCGCCACACAGTTCCACACTCACATCACCAAATTCAACAACCCTCACCACATCGCCATATTTTTCGCCAAATAGCGCCATGGCACCTTTTTCTTTTGTCCTCTCTATCGGCATCTCCTCCACTTTTGCTTCAATTCCTTGCGCAATCACTTCATTGACAAAATTTTCAACGCTTTTTAGCTCTTCACTTGTAAGAGGCTTTGGATGGGAAAAGTCAAATCGAAGCCTATTCGCTTCAACCAAACTTCCCTGCTGCGTCACGTGCTCCCCTAAAATTTTTCTCAGTGCTGCATGCAATATATGGGTTGCCGAATGGTGTTTGGCAATTTCTCGTCTGCTTTTATCGACAATCGCTTCAACTGCCTCATCTTTTTTAACCTCTTTTATCGCTTCAACAAGACTCATATTGAGTTCGAAAAATTTCTTCGTATCAAGGACTTTGGCAATTATCTCACCTTCATACAGGCGGATCTCGCCTCTATCGCCGACCTGTCCTCCACTTTCGGCATAAAAAGGTGTTTCTTCAAGTAAAATCCACCCCTTTTGTCCTGGCTTCAAAAACTCACTCTTTTTAAAATTCTCATCCAGCAACCCCGTAATAATCGTATGGGCTTTGAGTTTTTCATACCCCACAAATTCGTTTTTAAGGCCCAATAGTTCTTTGAAATCACCACTGAGTACCGCATCGCCGCTTCCTTTCCAAGCAGCTTTTGCTCTTTGGCGTTGCTCTTGCATCAGCGCTTCAAAGCGGCTCTTATCAAGGCTCAGTCCCTTTTCTCTCAGCATATCTTCTGTCAAATCGAGTGGAAATCCGTAGGTATCATAGAGTTTAAATGCCACATCCCCGCTAAAAACCTCTTTTGTTTTGGCAAGTTCCTCTTCAAACAGTTTCATTCCAGCTTCGATCGTTTGATAAAAGCGATCCTCTTCCGCACGAATCTGCTCTTTGACAGTCGGAAGTTTTTCATGCAAGTAGCTGTAGTGTGTTCCCATTATTTCAGCCACTTTGTCTGCCAACCGATACATAAACGGCTCTTTAAGCCCAAGCAGATAGCCGTGGCGGACTCCTCGTCTGAGAATTCTTCGAAGAACATAGCCTCGACCTTCATTGCTAAACATCACACCTTGACTAAGCAAAAAGGTTACTGCTCTGATATGATCGGCAATGACACGAAAGCTCGCGCCCTCTTCATAGATGTATTTTTTCTTCGCAAGATCACTGATAGCATCGATAAGAGGCATGAAGAGGGAGCTGTCGTAATTGCTCAAAACTCCCTCTTTAATAGCGGTAATACGCTCCAATCCCATTCCCGTATCGATACTCGGTTTTGGAAGCGGCAGCAATTCACCCGCTTCATTTCTTTCATACTGCATAAAAACAAGGTTCCATATCTCCAAAAAACGATCGCCATCTCCGCCAAGGTAATCTTCGGGCCCTTTGAAATGCTCTTCACCCTGATCATAGAAGATTTCACTACACGGCCCACATGGACCCGTATCGCCCATCTGCCAAAAATTGTCTTTGTCACCAAATCGTTTTATCCGATCTTTTTTCACGAATTTTTGCCATATCTTTTCGGCTTCATCATCGCTCTCATGGACCGTTACCCAGAGCTTTTCAACAGGAAGTTCTAAAACTTTCGTTACAAACTCCCACGCATAGGCTATGGCTTCCTCTTTAAAATAGTCTCCGAAACTAAAATTGCCAAGCATCTCAAAAAAGGTGTGATGCCTTGCGGTATAGCCTACATTTTCGAGATCGTTGTGTTTTCCGCCTGCTCTGATACAGGTTTGGCAGCTCGTCGCTCTTGGAACTTCAGCCGGCATTTCACCAGTGAAGATCTTTTTGAATGGCACCATCCCTGCATTGGTAAAAAGAAGGGTAGGATCTTCTGGTACAAGGGGTGCACTTGGATAGATCGTATGCGCTTTGCTGGCAAAATAGTCCAAAAACTCTTTTCGAATATCCATATGAAGCCTCATTTCATAATTTTTAATGGGTTATTTTACCAAATTACTGCTTTGGAATAAGATAGCCTTCGTTCACCATCTCCAGCACAATATCGCGAAAAACGGGAACAGCAGTTTGTGAAGCAAAATGTCTGGTATGGGGTTCTATGACTGTTACCCCTATCGTATATCTGTGGGTGCGATCATCGGCAAAACCGAAAAAGGAGCTGTTATACAAATGCACATATCGGCCATGTTTGACTCTATGGGCAGTTCCTGTTTTCCCCCCTATAAATAGGCCTTCTACTTTAGCAACAGTCCCCGTCCCTTTTTCCACAACTTTTCGCAAAACATTTCGAACCATTGCTGCTGTCTTTTCATCAATAACACGTACTCTTTTGGGAGGTTTTAAAGCCACTCTTTTACCGCTTGGTGTCGTTAAAAAGGAGGCAATTCTTGGAGTGATACGTACACCGTCGTTATTAAAAACATTATAGGCATTCAAAAGCTGCATAAACGTGGTTTTGATTCCATATCCATACCCTACCGTCGCTTTATAAATCTCACTTCGAAACTTATGTACGGGTATGAGATAGCCGCTATGTTCATACGGCAAATCGATTCCCGTTTTTTGGGAAAAACCAAATTTTTTTAGACCGTTGTAAAACTCCGTTTGCGAAAGTTTTTGCGCAAGCTGGGCGATACCGATATTGCTTGAATAGACAATGACATCTTCCACACCCATCCAGCCCATCTTATGTTCGTCGGTGATTATTTTACGGCCCAGTTTGTAACGACCGTTGTAGCCAAACACGATATCGTATAACGATATATGTCTGTTTTGCAGGAGCAATGCAAAAGTGATTGGTTTCATAACGGAGCCGGGTTCAAACTCGTACTCTATCACTTTTGCATTGAGGGCATTGTAATCTTTCTTTCGGATATGTTTGGGATAGAATCGATTGGAAGAGGCGATTGCCAATATTTTTCCGCTGTCACTCTCCATAACCGCTGCAATAATCTCTTTTGCTTCAAGGTCTTTTTTATGGGTATCTAGAATCTTTTCCAGATTTTTTTGAAACAGCATATTGATATTGAGATGGACGTTATAGCCATCTATACGTTTTTTGACAAAGGTCTCTTTATTGAAGATGATATTGTTTCCAATATCCCGCTTTCCCCGGATAATACCGTCTTGTCTGGGTCGGATTTTGGCTTCATAATACTTTTCAATCCCTTTGACACCTGCAATTTTGGTGTATTGATGATCTTCATATTTGCGTACATATCCAAGGACCGGCGTCAGAGTGTCCTTGTATGGAAAAGCACGACTCTCGCCACTTTCCAAAATGGTCAGACCTTGCTTGATAACTCTGTTACCTACTTTATAGGGAACAAACATATCCATTCGATAGAGTTTTCTTGCCAAGGATTTCAACTGATAAGCCGTTTTTGTATCGATGTTGTATGAAAGGACTACATACCCTTTTTTTCTGAGCTTTTTTCGTATGATTTTTGGATTCATTCCGCTAAATATGGAAAATAGCTTTACAAAAAGCTCTTTTTTATTGGGATCGATACATCGTGTATTGACAGCCACCTTATAGAGTTTGTTGGAGTAGGCCACCTGATATCCGTCACTGCTGACGATAGATCCACGAATGGCACGATTTTTCTCTTCCACAATCAATCGTGGCAGTCTCCTGTCTTCTACAACAATCTTAAAAAGGACCGCCAAGAAAATCGCAATACCAAAAACAAAAAGTAAGAAGATGGAGACTATTTTATAGAGTTTCGTAGTTTGGTCCATGTGTGGCGTTCTTAAATCTTTTTTTGGGTAAATATAGGTAGAATAATACTCTTAATGCTATAAAGATTGACTTAAAAGAGCCTTATGATCGATAAACGACTATTTTACATCGCTACAGCCATCATCGTCGTCAGCATGTTGGCTTCATACAGTATGACAACATACACGACACTCTTTTTTGGCTATTCACAGTTTCACTTTTTCATACGCCAGACCCTTTTTGGACTCGCAGCCATTTTTATCATGTGGATATTGGCCCAGTTTGATCCCGATAAACATGCTGTTCCATTCGGTCTCGGAGTCTTTTTCCTCTTTTTTATCCTCATGCTTACGATGCACTTTTTGCCATCCTCTATCGTCACCGCCGTAGGAGGAGCAAAGCGGTGGATAAAGCTGCCCTTTATCTCCATCGCTCCGGTTGAGTTCTTCAAAGTAGGTTTTGTCTTTTTTTTAGCATGGAGTTTTTCACGAAAATTTCAGCAAACCTCAACTCATCCCCTTTGGAGCGAACTAAAACTGATCGTACCCTATCTCGTCATCTTCCTGATTGCCGTTGTCTCCATTGCCATTTTCCAAAATGATATCGGACAGGTTATGGTTCTGGGGCTGACACTCTCGTTTATGCTGGTCTTTGCAGGACGCAGCCTGAAACTTTTTTTCATGCTTATTTCATTGGCTGCCGTGCTTTTTGTGCTGTTTGTCTCTATCTCCGAACACAGGATTGCCCGTATCAAAATGTGGTGGGCCAGCGCACAAAACTATATCCTTTCCTATCTGCCTGGCTGGATGGCTCAGGAGTTGAAACTCGATGATGCTAAGGAGTCTTACCAGATTGTTAATTCACTACATGCAATTCACCATGGAGGCATTCTAGGCCAGGGCGTCGGAAACGGCACACTGAAACTGGGGTTTTTGAGTGAAGTGCATACAGACTTCATCTTGGCGGGTCTCAGTGAAGAGATAGGGTTTATCGGTGTTGGACTGTTGATGTTTCTGTATATTCTCTTGATCCATAGACTTTTCAAAATAGCACACAGAAACAAAGACACGATCACCTATCTTTTCAGTGTAGGCGTTGCCATGTTGATAGGATTTTCTTTACTTATCAACTCATACGGTATCAGCAGTATCTTGCCTATCAAAGGTCTTGCAGTTCCGATGCTCAGTTACGGAGGAAGTTCCATGCTTGCAAACGGAATGGCTCTTGGTATGGTACTGATGCTTAGTAAAAAGAGCAGAGCATGCGTATCCTCATAACAGGTGGCGGTACAGGCGGCCATCTCTCTGTCGCCAAAAGTCTCAAGGAAGCTTTCAAAAAAAAAGATATTTTGCTCTACTATATCGGTTCTACCTATGGGCAAGACAAGATATGGTTTGAAGAAGACAAAGATTTTCAAAAAACGCTCTTTTTCGATGTTAAAGGTGTTGTCAATAAAAAGGGAATCAAAAAGATAGGAGCATTAACAGATATAGTGCGCGCAAGTTTCACAGCAAAAAAATTGATCAAAAACGAATCGATCGATGCTGTTGTGAGTGTAGGAGGCTACTCTGCTGCAGCGGCAAGTTTCGCGGCACTGCAACTGAACGTTCCTCTTTTTATACATGAACAAAATGCCGTCAAAGGAAAATTAAATAAACTCCTTTCACCTTTTGCCAAAAGAGTATTTTGTTCATTTACTCCACCCTACGACCCCTACCCCGTACAAAGCATCTTTTACGAAACCAGACGAATCAGAAAAGAGCTTCAAACTATCATCTTTTTAGGAGGCAGCCAAGGAGCGAGACAGATCAACGATCTTGCTATGAAATGGACGAAAGAGCTCCAAAAATACAATATCAGAATCATTCATCAAACCGGTTTTAAAGATTATGAAAGAGTACGCTCTTTTTATGAAAAAGAGCACATAAACGCTGATGTGTTTGCCTTCGATCAAAACATAGCACAAAAAATTGTCCAAGCCGATTTCGCGGTATCAAGAAGTGGCGCCAGCACTTTATGGGAACTTGCCACCAATCTGCTGCCAGCTCTTTATATCCCCTACCCTTATGCAGCAGGTGATCACCAAAAACATAACGCGCTTTTTTTACAGAGACATGACGCATCCATCTTATTTGAAGGGCAGAATGTAGAAGATATTGTAACTCTTGATATCACTCGTATGAGTGAAAAGCTCTTGCCTTTTTCCAAACCCGATGGAGCACAAAAAATAACAAAAGAGATAATGGACAGAGTTTAATCTATCACTTCCACTCTGTTTTTTCCTTTCTTTTTCGCTTCGTAGAGTGCTTTGTCAGCTCTTTGAAGAACTTCTATAAAATTTTCGTCATCATGTTTTTGCGTTACACCGAAACTTGCAGATACACGAATATTTTCTCCATCCTCCAAAACAATCGAATGGTGTTCAATCACCTCTTTGAGCCTTTCGGCCAATTTTTTCGCTCCATCTATATTCGTATTCATTAGAAAAATCAAAAACTCCTCTCCCCCATACCGATACACTTTGGTATCTTTTCGAACATATGTTCGTAATATTTCACCAAACTCTTGCAAAACCTTGTCACCTGCTATATGACCGAACGTGTCATTGACCTTTTTGAAATTATCGATATCTATTACGATGAGACTATATGGAAGATCGGAGTTGTCGATTAATGGAACATATTTTTCCAGACTGTTTCGGTTTAATACTTGCGTTAATTGATCAATTTCTGCTTCTTTTTCCTGTTTCTTAAAAGCTTTCTCTATCACAATGAGTTTCTTTCTATTCTCCTCTATCTCTTTTTTCAATTTTTCATTCTCTTTTTCTAGTCGAGCCACTTTTTGCTTCATATCCTCAATCTTCTTATTGTCATGACTTTTGATAGCATCAACACTTTCATGAAGGTAACCGTTGTGCTTTTCGATATTTTTTTGAAATTTTTCTAAAGACCTCTTGGAATGGTCATTTATCGCATAAAGATCATCGGCCAGTTTTTCTAAATCTTCACTGGACATTGTTTCTGGAGTACTTTTTTGATGCTCATGCAAAGCCAAAACGTTGTTTGGAGTCAAAAGATGCTTGTTTTTGAGTGCTTTACAAATTGTCAAAAACCAGTCTCGATAATTAGCCGGTGTAAAAGGGATCTTTTGTTGACTCAAAAAATGGATCGTCTCTTTTGCCACTTGTTTGACAAACTCTGTTTCATCTTGATTTACATCCGTTTTTGCTATCAATTCTTCACATTTCATGGTCACATCCTATAGCCAAATATTATCAATCAACCGTGTCGAGCCAACATATGCAGCAACCAAGATAATACTCTTTCCTATCTGAACCTTTTGAATTGGACGAAACTCTCTATCAACAAAAGCGATATATTCGACTCTCAAATCTTGCAAAATCTTTTGCATCTCTTTTTGAATTTCTTGGATATCCAGTATCCCGCTTTGCACCATTTTAGCCGCTTTTTTCAAAGACTTCGAGATCAATAGAGCCTTTTTCCTCTCTTCATCGCTTAGATAAACATTACGACTGCTTAAAGCAAGTCCGTCAGTGTCACGGACTATTTCACATGGTACTATCTCAATATCCATAAAAAAATCGTGTACCATTTTTTGAATGAGATAGAGTTGCTGAGCATCCTTTTTTCCGAAATAGGCTCTGGTCGGCGATACAATATGAAAGAGTTTGTTGACAACTTGTAAAACACCGTCAAAATGTCCCAGTCGAAAGTGACCTTCAAGAATATATCCTTTTTGATGGGGAGCTTTTACAAGGACCTCGTCTTGAAAGTAAATTGTATCTGGCTGAGGCATAAAAAGAATGTCTACTCCGGCAAGTTCACAAATTTTCTTATCCGCTTCATACCGTCTGGGGTATTTCTCAAAATCTTCTCCTGGCAAGAATTGCGTCGGATTGACAAAAACAGATACGATCGTATAGTCATTTTGTTCTTTGCTCTTTTCTATCAGTGACAGGTGCCCTTGATGAAGCGCGCCCATCGTTGGAACAAATCCAACGCTCCCTTTCAGCGATGTTCTAGCTTCTTTCAGTTCTTTTGGAGTGCGGACAATCTGCATCTATACCCTTTTGATATAATTCTTATAAAATTTTACCCAAATTAGGAGCAAACAATTGGACAGCTACGAATATTCTGAACTACTCAAAAAACTGGAACAAAAAATTGAAAATATCAAAAACATCATTAAACCGGACCAGATTCAAAAGCGTTTGGAAGAGATAGAACAGCTGGAAAACTCTCCAGACTTTTGGAATGATGCAAAAAAAGCGGGGGAGATTCAAAAAGAGAAAAACAGACTCTCTCGCATCTTGGAAAAATATGAAGAAGCACGTAGCAGTGTCGAAGATGCAAAAGATCTTTTTGAGATGGCTTCAGAAGAAGAGGATACAGAGACACTCAATATGCTCTTTGAAGAGGCACCAACACTTGAAGAAAAAGTCAATAAGATAGAAATAGAAACGATGCTCAGCGGCGAAAACGACGATAAAAATGCAATTGTTACCATCCATCCGGGTGCCGGCGGAACCGAGTCGCAGGACTGGGCCAGCATTTTATACAGAATGTACCTCAGATGGGCGGAGCGTCACGGCTTCAAAGTAGAGGTTCTGGATTATCAAGAAGGAGAAGAAGCGGGTATCAAGGATGTCAGTTTTATCATCAAAGGTGAAAATGCCTACGGATATCTGAAAGCCGAAAACGGTATACATCGACTGGTCCGTATCAGTCCGTTTGATTCGAACGCAAGACGTCATACCTCCTTTGCTTCAGTGATGGTCAGTCCAGAAATCGATGACGACATCAACATTGTCATTGAAGATAAAGATATCCGCGTGGATACGTACCGGGCCAGTGGCGCTGGAGGACAGCATGTGAATAAAACGGACTCGGCCATTCGGATAACCCATATCCCTACAGGAATAGTAGTCCAATGCCAAAACGACAGAAGTCAGCATAAAAACAGAGCTACCGCAATGAAAATGCTTAAATCCAGACTGTATGAACTCGAACTTGAAAAGAAACGTGCAGAGCAAGAGGGCATCGAAAAGAGTGATATCGGCTGGGGCCATCAGATACGAAGTTACGTTTTGGCACCGTATCAACAAATCAAAGACAACAGAAGCAACAAAGCCTACTCCAATGTAGAAGCGATTCTTGATGGCGATATCGATAAAATTATCGAAGATGTGTTGATCGCCGAAGCCGAGAAAGAGAGTAAGTAACTCTTTTTCGGTTTTATTTATCTTTCTCATCAACTCATTTCATCAACTTCTCTTCTTTTAAAAATATTTCCAACATTTACAACAAAATGTATTCAATTTGGTCGGTTTTCAGTTTTGTTTAATCTTCTCGTAGTTACCATGAATGGTGTAACAGTTATGCAATCAATTGCATAATCATTTATCATATTAAATATAAGGAGATGTAATGGCACCATCTGAGATTCTTGGTATTGTTTATGCAGGTCTTATGAGCGTTTCTGCTGTAACTTGGTTGGGATTCAACCTAAAAAAATAAGGCTAAGAATTCTTAGCCTTTAACCTTTTTCAACTTTCTTTCTTCCAACTTGTACACTGCATCGCATCGCATCGCCAAATCCATATCATGCGTGACCAAGAAAAGTCCGGCATCATAAGTCTTGATATATTCAAAAACTCTGTCCATAACCTCTTGTGCCGTTTTTTGGTCCAGATTGCCTGTCGGCTCGTCGGCAAATACAATTTTTGGCTTTTTGGTTAAAACCCTTGCAATACTTACTCGCTGCTGTTCTCCTCCACTCAGTTCGGTAACTTTTTTTTCAATCACATGCCCTATCCCAAAAGCTTGAATAAGATTTTCATCGATCGGCTGTCGACTTAAAAGGGAAGCCACCTCTATATTTTCCAATGCTGTAAAACCCTTAAAAAGATAGTGAAATTGAAAAACAATGCCTATATGGTTGCGACGTATATCTTGAAGTGTTTTTCTGTTTTTTTTGTGATAGATGAGATTGCCAAAAAGTTTCACTTCACCATGTTGCGGTTCAAGCAAAGTTGAGCAGATATGCAAAAGTGTCGATTTGCCACTGCCACTGACTCCGACAATGGCCAGTGACTCTTTTGGACTCAATGATACATCAATATTTTTAAAAAGAGGATAATCAAATGAATGAGCAATGTTTTTCGCTTCCAATAGATGCATGATTTCCCTTTTCTTTTAGGGAGTATTATAGCAGTAATACAAAAATGCGGAAAATTGAGATACGAAGAAGGAAGGAAAGTCCTTCATAAAGATTTTAGGTGAAAAAAGTATTTTTGAAATATTTATTATTCAGTAATCTACCTGCTCCTATGCTCGCTCACGAAATTCCTTGAATTTCGGGCTTCTCTTTAGTCGCAGGTTTCAGTAAGGCACGAAGGACAAGCAGTTGTCCTTCTAAAAAAAAGCCTTTGGCTTAAACTAACCGCAAAGCTTCATTCACTTTGCTCATTTGCTTTGCTTCAAGGTAACTTAGCAACTCCTATGCTCATCACGAAATTCCTTGAATTTCGGATTCGCATATAGTCGTTGCTTTCAGTGAGGCACGAAGGACAAGCAGTTGTCCTTCTAAAAAAAAAGCCTTTGGCTTAAACTAACCGCAAAGCTTCATTCACTTTGCTCATTTGCTTTGCTTCAAGGTAACTTAGCAACTCCTATGCTCATCACGAAATTCCTTGAATTTCGGATTCGCATATAGTCGTTGCTTTCAGTGAGGCACGAAGGACAAGCAGTTGTCCTTCTAAAAAAAAAGCCTTTGGCTTTTTTTTACCTCACTTCATCTGAGCAGCGACTTCTGCAGCAAAATCCTCCTCTTTTTTCTCGATACCTTCACCAAGCTCATATCGGATAAAACCGATAATTTTCGCGCTGCCACCCGCAGCTTTAGCAGCTTCATCAATTACTTGTTTGACGCTCTTTTTGTCATCTTTTACAAATTTTTGTCCAAGAAGGGTGTTTTCTTCAACAAATTTTTTGATTTTTCCTGGAATGATTTTTTCGATGATATTAGCAGGTTTGCCCTCTTTTTCAAGTTGCGCTTTAGCAATCTCTTTCTCTTTTTCAATCACTTCAGCAGGAATGGATTCTTCATCAAGATATTTTGGATTCATCGCTGCAATATGCATTGCTACATCTTTTAATAAATCTTTGATTGAAGCACATACCTCTTCTTTGTCACAGCTTGCAGCAACGATAACACCTATCTTTCCACCCATATGAAGATAACCGTTGACAACGCCAGGTCCATCTACGCAGATTTTGTCAAATCGTCTTACTACGATATTTTCACCAATTTTCGCAATCTCTGCTTTCATATACTCTTCGAAAATCACGTTATCAATTGGTGTTTTGTAAAGCTCTTCTACACTTTCTACTGCACTCTGGGCAATATGTCCTTTTACTTTTTCAACGAGTGATTTAAAGTTTTCGTTTTGCGCAACGAAATCTGTCTCAGAGTTTACTTCTACGATTGTCGCACATTTAAAATCATCGCTTACTTGAACGGCAATTGTTCCTTCACTTGCCACTCTGTCTGCTTTTTTTGCTGCTTTTGCAATCCCTTTTTTTCTCAAGATTTCGATCGCTTTGTCCATATCTCCATTTGCTTCTTGAAGCGCCTTTTTACAATCCATCATACCAGCGCCTGTGCGCTCTCTGAGTTCTTTTACTTGTGCTGCGCTGATTGCCATTACTTCTCCTCCTCTTCAGTTTCTTCTGCTTCACCTTCTGCTACCGCTTCTTCGATAAGCTCTTTTTTCTCTTCTTCTGTTGCTGGTGCGGCTTCTTCCTCTTCACCTTCTAACTCTTGCTCTCGAAGCTCTTTTCCTTCGATGATCGCTTCAGCCATCTCTTTACAAAAGAGTTGAATACTTCGGATAGCATCATCATTTCCTGGAATTGGATAGTCAATAAGATCTGGATCACAGTTTGTATCCAAAGGCGCTACGATAGGAATACCAAGTTTGTTTCCCTCTTTTACTGCGATATGCTCTCGAACGGCATCGATAATGAAAAGCATATCAGGAAGTTTTTTCATATCCCGAATACCACCAAGAAAGTTTTCAAGTTTCTCTTTCTTTCTTCGAAGCATCAACGCTTCTTTCTTGGTCAATAGGTCCATCTGACCAGTTTTTTCCATCTCTTCAATGATTTCAAGTTTTCTGATTGATTTTCGAATAGTATTAAAGTTAGTAAGAGTTCCACCAAGCCATCGTGAATTTACATATGGCATACCGCATTTTTTTGCATACTCTTCGATTGCATTTTTCGCCTGTTTTTTTGTTCCAACGAAAAGAATCGTTTTTCCCTCTTTTGCCGCATCTCGAACGATATTATATGTATATCTGAAATATCGAAGCGTTTTTTGCAAGTCGATAATGTGGATATTTTTTCTAACACCAAAGATAAATGGTTTCATCTTTGGATTCCATCTGCGTGTTTGATGTCCAAAGTGCACACCGCACTCGAGTAGGTCTTTCATTGTTACCATGATTGCTCCTTGTATGATTTTAGGTTTTTGCCTCCGCAGTCATCAACGGCTCTTGCCGCAACCCGTCAAGGATTACTGCGTGTGTACTAAAAGGCGAGTGATTATATAAAAAAAATACTTAAATTGCGTTGAGGAAATGGTTTAGTAAGAAAAGTAGGAGAACCTACTTTTCTTGTAGCTCTTTAAGAGTTTGAAGAACCTTTTCAACATGCCCTTTGACACGAACTTTAGGCCACACTGCAGCCACATTGCCTTCCGGATCTATTAAATATGTTGTACGAATAACCCCTTCATACTCTTTGCCATACATCTTTTTTATTCCCCAGGCACCATACGCTTTGAGAACCTCTTTTTGTGTATCGCATAGCAGTGTCACTTGCAGCTGTTTCTTTTCGCTGAATTTTCTGTGACTTTCACAACTGTCAGGACTGACTCCCAAAACAACTGCTCCAAGCTTTTCAAACTCTTTCAAGTGTGCCGTAAAATCAAGCGCTTCTGTAGTACATCCTGGAGTATTGTCCTTTGGATAAAAATAGAGAACTATCCATTTTCCTATGAGATCTTGTAAACAGATTTCTACTTCATCTTGATTTGGCAAACAAAACTGAGGTGCTTTTTGTCCAACTTCTATCATTTTATTTTCCCTCCCTTTCAAAGATTGTTGTATTTGGCTTTATTTTCTGGACTGTTTTTGTAAAAATGCCTTCACCTTTTTTGATCAAATTTTTTTCTTCATCAAAATGTTTTGCACTGCTCAGTGCACAACTAGGTGATTTCGATTTGACAACAAACATATCGATGTCTGGATGTTTTTGGCACAAATCCGAAGCATATTTTTCTATCCATTCTGTGTAATCCTCACCAGATTCGTTGCCTATAGCGCGTCCATTGACAATATCTATCGTTTCTCGGGGCGTTCCTAAAATCGCATCTTCAGGGCAAAAAGCGATGACCTCATCACACCCTTTCAAGACAGATTGCAGTGATTCATCTTTTTTGTTGCTCCCGTCGTATCGACAGTTTTGCCCAAGCAAACAGGCACTCACAGCAACTTTTACCTTTTTAGACAACGCAAACCCCTCTTGTTCGTTTTGCAAGATAGAGTTTCTCATCTGCTTTTTTGATTAATTCTTTTAACTCTGTTTCACTATCACAAATTCCACACGAAAAATTGTAATGTACGTTTTTACCATCATCAGTCACAATACAATCTTCATGAACTTTTTTTCGAATCCGTTCTTCTATAATTTTCTTCGCTTCCTCTTTTGAACAATTTCCAAAAAATATCACAAATTCTTCACCACCATATCGAACAACAAAATCTCCTGTACGTAAAGAATTTTGCAAAATAGTCCCAAAATGACGTAACACTTCATCTCCGATACTATGTCCATATGTATCGTTTATCTGTTTAAAATGGTCCAAATCTAAAATAGCTATAGAAACAGGCTTTTTTTGACGTTTGAAATTTTCCAAAAGTTTATGACCGGCATCAAAGAGATAATACCGGTTATAACATCCAGTTAAAGCATCTTTAATAGCCAATTCTTTGATTTTATGAAATTGCACCATAGATTTCACCACATTGTCGATACGACATACAAATTCAGCATTAAAAAAATTTTTTTTCAAAAAATCATTAGCACCACTTTTCAAAAAACGTGTAATAACATTACTATCATCTGATGCTGTTAAAGCTACTATGCCAAAATCCTCATAAAAATATCTCTCTCGAACATAGCGAACAAATTCTAGGCCTGTTTCATTGTTTTTCAACATATAATCAACGATTAATAATTTAATATTGTGCATTTCTATCATCTGTTTCGCCGCTTTAATGGTATCTGCCAAATAAACTTTTGTATAAGGATAGTATATAGCAAAAAAATGTTGTAAAAATTTTTGAAAGGAAGGTGAGTCATCAAGTATCAGAACCTCATGTTCATCCATAAATTCTAAAATTGTCAACTTTGTAATGAGATAATCCAACCGGACCATATCCCGCTTAATGATAAAATCAATCACCCTTTTTTTTGTATATTTATCAAAAACTTCTAAAGATTCTGAAGCAGTAATTACGATAACAGGTTTGTTGTTAGCAATTAATTTGTCGATAAGTTCGCACTCGTTACAATCTGGTAGATAGATATCAAGCAAAACAAACTTATACTCGTCCAACGATGGTAATTGCTTGAACTCCGCATAACTTGAAATATGAGTGACTTCGTATGATAATTGCGATTCTAAGACATTTTTAATATTTTTTGCATAGAATCTATCATCTTCGATCAGCAAAATTTTATTCATACAATAACCACCGATTTGAGTTCTGTATACTCTTCTAATGCAAACTTTGGTCCTTCCCGGCCAATACCGGAATATTTCACGCCCCCATAGGGTTGAATATCGAACCGCAAAGTTGGAATATCGTTAACAACAACGCCTCCAGCTTCGGCATCATCGACAAATCGCTTAATCACTTCGATATCTTTTGTAAAAATCGAAAACTGCAAACCATATGGAGAGTCGTTCATTTTTTCGATCGCTTCTTCATAACTTTGAACTTTCACAAGAGAAACGATCGGAGCAAACACCTCTTCGCACACAATCTCCATATCATCCGTCACATCCGCCAAAATGGCTGGATAAAAATATTTTCCTTCCCTTTTTCCTTCCAAAATAGCTCTAGCTCCTGCCTTAATAGCACTTTGCACCCAACGTTCAGCCCTCATTGCCGCTTCTTCATTGATCAGCGGACCCATGAAAGTATCTGGTTCATACGGATCACCCACTTTGAGCTTTTTCGTATCATTAGCTAAAGCTTGTGCAAACTCTTCATAGACTGCTTCATGGACATAGATTCGCTGCAAACTAATACACACCTGCCCGCTGTTAACAAAAGCTCCCACGGCACATCTGCTTGCGGCCATCTTGATATCAGCATCTTTATCGATAAAAGTAGCCGCATTTCCGCCAAGCTCCAGACTCACTTTTTTGATACCCGCGTTTTTCATGATAATCTTTCCAACTGGAACACTTCCGGTAAAACTGATTTTTCTTGGGATCTCATTCGTTACCAGAGCATTTCCCACTTCAGCATCCCCATAGACAAGACTGAGCATATCCGGTACGGCATATTCGCTTTCGATAAACAGTTTTGCCAGTTTATATCCAGTTAACGGTGCTTCAGGAGTCGGTTTGTATACTACGGAATTGCCAGTAACCAATGCAGGAGCCAGCTTATGGACTGAAAGATTGAGAGGGAAGTTAAAAGGCGTAATGGCGACAACCACACCAAGAGGAACCCTTTTATAATAGCTCATCGTTTTTCTTCCGCTTTGCGTTGCATCGGTATTGATCGTCTCTCCATTAAGGCTTACTGCAAAATCGGCACTAAGTTCTATCGTCTCAATAGCACGCTGTACTTCCACTCGGCTAAAAGCGATAGGTTTACCCACCTCTTTTGTAATGGTTAGAGCAAACTCCTCCTTTTGCTCTTTCAGTTTTGCCGCCACATCTCTTAACCAAGCAACCCTTTGAGAAAGTGGAATGATGTTTTTATATTTTTGAAAAGCTTTTTGAGCGATTTGCAATGCCTTTTTTGCATCTTCGGCATCACACTTTGGAAATTTTGCAACTACTTTGTCGTTAAACGGGCTACGATGCTCTTCCCACTCCTCTTTATGTGCGGGGGTTGATCCAAAATATATTTTTGCCTCTTCCATAACGACTCCTTAAGCATACTTTTAGGCTGATTATAACCTATTTCTTTTTAAACATTATTTTGATAGACTTGGGCCTAATTTACTATTAAGATTTTTAACAAAAGGGAACAGTTTTCATGGAAAAAGCACGATACATCTGGATGAATGGAGCTTTCGTCAATTGGGATGATGCAAAAGTGCACGTTCTTACGCATACTCTTCATTACGGAAATGGCGTTTTTGAAGGGACAAGAGCATATAAAACTGAAAAGGGACTTGCGATTTTCAGGCTTCGTGATCACACGAAACGTCTGCTCAATTCAGCAAAAATCACGGCAATCCAATGCCCTTATACACTCGAAGAGCTGGAGGAGGCTCAGATCGAGCTTTTGCGAAAAAACAGTTTCGACGGCAACGTATACATCCGCCCTCTCATCTACCTTGGATATGGTGTCATGGGACTTTACCATGTTAATGCCCCGGTAGAAGTAGCAATTGCAGCTTGGAAATGGGGAAGCTATTTGGGTGATGAAGGGCTTGAACATGGGATCCGCGTCAAAATTAGCTCTTTTGCACGAAACAGTGTCAAATCGACCATGGGCAAAGCCAAAGCGGTAGCCAATTACCTCAACTCCCAAATGGCGAAATTTGAGGCATTAGAAGCGGGCTATGAAGAGGCGCTGCTTCTTGATGATGAAGGGTTTGTAGCTGAAGGGAGTGGAGAGTGCCTGTTTATTGTCCGAGACGGCGTGCTCATCTCTCCTCCAAATGACAATTCCCTTGAATCCATTACACAAGATACCGTTTTAAAAATTGCAAAAGAAAAAGGGTTGCCGATTGAGAGAAGACGTATAACAAGAGATGAAGTCTATATCTGCGATGAAGCCTTTTTTACAGGAACCGCTGCAGAAGTTACGCCGATCAAAGAGGTAGATGGCCGAATCATTGGCAACGGAAAACGAGGCCCAATAACCCAAGAACTCCAAACAGCCTATTTCGATATCGTTTATGGACGAAATCCAGCATATGAACATATGCTGACATATATTTAAGGAGGCATGATGCCAGCAGATCTGAATGATTATTTTAAAAATAAGATGGATGATAATGGTGGAGACAACAGAGCTCCACAGTTTTTGAAAGATTTTAGCAAAAAAGCAACAATTCTTTATGTTATTTTAGCCATAGCGGTCCTTTTGATCATCGCAAAACCCTATACGATTATACAATCTGGTGAAGTGGGAATCAAAGTAACTGCAGGAAAGTTTGATCCCATTCCTTTGGCTCCAGGTATCCACTTTTTTATCCCTGGTATTCAAAAGATCATCAAAGTCGATACGAAAGTACGAATCATAAACTACAAAAGCGAGCACGATACTGCTTTTGGCAATGTCAACGAAGGAATCATCGAAAAACCCGCTATAACGGTTTTGGATGCCAGAGGGCTTCCCGTCAGTATCGATTTGACAGTACAGTATCGACTCAATCCAGCAAACGCTCCACAAACAATCGCCACGTGGGGCCTAAGTTGGGAAGAGAAGTTGATCAATGCAGTGGTTCGAGAAGTGGTACGAAATGTCATCGGACGATACAAAGCAGAAGAGCTTCCAGTGAAGCGAAACGAAATAGCAGCACTTATCGAACAAGAGATACGAAAAAAGATCGATAGTTTCAAAAACAAGCCTGTGTTTTTAGAGTCCGTACAGCTTCGAGAAATTAACCTCCCACCAAAAATCAAAGAACAGATTGAACGGGTTCAAATCGCTAAGCAAGAAGCCGAGAGAATGAAATATGAAGTAGAAAAAGCAAGACAAGAGGCCGAAAAAAGAGCCGCTCAGGCACGAGGAGAAGCAGAGGCGAAAAAGATCCGGGCACAAGGGGAAGCTGAGCGGATCATGATCGAAGCAAAAGCCAAGGCTCAGGCAAATACGGTGATCGCAAAAAGCGTAACACCTGAGCTTCTTCGTCTCAAACAGATAGAGATCCAAGGGAAATTCAATGAAGCATTGAAAGTCAACAAAGATGCAAAACTTTTCTTAACACCAGGCGGTGCTGTACCAAATATCTGGATCGATAGCAAAGATCATCAAAAAGCAATCTCCATTTCTCGATAACGGCGGGACTTCCCGCTTTATAAAGGAAAACTATGCAATTTTCCATCGACTGGGAAAAACATCCACTTATTCCGGCCATCGTTCAAGATGTGGATACAAAAGAAGTTTTAATGCTTGCATACATGAATGAAGAGGCTTTACAAAAAACGCTTTCCACCGGATTTGCACACTACTACTCAAGAAGCCGACAGAAACTGTGGAAAAAGGGTGAAAGCAGTGGCAATGTACAAAAAGTGGAAAGTGTGAAGCTTGATTGTGACAGTGACACAATCTTGCTTGAAGTCAAACAGCAAGGTCCAGCGTGTCATACAGGAAGAAAGAGCTGTTTCTATAAAGATCTGCTGCTTGGACATATCACCAGCGAACCTATCCAAAATCCTGATGAAATGTATGAGGATGTTGTCGATAGACTCTATCATATTATCCAGGAGAAAAAAGAGGCCGATCCTTCACAATCATGGACAGCCAAGCTCTTTAGCAAAGGTGAAAACAGCATCCTCAAAAAAGTGGTAGAAGAAGCCGGAGAGTTCTGTTTTGCCGTCAAAGATGATGACAAAGAACAAATCATCTATGAATGTGCCGACCTCGTCTACCATACATTAGTGGCGCTTGCGAGCAAAGATATTTCTCCAGAATTAATTAGAAAAGAGCTAAAAAGGCGATTTGGAATAAGCGGTATAGAAGAAAAAGCTTCAAGGAGTAAATGATGAAAAAGCTATTTACACTTCTCCTTCTTGCTTCTACACTTTTAGCACAAAATGCCATTTTGGCAGTCCAATGGTTTCCCTCTGTGTGCAAGGTAAAGCATTACAAAACTTGCAAAAAACCGATAGAGTACTGGCAGACACATTTTACCCTTCATGGACTGTGGCCTACGAAAAAAGAGTACTGCAATGTTCCAGCAAGAGCAAAAATGCTCGATAAAAAAGGAGATTGGGGATCACTTCCAAAACTCATTAATCCATCAATGACAGAACTGCTCTTTACATATATGCCAGGGGCTGTTATAGGACTACACAAACATGAGTATGTCAAACATGGAAGTTGCTTGAGTCCAAGCCCAGACTTTTATTTTCTCACATCATTCTCATTGCTTTCCCAACTCAACAATACTCCTATGCGTTTTTTCTTCTTAAAAAATAGGGGGAAACGTGTTCAAACAGCAAAAATTGCAAAGCTTTTTGATAAGGCCTTTTTCAAAGGAGCAGGAAAGCGAGTTCGATTTATATGTGAAAAAGGGTATTTGACAGAGATGCGGATTAATCTTGCTGGAGAGATTTCACCGCAAAGCTATCTGTGTGATCTTTTGCGAGAGGCAAAACCGATAAAACGAGGGTGTACAATCGGTAAAATTGGGCGCTAATAGAGATATCCCTCTTTTGCCAATGCCTCCCTTATAGCTTTCAATTGCTCATTTTTATTTTTGCACCATTCAGGTGCCAATAGGGTTTCATCACCTATACCCGCACTCACCCGTTGTATTATCATCTCTTTTGGAAGCATCTTTATCGCTTCAACAAGGGTTTCGATATAGGTCTCTTGTGAAATAGGAGTAAATTTTCCCTTCATATAATCAACTGCCAAGGCAGTATTTTTCACCACATACAATGGATGGATCTTAATGGAATCAATACCCCATTCGATCGACTTCTTGATAGTTTGCAACATCATATCGGGCGTTTCGTCAGGCAGTCCAAAGATCACATGACCGCAAACTTTCAGCCCTTTTGCTTTGCTTTTTTTGATCCATTCCTCCACATTGGCTACATCATGGCCTCTATTTATCTTTTGCAAAGTTTCATCAAAAACCGATTGGATGCCATATTCGATCCAGATCTCATATTTTTGTGAAAGATCGGCTAAAAAATCCAAAATCTCTTCTGTAACACTGTCGCTTCTTGTCCCGATGCTCAACCCGATACATTGTGGCTGCTTGAGCGCTTCTGTGTAGAGGATTTTAAGAGTTTCCAAGGGAGCATACGTATTGGTAAAAGCTTGAAAATAGGCTAAAAACTTCTCATAACCAAATTTTTCATAATGTGCTTTCGTTCCAATGTATTGGAAACGAATCTCTTGCAGCTGTTTTTGCAAGAGCGGATTGGTTGTGCTCTCAGGTGACAAAAAGATCTTTTTGGTTTTTGCTAAATTTGGACTGAAAGATTCATTTTCACAGAAGGTACATCCCCCTTTGGCCACCCGCCCATCGATATTTGGACAGGTAAAACCTGAGAGCCCCAGGGGAACCTTCTTCACTCTTGTTCCAAAACGTTTTTTACAGTATCTTCCAAATGTCAGTAGTCGTCTCAATCCGATCCTCTAGTTTTTGTTTGGCACTGGATAATTGCCATCAAAACATGCCATACAATAGCTTTGATCGTTTCCGACACTTCGAATTAATCCGGGAATAGAAAGATACGCTAAGGTATCTGCACCGATATATTTTCGTGTCTCTTCAACACTGAGTCTCGAACTGATAAGCTCCTCTTTCGTAGGCGTATCGACTCCATAATAGCATGGGCCCGTAGTAGGAGGTGCGGAGATTCTCATATGCACCTCTTTGGCACCAAACTCTTTTAAAATAGAAACAATTTTTTTGCTTGTAGTTCCTCGTACGATACTGTCATCGATAACGATAAGCCTTTTTCCCTGAATCACGTTTTTGATCGGATTGAGTTTCATTTTTACTTTTAAATCTCTAATCTCTTGTGTCGGTTCAATGAAAGTTCTTCCCACATAGTGGTTTCGTATGATACCAAGCTCAAAAGGAATTCCACTCTCTTCACTGTACCCTATAGCAGATGCTACACCGCTATCTGGGACAGGAACGACCATATCTGCCTCTACTGGATACTCCTTTGCAAGCTCCCGACCCATTTTTTTGCGCAGTTCATACACATTTTTCCCAAAAACATTACTGTCAGGTCGTGCAAAATAGATATATTCAAAGATACATTTTGCCGGAGTCGGATCAAAAACCTGAATACTTTTTGGCTCTATACCCTCTTCGAAAACAAGGAGTTCGCCCGGTTTCACATCTCGTACATATTCAGCCCCTATAAGATCAAAGGCACATGTCTCGCTAGCTACAACCCAGCCTTCACCGAGTCTTCCAAGTACCAGCGGACGAAATCCATAGGGATCTCGCATTGCAAACATCTTCTTTCTACTCAAAAGAATCATCGAATAGGCACCCTCGATTTTATGCAGAGCTTCGATGATTCGATCATACAGATGCTCTTTTTGGCTCCTGGCGATCAGATGGATGATATTTTCCGTATCCATAAATGTCTGAAAAATCGCCCCCTCTTTGATCAGCTCTTTTCGTACTGGTTTTGCATTGGTCAAATTACCGTTATGCACGACAGCTATTTGACCAAGATCGTACCTTGCAAAAATGGGTTGGGCATCAAGCACGGAATCATCCCCGGCAGTTGAGTATCTCGTATGGCCTACTGCACTGTTTCCTTCAAGCAAAGAAAGTTTTTTTTCATCAAAAACTTGCGTTACAAGTCCCCGTCCTTTGGAGATATGGATACGCTCGCCATCACTGCTCGCTATTCCGGCAGCTTCTTGACCTCTGTGCTGTAAAGAAAAAAGACCGTAAAAGGCATATTTTGCAGCCTCTGGAACATTGAAAAGTCCAATTACTGAACACATCTTACAATCCTAAACAGTCATCGATAGTATATAAGCCCGGCTCTTGTGCAACAAGCCATTTGGCGGCTTTGATAGCCCCTTTTGCAAAAGTGTCGCGGCTCGTTGCTGTGTGGTTGAGTTCGATATATTCGCCATCATTATAAAACCCAACAGTATGACGGCCCACAATATCACCGCCTCGAAGAGCAAATACACCGATTTCATCTTTGCTTCGTTCACCGATATTCCCGTCTCTTCCGCTCACTCGTACCTTTTCAAGATCGAGTTCTCTCGCTTTTGCTGCATACTCTGCAAGCGTTAAAGCAGTGCCACTAGGCGCATCTTTTTTGTATCTGTGATGCATCTCAACGATCTCGATATCAAAATCTCTCAGTTTTTCACTGGTCATCGCCACAAGTCTTTTGAGCAAAGCAATACCAAGGCTCATGTTTGTCGCATATAATACCGGAGCTTTTTGAGCAAGTGTTTGCATCAGATTTTGCTGATGTTTACTTAGTCCCGTTGTCCCGCTTACCAATGGTTTTGGATGATTCAAAAGTCTCTCCAAAAGAGCTTCCGTCCCTTCAGGCAATGTAAAATCGATAATCACATCGCTTTTTTGAATGAGTGTATCGATATCGTTCGTCACTGTCGCACCCGGTACCTCAAGCTCTATGCCTTTGAGAACATGAACAACACAAACTCTTGCAATTTCATCGTTTTGAAGATTTTTAATAAGCAGTGAACCTACTCTTCCACTTCCCCCATATATTCCGACATTTAGCATGGTTTCAACTCCCCAATTTTTTCGATATAATCGATTGCACTGATAGCTGCCGTTGCTCCATCTCCGGCAGCACACACAACCTGTTTCGATGCATCTGCTCGGATATCTCCGGCTGCGAACAGTCCCGGAATGTCCGTTCGCATTCGAAGATCAACAATCACTTCACCCCAGTGATTGACGCTGCATAAAAAGCTACCGTCCTCTTGCTTAAGGACCTCGTTGTTGACATTCATACCTACAAATACAAAAATACCAGGAACTTTCAAATCGATCTCTTTGCCCTGCTGATCGATAATCACACCTTGCAAACCCATCTGATCGCCATAGGCTCTTTTGACCGTCGCATTCAAAATGAGTTCAATTTTTGGATTTTTCAATACTCGATCCACTGTGGCAGGAGCTGCTCTAAAGGCATCACGTCTATGAATCAGATAGACTTTCGAAGCTATCTTGGATAGATAAAGTGCCTCTTCCAAAGCGGTATCCCCGCCACCAAGAACAGCCACCTCTTTATCTTTATAAAAAAAGCCGTCACATGTTGCACAAGTACTCACACCTTTGCCGAAAAACTCCTCTTCTCCTTCAAAACCGGCTCTTTTTGGAGTACTGCCTGTACAGACGATAACCGCTTTTGCCTGAAACGTTTTTTGGGATCCGCAATGGATAGTAAAGGTTCCGTTACACTCTCTTGTAATTCTATGAACCTCTTCCATCTCATGCTTCAGACCAAATCGCATAGCCTGTTTTGGCCAGCACTCCATAAGTTCCATTCCTGTTACCACTTCACAGACTCCCGGGTAGTTCTCCACTTCACTGCTTTGTGTAATTGCTCCTCCGGGAAGTCCCTTTTCAAACATGACTACATTGGATAGTCCACCTCTTGTGGCATAAAGACCTGCAGTCAATCCCGCGGGTCCACCACCAATTATTGCAAGATCGAGCATTTTAGGATCCTTTATTGCTAAATCTGCAATATACCTTGGTATATTCCAAATTTAGCAACAGATTTTTCAGCAGAATGAAAGAGTCGAAAGATCGGGGCAAAGCCCCTGAAAGATTAAGAAAGAAGTGCATCAAGTTTTTGTTTATATACATCCTTGCTTGCTGCACCAACCATTTGATCAACAAGCTGTCCATCTTTAAAGAAAAGAATTGTAGGAATTGATCGAATACCGTATCGAATAGCGATATCTTGTTCTTCATCAGTATTGACTTTTGCAATTTTCGCTTTTCCTTCATACTCCTCAGCAAGCTCGTCTATGATTGGAGCGATCATTCTACAAGGCCCACACCAAGGTGCCCAGAAATCTACCATTACAACACCTTCTTTGATCGTATCATCAAAATTGGATGCATTTAATTCAATATATTTTCCCATTTTTTTCTCCTTAACTAATAAATTTTATCAAGAGATTTTATTATACTCTTTTTTTCTTAACCTCACATAATTGTGAGATTCTCTATCATCTCCAAAGTATTCTTTTTGATAAGAACACCATCAATTTGATACGGCAAATCAAGACCATTTTTCATCATATAAAACTCGATTGCCAAAAGAAGTTTTTCCATCTTTTTGTGGGTAATTCTATGAACAGGATCATCTTTATCACTCGATTTCACTTCGATAAAATGGAGCACTCCATCCTTTTGTGCAATGATATCTATCTCTCCAAATCGGGAATGAAAGTTTTTCTCTCGAATGGTAAAACCATTTTTGATCAAAAACGCTTCCGCTTTCTTTTCGCCTCTTTGTCCCAGCAGATAGCTTTTGAGTCCCATTACAAAACTTTTACTTTGACACTTTTAAAACGGGCCGTTTTGACAAACGTATCCGCTTCATCTCCAAAAAGGTAATTGATATGGCTTTTTGCATGATGAAAAGAAACATACAGTGTCCCTCGCTTGATCGTTTTAGAAAATTTGATCTTCAAAGGATGGGACCTTCCATATTTGCTTTCCAGTACAACCCTGTCTTTCCCTTCAAAAAACTCTCTATCTTTCTCACTCACCAATAAAATATCCTCTTCATGTCTCTTTGCCAGCTTTTCACACGCTTTCGTTTGTGCTGCATTGTTATAATGAACGATGATTCGTCCGGTCGTCAGATAAAAATGGGGATCTTTTTTTTGCATCAACTCTTTCATCATACCTCGAAGCTCATACTGTTTATAACGAAATGTTCCATATCCGTCTTTTGTTCGAAAAGTATCTTTATGCAAAATAGGAGTATCCTCTTCAAAAACAGGCCATTGTAAACCACGCAAGCGATTTTTGGCAAGCTTTTCATAACTTGCACCTTTAAACCTCCTATGCGCCACCTTACGTACTTCATTCCAAATAGATTCTGGATTTTCATACGCAAAACTTTGATCAAAAAATTTGCCTATTCCGACCAATACCTCCCAGTCATCTGGAAGATTGCACTGGATGAGAGGTTGAGAAAGATGGAGTCTTCTTTCGGCATTCACATAGACTCCTTCTTTTTCATAGGCACTTTTGACACCAAAAACCACATCAGCATACTTTGTGATTTCGTTGAAAAAGATCTCATTGACAACCAAAAGTTCCAGGTTTTTGAGAGCTTTTTTGATCTTGTTTTGGTTTGGATGGATATGTGCGATATCTTCGCCCATATTGAAAAGCGCCTTTATCTTGCCCTCAAGCATCGCATCTATCAAATCCGGCGTCATCAACCCTTCAACTTGAGGCTTTTGGTAGTCTGGCAAATAGTATGGCAGCATACCCATATCGCAGGTGCCCTGGACATTGTTTTGTCCTCGAAGAGGCATTAGTCCGCCCCCCTCTTTTCCGATATTTCCTGTAAGCATTGCCAGATGGGTGATCGCCATCACTGCATAAGAACCATCCAGATGCTCCGTAATTCCAAGTCCCCAAAAAATAAGAGTTTTTTTGTGCGCTAGATCATAGGCAATGGAGGTAAGCTTTTGCGGTAGATCCTCATATCCTCTGATATGCTCAAATAAAGAAGGATCAGCAAACTCATCATTTAAAATTAATGCTCTGTACTCCTCAAAATTTTTACACCGTTTTTGGATAAACTCTCTATTTTCCCATCCGTTTTCCAAAATGATGCGGGCAATCATGTTGAGGATTAAAAGATTTGTCTCAAAAGGTATGGAACAGTGGTTTTTGGCAAATTTGCTCAGCTGAATCTCTCGAACATCGATAACACTCAAATCTACCCCATCTTTCACCACATCCAAGATTCTGTTGGCAACAATCGGATGGGCTTCAGTTGTATTAGAACCAATAACAAGAATATTTTGCGTTTTATAGATATCATCAAATGGATTTGTCGCAGCACCTTCTCCGATGGTCGCACGCATCCCTTTGAGGCTCGGCGAGTGGCAAACACGGGCACAATTATCCACATGGGGGCTTTTGATCACTTCTCTTGCAAATTTTTGAAAAAGATATCCACTTTCGCAACTAGTTCTCGCACCCCCAATGGCAGCAAAGGAATATGGAGAATGTCTATCGATGATGGATTGAAGCTTCTTTGCAACGACACTGTAGGCAGATTTATAGGAAGTGGTATAAAAATCGCTATCAAATGGAGTCAGTTCGACATTTTCAAAAAGATCTAGATTTTTTTGAACGAAACTCTTTTTGATATAGGCGTGGCGAAGGCGATTTGGGTGATACAGATACTCCCATCCATATTTGCCTTTGATACATAGTTTCCCCTGGCTCACTACACCTTGGGGGTCCGCGTTTACTTTTACGATACGCCCATCTTCTATCGTCGCTGCAATATCACATCCTACGCCACAGTAGGTGCAAACACTTATCACATCCATTCTCGCTCCGCTTTTTTGCTTTATCTTATCCTATCTCGTTTTAATTTTATCGCAGCGACCAATATAACTTTTATTTAATAGTTTACTTTAAACCTCTATGCGAATCATAGCAGGCTCTTCTTTCAAAAAGGCCTGTTGTTTGAGCTCATTCAAAGCTTTATGTATCTCACTCTCTTTACACTGGTGGGTTGAGAGTAAAAGATGAGCCAATTTGTCAGGTCCAGGTTTTTGAAGCATCGATTCGATTGAGATATTGTACTCTCCAAAAATAGAAGCGATCTTTGCCAAAATTCCAGGTCTATCTTCCACAAGAAGCCGCAGATAATAGTTCGAAAGGATAGAGTCTTTCGAGGCAAGTATCATGCCAGATTCGAGTGGTCGCTTGAAACCAAGCATCGGTGAGCATTTCCCGCCTCTTGCGATATCGATGATATTGGAAACAACCGCGCTGGCAGTCGCATCGCCACCGGCACCTGGTCCATAATACATCGTCTCACCGACTACGTCACCGATTACGCTCACTCCATTCATTACACCATCTACTTTTGCGATCATCTGTTCATTGGGAACCAGTGTCGGATGGACTCGAAGCTCCACTTCGTTGCCTCTTTTTTTGGCAATCGTCAACAACTTGATGGAGTAGCCAAACTCATTGGCAAATTCAAAATCGAGTGTATTGATTTTCGTAATACCCTCGATCAAAATATCTTCAGGTTTTGCGTCAATCCCGTAGGCAATGCTTGCCAGAATGAGCAGTTTGTGGGCTGCATCGTATCCTTCTATATCAAAAGTCGGATCGGCCTCTGCATAGCCAAGCTCTTGAGACTCTTTTAAAATAGTGGAAAACTCGGCTCCTTCATTTGCCATTTTTGTCAAAATATAGTTGCAGGTTCCATTCATGATGCCTCGAATTGCATCGATATGGTTGGCACTTAGACCCTCTCGCAGTGCTTTGATAATAGGAATGCCACCTGCCACACTCGCTTCGAACTCAAAAGGGATATCGCCAGCAAGTTGCTGCAGTTCATAGCGATGATATGCCAAAAGAGCTTTGTTTGCCGTTACGACAGCTTTTTTGTTTTTCAATGCTCTTTGGACAACCTCGTACGCTTCCTCCACCCCTCCCATGAGTTCTACAACGATATCGATATTTGGATCATCTGTCACTTCAAAGGGATCTGTGGTCAAAGGAATGTTGATATTTCGTTTTTTTTCCAGATTTCGAACAACTCCTTTGACTACCTGGATCTCTTTCCCGGCTCTTGCACTGATAATGTCTCTATTTTTCTCTAAAACTTGAACGACACTGGTTCCTACCGTTCCTACGCCGATGATTCCTACTTTGATCATTGCTGAGCCTCTTTCAAAAATTTTTTGATATTTTTTGCCGCCTGTCGGATTCGCTTTTCATTTTCGATCAGCGCAATTCGCACATACTCTTCTCCGCCTTCACCAAATCCGATACCAGGACTTACCGCAACCTTGGCTTTTGTCAAAAGCTCTTTGGAAAACTCTAAACTTCCCATATCTCGAAACTGCTCAGGAATTCTTGCCCAGACAAACATCGTTGCTCTTGGTTTTTCGATCTCCCATCCGGCTCTTCCAAAAGAGTCGATCAATACATCCCGTCTGTGTTCATACTTTTTCCGTATCTCTTCCACACAGTCTTGTGGACCATCCAAAGCCACGGTGGCCGCTACCTGAATCGGCGTAAACATACCATAATCGATCCAGCTTTTGATCTTTTGCAATGCCCCCACAAGCTTTTTGTTTCCTACCACAAAACCTACACGCCATCCGGCCATGTTGTAACTTTTAGAAAGGGTAAAACTCTCAACAGCTACATCTTTGGCCCCATCCACTTCCAAAACACTTGGCGTTTTATATCCATCATATGTCAGATCTGCATAGGCAATATCGCTTAAAATATAAAAGCGCTCTTTTTTTGCAATCCTAACAAGCTCTTTATAAAACTCTGGCGTAACAGTTGCGGTAGAGGGGTTGTGGGGAAAATTCACTACAAGATATTTTGGTCTTGGGAAAGCGTCATTGAGCGCTTTATGCAGATCTTTGAAAAACTGTTCTTCATCCACTTCATAGTGCTCGTTAAATTTCAAATAGGTCTTATGCACGCTCCCACCAGCCAAAATAAAAGCATAAGAGTGGATAGGATAGGTTGGATCGGGCACAATCGCCACATCCCCAGGATTTGTCACAGCCTGCACAAGATGGACATACCCCTCTTTGCTCCCCATCGTAGCCACTGCTTCGGTTTCCGGATCCAGTGCCACACCATAGCGCCTTTCATACCAGTTGCATATGGCAAGACGGAGTTTATAGATTCCTTTACTTGCACTATAGCCGTGATTTTTTGGTTTTTGTGCCGCTTCGATGAGTTTATCAATGATATGTTTGGGAGCCGGACCGTCTGGATTTCCCATACTAAAATCGATAATATCTTCCCCAGCACGCCTTGCCGCCATTTTAAGTTCATTCACAGCGGCAAAAACATATTTTGGAAGGCGCTCTATCTTATTAAACCGTATTTCATCAAACATTATTTTCCTTTTATCGTCCCACGATCTTCAAACTATATTTCATATTTTTCATAGTATAGATGTCTGAAATTTTAATATAATAGCTCCCTTTTGGCAATTGTACTGTCAGTTTTTTTACTCTTTCATCTTTTTTAATAACGGCTAACGGATAGAGATGATTATCGTAGATAAATATTTTCGCAAACCAATGATTTCTTGGAGACGGGTAGAAGATCAATGTTTGATATCGTGAAACATCGATCCATATAGGCTTACGAATCTGCTTGATATATAACTTGTTATCCAGCTTCATCGCATCAATTGTAGGAAGTGTAGGAGCAATAGTGTATTCCCATCGAGTATCCACTTTTTGCAAATGTACAACATTCATGCCGTTTTTACGTAAAAACCTCGTTATAGCAACGGGATCTGCAATTTTTGTGGAAGCATAATGAAAAGCAATTTGATACTCCTCTTCACTTTTTTTTATCTGTGAAACCGTATAGTCAAAAATATCCACTTTTTGCATCGCATCAAATGCGTTTTTAAAAAAGAGATTGGGTTCACTGAATGAACGAAAAAGTAGTGTCTGTTCGGTGGGTCTGTCAAACTGCTCTTCAATGAGTCCGATTCTTTTGAGCACCTGAACGACTTTGGAGATATCTACCATTTCGTTTTGTACATACCGGTCTCTTTTGAGAAAAACCGCATGCAATATGGCTCTGTTTTGATCAAATTTTTCCTGACCAATAATGGAAATGATCTCATCTTCCAGTGTTGAAGCCATCAAAGAATATGCAACAAGAAGAAGCAGAAGTACTCTTACCACTTATGCCCTTTGCTGTAGAGATCAAATGTTTTTTTATCTATTTTTTCAAGTTCTCCTGCTCTGTACAAAAAACGCATTTTCAAGCGTTCTTTGTAATCGGTTATATTCCCGTCTATATCGACTCGAAACAATCCATGTCCTGTCATGATAAGTTGATCTCTTGAAGTATCGATCTCAACCGGCTTGGATGTTATATAGTTTTTTCTTTTGTAGTTATCAAGATACATGATACCGATCCAAAGTTTTTTCTTGGGAATGAACGTAACCGTTGGCAAAGAGAGCTTTTGCTCTTTTTCTTCCAAATTTTTTGATGCATTTGTTTCAGAAATTGCCGTTTTTGTTTCATTTTCTTCTTGATGTCCTACAAACGTTTCATTTCGCTCTTTTTGTGTCTCCTCTTGCTGTATCTCCTTTTCAGTACTTATCTGCGCTGTCACATTCTTGTCCAGAAAAGCGGTTTGCATCGATTTTAACTCACTGTTTTGGATACCGTTTTTTTGACTTGCAAACCAAAAAAGTACTCCGGAAAATACAACGATTGCAGCAATTATCAAACCTACAGGAAACTTGTTTTTGCTTTGTATCTCTTCTTGAAAAGCTGTATGATGATTTTCTTGATGCGTTTGAAAGTAGTTTTGGGCACTCTCCTTGAGTTCACTCAGATCCAGATCAAAACGATCCTCCAAAATCTTTATAAGTCCAAAAACTTTCGTTCTGTTCCCTAATCCTTCAAAATCTTGTTCGATAAGTTTTTTAAAAACTTTGTGGGGAATATAGGTTTTTTGAAATACCTCTTCGGGATCAAGGTGTTTTAGTTTATCTGCATCACTCATCTCTCATCCTGTCGATAAAGATTGCTGCGGCAGCTGCCACATTCAAAGAGTCAAACTCCCGTTTCATTACAATTTTCAAAGTTTCATCGCATTTTTGTACCGCTTTTTTCGGAATACCCTCTCCTTCGCTTCCAAGCAGTATTGCTCTTTTGCCATGAAATTTCTTGTTTCGTACATCTGTGCCTTCCATATCGGCTGCATAAACCAAAAAACTTCTGTCTTGAAGCTCTTTAATCACTTCATGAAGATTGAATTGTAAAGCGATGGGCAGATCAAGAGCCGCACCGCTGCTTCTTCGAACCACTCCTTCCATCTTCAAATCTCTCAAACCGCTGATCACCAATCCGTCGGCTCCCAATGCATAGGCACTTCTTATAATGGAACCTATATTTCCCACATCCGTTACATTGTATAAAAGAACTAAAAATTTGTAACTTTTCAAATCCTCAAAAGGGGTAAATACAAAATCTTCAATTTCCAGTAAAAAGCCTTGATGGTTGCCACCCTTTGCGAGTGCCTGTGCCTTTTTATTGTCAATGCGTTCTATCTTTATGCCCAATCGCTGAAGCTTTTTCCAAATACCCGCATCTACATTCTTATTCAGCAATATCCGCCGAACGATATCTGGATGATGATCGAGAATATAATGAAATATCTGCTTACCATAGACTATCATGAGATGATTGTAACTATTTCTTACTTAAGAATTATTAAGGATGGAGTACCACTCTTTGATACTTTTATCGCTTATTTTGGATAAAAGTTTCGCTTTCTCTTTTTTTGGCAGTGGCAAAGCCATAATATCGTTTATTTCCAGCGATAATGCAGAGCTTTTTTGCTGTGAGCCTTGTATTACAACTACCCACTCTCCTTTGATTGATTCACAAGAGAGTTTTTCGCTCAACTCTTTTGCACTCCCTTTGAAAAATGTTTCATACTTTTTTGTCAGTTCTTTGGCCAAAAAGAGTTCTCTATCTGGATCGATCGATGCGATTTGCTCTAAAAGTTTTACGAGTCTGTGAGGAGATTCATACAAAATCGCATTCTTTGAAGATTGAAGAACATCTCGCAGTTTTTCTTCTCTCGCTTTTCCTTTATGGGGTAAAAATGCAAAAAAACAGAACTCTTTTTCTTCAAATCCACTGGCTACATAGGCAGTCACAAAAGCACTGGAACCCGGCAAAACTTCATATTGTATTCCTTGGGCTTGCGCATATCGGACAAGGGAGGTGCCAGGATCACTGATCCCTGGCATGCCTGCATCACTGACATACACAATATTTTGATCAAAAAAGGCTGGATCGATTTTTTGCAAAAATGCATCTTGATTGTGTTCGTGGAAAGAGAGAAGTTTTGCTTGAAATGTTTCACCAAAACGGTCAGATAAAAGTGTAAGAAGCTTTTTTGTAACTCTGGTGTCTTCGCAAAGAATGATGTGGGCTTGTTTAAGGGCCCGAAGAGCCCGAAAAGTGATATCTTCTATGTTTCCTATAGGAGTAGGAACGAGAGTAAGCACTACTTGAGGTTGTATTTTTTCTTGAACTTGTCGACTCGTCCAGTCGTATCTACGATTTTTTCACTTCCGGTAAAGAACGGATGGCACTTGTTGCATATGTCGATTTTTAGCTGCGGTTTATTGGACATTACGACAAAATGGTTTCCACACGCACATGTCACTTCGCACTCAACGTATTCTGGATGGATATCTTTTCTCATTGCTCTGCCTTTTTATGTTATGAATCGATTGCTCTTTTAGGAGCGAAATATTACCCTAACTTTTTTTGATTTTTGATTAATCTTGGTAATTAATTCACAGCAAGGCTTTCGCCTCGCTGCTACATAGGGGGAGGGGAGTTAAAATTATATCACACTCTTTGCTTTATATTTGATTAAACAACTTGTTTTAAGGTTTTTAAAGACAATAGTTATTTAAGGTAACATTATATATAATTTCCAAGCAAAAAAATAAAGGAGAACAGATGAGAAGAGGCGGATTTACACTGATCGAATTGATCTTCGTGATCGTCATCATAGGGATATTGGCAGCAGTGGCCATACCAAAGTATAAAAACTTGAAGCAAAATGCTGAAGCTAGAAGTGTTGTAAAAACGACGATTGATGCTGCCGAGTCTGCGGCCAGTGCTTATGTTAATTCCAAAGACCTTGAAAACACTGATGTCAATCTGACGGATATTGTCAAATTAAAAGGAAATGGCTGGACAAATAATGGTAATAATGAATACGATTATACCGATCCTAAAAACAGTCAAATTGTAGCTAAAATTATTTTAGATCCAACCAACAGAAATGTTACATATGAGATCAACTGTTCAAAATTTGACGATACAACTACCCAAACAAAATGTCAAGATCTATTAGGTGGAAATTCAGCAGTTAGTGAAACTATAGAATTCTAATGCGTAAAGCCTTCACCCTTATAGAACTTATCTTCGTCATCGTCATCATAGGCATCCTTGCCGCGATGGCGATACCAAAATTCAAAGGTCTTACTGCAAACTCCAAGATTGCCAGCGAACTGGCTACAGCTTCTACGATACAAAGTGCCATCGAAGATGTGCATGATGAGTGGGTGACAAATGAAGGAAGCTTCACATGGGGAAATGGCAGAAGCTCCAGTGAACTTACGTCAACCGGATATCCACAAAAACTTGGTGATTGTCCTAACCATCCATTTAACTGGATTTTGAAAAACTCATCTGTTGTCGATAGCAAATGGACTTGCCAAGATAACGGCGATGGAACCTACACATATAGAGGTCCTGCATCACAAAGTAACAGCGGTGTTACTGAAAATGGGGCTGGAAAACCAGACAGTAATGACTGCTGGGAATACAATAACACAGCAGGAACGTTTCAGCTCAAAGAGGATTGCAGTTAAATATCTTCCATCTTCTTCATAATCCAAAGTCCAATCCCCAAAATAATCATACTGATGATTGCGATAACGATACTTCCGCTTTCAACTTCCATTATCCGGCCACCTCAGTTAGATTCCACATCGGTAAAAATATACCGAGTGCCAACGTCAAAACAAACCCAGCAATTGCCGCAATCAATATAGGCTCTATCAAAACCGCGATATTATCGACGATGTAATCAAATCTATCTTTATATATCTTATTGACCTTTTGCAGCATCTTACCAAGTCCACCGCCAACCTCTCCGGCTTTGATCATCTCTACAACCATATTTTCAAAAATCCCGGACTCCATAAAACCTTGATACAGACTCCGTCCCTCTTCTATTGCCATGGCGATTCTTCGCATTCTCTCTTGCAAAAATCTGTTCTCTACAATCTGAAGCGCAATATCCATCGCTTCAATCATAGGAATTCCCGCATCGTGCAGTACTTTAAAGATATAGATAAATCTGCTTACCATTGCATAGAGTGTTGCTTTACCGATTATCATGATTTTAAGTAGCATTTTATCCATAAAAAGCTGCGCTTTATAATTTTTCCTATACAAAATACCCAAAAACACAGAGATTCCCACGGCTCCTGCCAAGATATAGGGACCAAAATCGATCAAAGAGTGTTCGAACCATAGTAAAAATCTGGTCGGCAGCGGCAACTGCATGCCGGACTCTTTAAAAAACTCCTCAAACTGAGGGATAACCATCACAGTAACTATGGCAAAAGCTATGGACATCGCTACTATGATAAAAATAGGATAACGGGTCGCTTTTCGAAATTTTCTTCTATTATCTAAAATTTCTTGATATATCTTCGATAAATGCGCCACCTGTTCTGAAAGCGTTCCCGTCTCTTCCCCAAGCCGAAACAGAGATAAAGAGAGGGTACCGAGCTGCCTTTTAAAACGCTCTACAGAAGCATACAGACTCATCCCACTTTCGATATCTTCAAGGATTTGGGTAAAAATGGCTTTAAGCATGGGATCTTTCTCATTTTTCACAATTTCTTCCAACGAAAAATTAAGAGGCAAACCGGCATCGAGCATGATAGCCAACTGATCAAGCAGTGCGATATACCTTTCCAAATTGACCGGCCTGTTTTTTATGGGACTTTGATGGCTTTGTATCCATTTTTTCAGCTTCATCCACAGGGATTCTGGAATCTCTTTGATCTCCAGCATCACTCCCTTTTGCATCTGCATGAACTGTTCAATCGCATTGATACGATTTTCAGCCTCAATGATAATGGAGTCTTTTTTCTTGCCTATTTTGTATCTGATTTTGAAGTATTTCACCTATTTTCCTTCGCTACTCGCAATACTTCATCAATCGTCGTTATACCTTTCAAAGCCTTTTCAACCCCATCTTGCACCATCGGCTCAAAATCTGTATGTTCCAATGCATAGTGCAAAATCTCAAATTTCGTCGCTCCTTCACTGATCAGTCGAGCAATCTCCTCGTCGACAACTAAAATCTCTGCTATCATGGTGCGACCGTAATATCCTGTAAAATCACATTTTGCACACCCTTTTCCGTGATAGAAATGTACTTCTTTATCTTTTGGCAGATACTGTTCGATCTTTTTGAGCAGTGAAAGTGGAGGTTTGTATTCTGTTTTGCAATAAGGACAAATTTTTCGAACCAATCTTTGGGCTACGATCCCGATGAGCGCATCAGCAATCATATAGGGTTTCAATCCCATCTGAACGAGTCTTGGAATGGCTCCTGGAGCATCGTTGGTATGCAGTGTCGCAAAAACCAAGTGTCCAGTCAATGCCGCCTGGGCTGAGGCATTGAGTGTTTCAAAATCGCGAATCTCACCGATCAGCATAACATCCGGATCCTGCCTCAAAAAAGATTTTACCGCTACTGCAAACGTGAGTCCCGCCTTTTCGTTAACCTGAACCTGCTGTACAAGAGGCAGCCTATACTCGACCGGATCTTCCACTGTCATGATTTTGTTGTGGATACTTTTGATCTCATTGAGCGCAGCATATAAAGTAGTCGTTTTACCGCTTCCTGTCGGTCCGGTAATAAGAACAATTCCATATGGAGCATGTATGATATCAAGAAATTTGTCCAGATTTTTGGGTGAAAATCCAAGCTCTTCAAGCTTCAATAACACTTTTTCTCTATCCAAAATCCTCATCACAAGGGATTCGCCATAGATCGTAGGAGTGGACGAAAGCCTAAAATCGAATGGTTTTCCATCGATCGTCAATGAAAAACGCCCATCTTGCGGTTTTCTTCGCTCACTGATATCCATACCACCCAACAACTTGATTCTGGTATCTAAAGCATTGTATATTTCGTGGTCAAAAACAAACGTCTCATAGAGCACACCATCTACACGTACCCTTACACTCGATCTCTTCTCATCCGGTTCGATATGGATATCGCTGGCTCTTCTGTGAATGGAATCTTCTATGATCAGATGAATAAGCCTCTCTACTGCACTCTCTTCGCCCTCTTTTTTTAAGCCTTCCGATTTGAGCTCTTTTCTAACCTCTTCTACAATCTCTTTGGTCTTTTCCAAAATTTCGAGCCTGTGAAAAATTGCCTCAATATCATCTTCAAAAGCCAGATAGAGCTTGATAGGCTTCATGGCAATCGTTCGCTCTAGAAGCTCCAATGCTTCATAATTGAGAGGATCTGAAGTTGCAACATACAGATAATCTTCATCCTCTTTGAAAGGAATCGCTTTGGCCGCCTTTAAGGTATTAAGAGGATAGCGCGAAAGCTTTTCAAAATCGATTTTTTCCCCGTAAAGATCGACAAAATCCAAATTCAACTGCTTTGAGAGAGCTTTGAGAAGATCTTTTTGTGTAACATATCCCTCTTCTAAGAGTATCTGCCCAAGTTTTTTGGTATAGCCATATTCTTTTTGCAGCTTCAGAGCTTCTTCAAGCTGCTCCTTGGTAATAAGCCCCTCTTTGACAAGAAGATCTCCCAATCGGACCTTTTGCTGTATCATGACCACTCTTTCAAAAGATTTCTGATTTTTGGTGAATCTTGAAATTTGAGAAAAAAGCGTAAAATATCTTTAGCTTTTTGTTTCTTGCCCTTTGCATAGAGAGCTTTTGCATAAACAATCCAGGCATCATCTTTATATCGATCGAGTTTATTGGCTCTTTTGGCCCAAAAAATTGCTTTATCATACCTCTTTTGCTTATAAAATGCTTGTGCAATCTCCAAAGCCAATGTATAGTTTGGCCTTGTTTGATAGGTTGTAATGAGTTCTTTTAATGTGGTGGGTTTGGTTTGCAAAAGCGCTTCTTTTTCATTTTCAGCAGTTTGATTTTCTATGATTTTTTGCTTCTTTGTAACCACCTTCTTTTTTGATGCTTTTTTTGAAGGGGGTAGAGACTGCTTCTTTGCCAAAGAGCAGTCACCATGAACTATAACAGCATCTATACCTTTGCTTTTGGCATACTTCAACCACGGAAGCAACTCCTCTTTTGTAGGTGCTATATTGCAATGAAGCTTCAATATAGGCCTTTGCTGGGTATCAAGTTGAATAATGTTGCAATCTAACCCTTTTGCTTCATACGTTTTTTTTAGTTTTTTTACACGATTGATTGCAAATTGTGATTTACCATAGCCAAAATAGGTTTGCAATGCGTAACAATATTTCTCCTGTTTCTTTACTTTTTTAGATTTTTTAGGTTTGAAACTTGTCACCCTTTTGATATTCTTTTGTTCTTTGTACATTGTTTTATTATAAAAATACCACACTCCTCCACTAACCAAAAAAAGAGACAAAACAACTAAAATAAACCGTTTAAAATGATACATACGACACTTTTTTTCTAACTCTTCCAAGCTATACACGTATCAGTCCCCCATCAATCGCTGCCATAGTCAAAAGACACCTGCTTGGTTTTGTCCATCTCTTTTTTCCCTTTTTCTGTGCCTCATCCATCAATAAAAACAGTTTATTCAGCAGCTTTTTGCTCTCTCTGAAGTTGCCTTTACAAAGTTTATGGATGCTCTTGACATATTTTTTTGTAAAATCTCGGGCGATACTCTCTTCATGTGCCAACCGAAGCTCTTGCTGTATGAAATCGAACAACTCATCCAATGTCAGACCTCCCATGTCAAGCACTTTGTGAGGTCTGGAGGCAAATTGCGGCTCTTTGAGGATAGCCTCCGATTCATGCCTATGCATCGCAAGCAAAAACCAAAATGCTTTGCTGTCTGCTAGTATTCTAATGAGCTCCACCATCGGCTTGCTCAGAAGTTGTGCTTCATCAATAGCGATAAAGAGATTGGATGCTTTGTAGATAGCAATCGCTTGTTGTATCATAGATTCCAAAGAAAAATCCTCTACTTTTTCGCCACTTCTTGTAATAAGCGTTTTGATAAAATCCACCGGTTCAAAAAAAGGAGTATCGAATTTGATGGTTTCATACCCTTGCAAAAACGATGGGAGTCTATCTAAAAAGACCGATTTCCCGCTTCCTGGCTCTCCAATCAAAAAAAGAATCTGTTTCGTCTCTTCATCGACTATTTTCAAAAGATCGTTTTGGATTTTCGCTATGGCAGAGGTTTCGAAAAAATCTATATTCTCCACCCTGTCTTCAAACTTCTGAGCGATCTTTTTAAAGCGAGACACTACTGCTCTCCAAAGATTTTTGTCTCATCGATCGTTGGAAAATGCTCTTCTTTCACAATTTTTGGAATGATAAGCACAAAGAGTTCGCTCTTTTTGACACTGTTGTTTTTGCTTTTAAATGCATACCCGATAATCGGAATATCTCCCAGTACTGGCACTTTATTGAACTGTTTCGAGTAATTTTTGCTGATCAGTCCCCCTATGAGAATCTTTTGTCCATCTTTTACTTTTACGATAGAGGTAACCTGTTTGAGCCTGATATCAGGTGGCAACGTTCTATTTGTTTCATACCCTATATTCTCATTTTTCAATGCACTTGTTACCGGATTGATTTTCATGATGATATTATTGTTTTCAGTGATTTCGGGTATCACATACAATGAGATACCAACAAATGTCTGTCCAATCTCATATGTTTGTGTCGCTACCGCATTGCCTCCAGTAACGACAACACCATTTTCATACCGGTATGAGAGCTGATCGCCCACATTGATGATTGCCGGCTGATTGTTGAGTGTCATCACTTTAGGATTGGAAAGAATTTTGACTTTGCCATATTTTTTCAAAAAGTCCAGAAGTCCTTGCATAGAAAAGTTGTATCCGATAAAATAATCGGGTGTACCGAAATTGCTGAATTTTGTTGAACCTGAGCGGCTTTGCTGAGCCGATCGGCTTCCCGTCACATCCAATGAAAATTTACTCCAATCGATTCCAACCGTTTGATTATCGTTGTACTGTACCTCTATGATTTTCGCTTCTATCATTACCTGTTTGTGCATCCGATCCTGCAGTTTTTTCAAAAATCTCTCAATTTTATCGAGTTCCTTTTTTGTTCCCGTTACAGTCACAATGGATGCATCTTTATTTAAAAAGACATTGGAACGAGAATCGTGTAAAAAGGTCTGCAACTGCTGCTTTAAACTGTCCCAAAACTTGAACTCTGAAGTCGTGACGATAGAGGTATAATCGGAGGACTGCCCTCCCTGTGTAGGGCCAAAACTTCCATATGACCCATTCGTTCCATAGGTACCGTATCCACTTGAACCACTATATCCTGTCCCATATCCTCCTGTAGTCGTTCCTGTTCCAGAAACATTCCCAAGTGTCACCGATTTTCTGCTTTCCGTTTTCATCGAAGCAAGATTGATATAGTCGATATTGAAGCTTTTCGTTTGTCGATAGGCGATTTTTAGCAGATTTTTATTTGGCTCGTAAGTATAAAAAAGGTTGTTTTGACCAAGAAGCAAATCCAAAAGCTCATTGAGCGTATAGTTTTTGACATTGATAAAATCGAGTCGTTTGTAGATTTTCTTTTTTGCCTCTTTGTCTTGAAAAAGTATGCTTATATCGCACTCCAAAGAGAGATCTTTTAAAACATCCCGAATCGTGACACTCTCTCCATATGCCTTAAGATTAAAAAGTCTGTTATCACAATTATTTGCAAATAAAAAAGCAGTAACAAGCAACATCATCCATATTTTTTTCATTGTCGCTCCATTTTTAAAATATCTTTTTTCCGAAAGGATACAACCTTTCTTCGTTTCCCTTTTTGCAAAACAACATAATTTTCACCGATCAATATCAATTTGTATCCAAAAATTTTGCCACCAAGAGGAACCAAACGTCCATTGATGAAAGCTTTATCGTTCAATATCGCCTGCAAAGAAAAAGCGATCTTTCTTTTGACAGGTTTGATCCTTTTTTTTGGTGCATGTTTGATAATAACAGAAGCTTTTTGAAAAGGATCGTATTGTACAGGAAGTTCCAGTGCAAAAAGAGATATCGCCAAAGTACTCAGGAGAATCTTTTTCATAACCGATCTCCGAAAAACTGCAGTGTTGCATGAAATGTTGGATATTCATCAGATAGCTCTATATGCAAAGAACTAATCCTAAAAAGCAACCTGTTGGACTCTGCATATCTCAAAAGCTTGACGATATCCAAAAATCTGCCACTTCCAGTCAGCTCCATCTCTTGAACGATATAGAGTTTTGCAACAAATTTTTTAACAGTCGGATTAAAATCGATCTTTTGAAGATCTACTCCGTATATGACACTTTTCGAAAGAAAATCTGTCAAAAAAGCATAAAAGTTTTTTGGCATCATCAACTGGTAATGCTTCTGTTGCAACTGCTGCATCAGTTGAAATCGCTGTGTTTTTAACTGTTCGATATCAAGATTAAGCTGAGCGATCTCGTTTTGTTCCCGTTTTATTTTTTGAACAATACTGGTTTTAGAAAGTTTACGAGCCTTTTGGATAAGATGTTGCAGTTTTTGCGATTTGCTTTGCAACTGCTGCTCAAGCGGTTCATAGGAGAAAAAATAGAATAAAAAAAGTGCCAATAAAAAAACGAGAGCATAAATCATCATCAAAGTTTTACTATCCAGTGATTCAAAACGCTCTTCGAGCCTGTCGAAAATCTCTCTCATTTTTTTACCTTCACAAGACTCTCATAAAAAGAGTTATCCCTGACGATCTCTTTGGTCGATATATCAGAATACCCTTTTTCCAAAAGGTATCTGATAAATGCTCCTATTTTCTCTCTTTGTTCATATTTTGATACAAGGTCCACATCGATACTGGATGTTCCATTTTGATCGATAGATTTTGTTGTGAGTTTGTAGCGATAAAGTGCTTCAATGATATCGTTCATCATTTTCTGTCGCTCTTTTTTCCCCTCTTCAACCATCGGTATCGCTGAAAGAGTGAGCTGTGCAAGCTCATTTTCATGAAGCATCTCTTTTTTACGCTTCAAGATTTGCTTTTTTTGATCCCGAAGCTGTTTGAGTTTTTCCATCAGTTTTTGATTTTTTTTGCGAAGTTTAGAAATTTCACCCTCTTTTTGTGCAATCAGTTCATCAAAATGGTGTACCTGCTGATACAAAAAAAGTGTTCCTGCACCAAAAAGTATAAGTATTGCAGCTGCAAAAACGAGAAGCTGAAAAGAGCGGTAATGGTATATCGGTTTTTTTCTTTCATAAATGGTGAAATTTAGTTTTTGATCAATTTTTTCGAAGTTTTCGATATATTCGATAGCTAAAGCAAGAGCACTCTGTTTTGGAGAAAGATCACGGTATTTCAATGGCTGCACGACTATATCTCCGATCATTCCCGCTGCCATCATAACAGCTTCCAGCCCTTCAATTCGTTCCCCTTCAAAATCGAGATAGATTGCATCAATCTGTTCAATACCAAAATAGGAACGTTTATAGTTGATAGCGTAAACGATTTTTTCCGCATTTTTATAAAATCTCTCCTGCAAAACATCGAAGATGTTCATCTCTTCAGGAGCATAATTTTCCTGTTTTAGCCCTTTTTCACTCAGAAGTGACTTGAGCTTGGCTGTTTCGATACCGCATTGACTGGCAAGATCTGCCAAAGACTCGATACTTCGAAAGGCGATATATTTTCCCTCTTTATAAATAGCCGCATACGCCTCCTCTTCACCAAGATATAAAAACAGATGATTTTTCGTAACAGTAAATTCTTGGGCATATAAGGATTTATAGATCAAAAATCGAGGAAAAAGGACATCGATAAAACCGATCTTCTTTGCGATTTTCCCAAACTGCTCCTCTATTACTTCTTGTGGCAGCGCATACGCTTCTATGAGATAGATGTTATCTTGCTGAATAGGAAAAGCAAGATAGTCGATGACATAGTTTCTATTTGGATCGAGCCCCCCTTCTTGATACATTTTCAGTTCAACTTGAATATCGAGCTGCTCTTTTTGCAAAGTGAGGGGCAGTTTGGTTGTAAAAGTGATCAGCTTTTTGGAATTGATGAGAGCGCCGATGCGAAAATTTTTATAGGTTTTTGGCTTGAGTGTCTCAAATTTGCCATTTTGGAATGTATAAAGCTTATCGTTTTCAATAAAAGCTGCCTGCACCATCTCCCTACTTTTCTATCACCACATATCCCGTTTTTGGAAATATCGTAATATTGGCTTCTTTTTGATTATATTGTAGCGTAATTAATGTTTTTTTATTATTTAAAATTGAAGAAAATGATGTATTGTTGTCATTAAGATGGGGTCTTCCGTAACTGTCAAAGCAAAGCGTAATGCTATTTGAAGGATCATTGACAGTAATTTGGCTTTTGAATGTGTAGTGTGCTTGTGATGCTCTTTCTAAAATGGAAGCTTCACTCAATTCAAGACATCCGATATCTGCTTCTATTCCATTTACAGCAAACCGTTTATCATAGTTAACGCCTTGATATTTGGCTTGAAGTATTTCTGCGTAGATAAAATTTGCATCATTGTCAAGATATTTTGGCTTGAATGCATAAAAACCTATTCCCACCAAAATACCGATAATGATCAACACAAAGATCAGCTCTATGAGTGTAACAGCTTTTCTCATGGTCTTTGCAATACCCTTCTTGTAATCCGTACCGGCGTAGCTACCCGAGCACCCTCTTTTGACGTTACAGTGATATCCAACATGACATAACCGTGACTCTCCGGTGTCTGAATAGAGACTATTTTACCGCTTGGACAAGAAATTGTTTCTCCTTGATTATCTTTTCCTTGGTACAAATAGTAATGTACGATATCCACATCCGCATGAAACCGTCCATCAGCAGAGTCATACTGCAAGGTTTCCAAACACCCTGCACTTCTGTCATGCCCTTCTATTTTCATAATGGTATACTCTATGACGCTGTCCAAAAAAAGCTGTGCCTGCTCTCTTACGTAGCTATCGGCTGTATGTTTTGCTGAAATTCTTGCATACTTAAGCGTCAAAACCCCTAATCCAGAAAGCAGCAAGAGCATAAAAATAGCCATAAGAAGATTGAAACCCCGTCTCAAAAAACAACCTTTTGCTTACTGAAATGAACAGAACCAAGTCCCCTTATGGTTCTGTTGATATCTATTTTCAATCGCACAGTATAATCCTGTTCAGCGGCGAAAAAACCTTGTACATACCTCATCAAAACGGCAGCTTTTCCGGACTGTCCGGTTCCATTTGGATCAGCACAGAAGGTCTGACCCTGCCAAGGATAGTAATCGTAAAAAAGAAGCAGCGTATTGTCATCTACGTTCAATCCATTCAAACAAGAGGCACTCTTATCTATATCGGCACCCCTTGCTACAGCGTGTGCTCCTATCGTTAAAAAATACTTCTCATACACAAAATCGGGCAACTGAGAGTCACTCAATGCGATAGCTGAACTATTGGAATCACTCAAATTGATATCATACGTTACCAAACTTCCTCCCCCGTGCCACCCAAAAGCGTTTTGAAAATCGGAGATATCGCTCGTTGCCCGATCGAAACTTCCTGCAAAGATGAGATTGTATGAAGTGTAGTACATGTTTGAGGGATCAAAACCGTAACTGATGACATAGTTGTTGGTGTTGATACTCGGTATCATGTCACAAAATCCACTGTAATGCCCATCCATATAGTCATCCATCGCACGAATATACCACTCAAGGATCTTATAGTTGTCTGAATCGATTCTGTTTAATGGTTTGTAGTCTCCGCTTACAGGATCGTAACCGATCGTTGCAGCCGGAATCCTATCTGCTAAAAGATTGCTGATTTGATCAAGAACGATTTGACTCTCCAAAGAGAGTTTCGTCGTCTCTTTTGCTTTGAAACTTTTTTGAACGATTTTGGATATGGCTTTGAAAGTTGCTACAGAAAGAAAAGAGACGATCACCAATACTACGACAATCTCAAGTAGAGTAAAAGATCGTCTCATTATCGTCTCCATGGCAAACGATTGATACGAATTTGCCCGATATTTTCAGAAAAGTACCATACTTGAGCGAGCGTTTTGCCAGCAAATGCGCTGCTTTTTGTCAAAGGAGAAACGGAAATGGTGATATATTTTGTATTGGTTGAACCACCAGAGCTACCCGTTGTAAAATTGGTATCACTCAAAGAAAGATCATCGACATAATTTATCGAAATGTTGAGTTCATACTGTCTACTTGCATTAAAGTTTTGCACCGTTACAGGAGAGAGCGTAACAAAATCATCCACATCATCAGGAATATTATGATCATTTGCTTCCATACCAAGTGCAGATGTGGCGTTTTGGTGATGCTTGCAGTTACGACTTCCTACAAATCCTCCTTTGCGATAGATAGGAGCACCGCCAAAAGAGGTGGAACACTCATAATCGCTGCTCCCTTGATCTGTGAACAAATAATCATCGAACAGTGTATTTCTCTCATCCCATGGAAGAGTTTTTACAAGTCCCATCATTGCAACTGCTTGATAGAGCGCTTCCTCTTTCAAAGCATGGACAGAGGTTTTGGAACTTACCTGTAAAATTTTAGGAAAAACGGTAAAAGCGATAGCAATGATCACCATAGAAAAAATGAGCTCCAAAAGCGTAAGAGCCTTTCTCATCGATAGACCTTCACGCCTCTTTTGGAAGAGGTGACATTTTGATCAAAATCGACTCCGCTTACCGTTCCGCTCTTCACACCTTTGGTCTGCGTAGGCGGAATGTAGTTGTACTTGATACAAGGATGCTGTGTACAATCTGAACCGATGTCATAGCTATATGAACCTCCTCCATAACTAAACCAGAGCCAAGAAGGGATATCAAGATGAATGTAGCGCGTCTCTTTGGTTTTGGAGGTATTGTTGATAGTTATAGTAAATATGCCGTTCTCCTGGCTCCAGTTGAGTGAAAAAGAGTCGTCGATATCGCTTGCTTGCAACGTGGTCGAAGAGGAAACATTGCTTTCTCGTATATCTCCGTCACTTTGGCTATGAAAAGCGTTGACATACCAGTGCATGAGCGTCTGGTTTGTATCGAATTTCGTATCGGAGCTGTCATAGACCAAAACCTGGGCAGTCGTGTTGTCTTCACTCTCTGAAGTCGCAAGATCGTCCGTTCGAAAACGGGCATAGTAAAAATTTGCGGTTCCGTTGATATCGCTACTGCTTCCTTCTACCCTATCTGTATCTACAACGTTGGTACCTGTGATATTCAGTTCAAACGGATCGACCGGTTTTGAGCTGTTTCTATCGAAGTTACAATAGAGCGTAATATATGCGCTTCCATTATGATCGGTGGTGAAATTGGAAGCCGGATAGTTTTGGATGGTTATCGTAGCGTTTTTATCGATCCATGTGACAGAGCTGTTTTGATCATTGGCGTCTTCGTACAGATAGAGCAGTGAATTGAGGTTGTTTGAAGGTACAGATGTATGTGAGATATTGATATCGATATCTTTAGCATAGCAGTTGGTATTGTAATTTGTTGTAGTATCTCCAAGAGCATTTTTAGCCGTAATCACTAAAGGCAGATAGGCACTCATATTGAGGTCATCGGAAAGATAGGTAAAATCATGGTCTTGAAAATTGTGCAACGATCCATTGATGTCAAAGTGATCAGGCTTGAAAGAGAGTGTCGTTGATACAGGAGTGATGAGCCTTTGTGACAACGACGTATCATCGCTATCGATACTTGCAAATTCAGTGCCATTCACCTCTTGCACAGTTACATTGATTTCACCTACTTCACTGTATCGCACACTCATATTCGCTTCGCCGTTTTGAAACTGATCACCCGATACTATCTCAAAAGTACCGGTTTTACACCCTATTTTCGTCTCATTATATTCAATATCTACGCTTGCTCCTCGTACATGGAGAGTCTCGTTGTAATCGATCACTTTTTGGTTGGCTTCATCCAAAGCATCGACAAGAATCGCAGTATCTTTTCCTGCAACCATCGAGGCTGGAGCAGTGAGGGAAAAATGGTCCGGACGGATAGCAAAATTGTCGGTAGAATTGGACTCGTTCACATCATTGGAGGTTGAGTTGATATCCTTACCCTCGATATGAACCAAAACACATTTTTTTGCTCGATCTACTTGCATAGGTCCTACGGGAAGGCAACCGTTTTTCGTGGTACCGCAATCGGTACATACAGAAACTTCTGTATAAGAGCCACTACATGCGCCACTGCTGCTACTGTCAAATAGATAGAGGGAAACTTTTGTAATATTTGCTTCAAAGCCGCTCGATCCATCCGCCGCTTTCGCTAAGACTGTCAGGTTGAAATCTTTGTTAACAATTTTTGTGGTGATATTGTCATCCCAGTGATTCTCGGCACTGCAGCTCCCCGTAACAATATCGACTGCGTTGAATAGACCGGATCGAATGATAGGTCCTCCACATACGGGACAGATCCTCGGAGAACCATCGTAGTTTTTGCCATTGCTTTCATTGTCATAAATAGTTTGAATTTGACTTTGTGAAAGAACTCTTCCGAAGATTTTAAATTCATCTGCCAAAGCCCCCAATGACTGCCAATTAGGCTGATTATTACCTGTTTGATAGTCACTATTGAACAGTAACCCAATTTCTCCCGAAGGATGTGTATAAAGTGAGTCGTTATACTCTCCATCTAAGTAAAACTTTGTTCCATTTGATGTCACAACAAAGGTCAACATATGCCAACCATTTAAATGTTGAGGATTAAAGTTTATTGAATCTTTACCATTATCATCATTGATATTTAAACTCCAAATATTATTAGATAACTGATGTGCGAAAAATATATAATCTCCTTGTCCACCTTGACCAGGTCTATCAGCAATATTAAAATAATAAAAATCTGAATCTATTTCTTTATGTCCATTTTCATCTAATGGAAACTTAATCCATAAATTTAAAGTATATTCGCTTGGAAGCGGGATATTATTTTTTGGTAGCAGAGCTTTATCATGAGTATCATCCGAAATAAAGTTCCCTCCTCTACACACTTGTCCTTCATTTTGAGAAGCTTGTTCAAAAGCTGTTAAATTATATTCATTTCCTAATAAGCCATAATTTTTAATTTCATATGTATTTGGATCATTGTCCCAACTACACTCATCAAAATGATAATCTATTTTTACATTGTATAATTCTTGAAAAGAGTAATATGGAACTACCACAATTCCATCAAAAGAGAGATCGTCTATATCATCAATATTGGATGCATAATTCGAATTTATTACAACTTGTTTAATCCCTGATACATTTTGATCATAAATAACATCAAAATTAAATTTATCTGTATTATTATGATTGATATAAAAAGTTGTTATCAAATTATTATTTTTATCATAAACTTTTATAGTATTGACATTGTTTTGATGAACATCCCTCATATTCGGTATGAGAACTTCAAAACCCACTAGATTATCTGTAATATTAATATCAAAAGTATAAGAGTTTCCTAATGGAGCGTCAGGATAATAAGCAATTGAACTATTTTCAATATCATACCAATCATCATAATCATCTGTATTTCCTGTATGCAAATGATCAAGGTGGACAACTGCAGTAGTGTTGACATCGCTATAAAGTTTTATCGCATCAAATGTAAAATCATCTATATCATCTATTCTTCTACTTGAGCAATCTCTTTCTCTTCCATTACGATAACAGCTTCCAATTACTGCAATTGTATGAAACCCTTTAGATAAAGCCAAAGGAGGATCAATTGTAACAGTGTCACTTCCATCGCTTCCCGTTGCAACAAGGTTACTATCGATATAAAGCCGTATATTAGTATTAGTAGTCAATCCTATAGCATTTATAAGTTCGAAACCCGTAATTGTAGTATCTTGCGAAAGATAAAAATAGGAAGGGTTATCAAGGTAATATTGATAGGTATGTTCCCCATCCTCTTCTCCATATATACTGTACAATCGTTTTTTTGTAAGAGGTTCTTCATATTGCCAACCACTTCTAAACCCATCTCCTACATGCAAAGAGCCCTGCAATATGATATCTGCAAAAAGAGACGATGTCAAAAGCAAAAAAAGAATTATAAATTTTTTCATAACATCACCTTCGAAACTGTGACAACTGCTGCACTCTCACTTCTCAAAACCATCGGGGTATCCAACCCCTTCACTTTCTCAAACATCGTTCTCTCTTCTTTTGTCACACCGCCTTCCGGTCCAATTAACACTCTTTCTACATTATCGGTACAACTGAGTTTTTCTTCACAAAAATCGATGAGTACTATATTATTATATTTCTTTATAACTTCATCAAGACTTAAAAGTATCTCCAACTCCATCAAACGGCTTCGTCCGCACTGTTGAGAGGAATTGATTAAAATTTTTTGCAGTTTTTCAAGTTTCAGTTTGAAGTTTTTTTGGCTTCTATCACAGTAAACGAAGGTGATTTTACTCACACCTATCTCGTTGAGCATTGGTAGTGTCTTTTCGATGGTTTTGGGATCGATGATACACCAAATCAGATGAAAAAAACGCTTTGGCTCAATTTCATTTTTCTCACTTTTTCTTAGCTCCAAAACGGCTTCTCTTCGGCTCACTTCTACAATCTCATAGCAATGCAGCTTACCATCTTTCATGTTTCGAAAAGCGATCGTCTCACCTTTCCTGTGGCGTCGGACTTTGAAAATATAGTTATAAATCTCTCCTTCAATCTGTAAACTCTGAACTCCGGCTTCAGGGTGGTAGATAAATTGCATCAGATCTCTTTCACAGCTTCAATAAATTGTTTAAAATCCTCTAAATTCTCTAAATATGAAACCAATCTACTGTTATCAATCTCACAATATTCCTGGATCAAAAGATTTCGAAGTCCTACCATCTTTATTAATTTTTCCCCTAAATAGCTATTTACTATCCTGTTTTCCACCAATTTTTCAATACATTCTCGATAGTTTTTTGGCTGTCCAAGATTAAATTTAGATACAATCTTACAAGAGATATCGATAACAATTTGAATCGATTCAAAAAGGCCGTATCTGATCTCCCACTCTTTTCGTATATCCAAATTTTTAAATTCTTGTCTTATTTCTTCAAGAATTTTTATATTTTCTTCCAATCTCAAAAGTTTTTGCCAAATCTCCATTTTTCAGCCTTTCGTAAAACGCCTCTTTTTGTATTCTAAAGAGTGGTTCATGATCAAAATACCATAGATATAAATTTGCTTTAAAATCTACATATTTTTCTTTATCTTTTACACATAAAACTTCATGATTTTGTATGATGTTAAAACTCAAAAGCGGATTTTTCTTGTACAAATCATTCAAAACAACCAAATCCGCCCTTTTTCCGGTTATCTCTTCCAAATCCAGCACCATTTCACCAATATCCAAAATATCAGGCTCTTTTAAAAAATAGACACCTATATCCACATCGCTTAGATGATGCGCTTCATTTTTGGCAAATGAGCCAAACAAAAGTACAAAAGCGATCTCTTTTTGACAAAAATATCTTTTGAGATTTGCTTTCACTTGAGTATCACCGCCAAGACAAAAACAACGATTTCAGCCAATATCTCGGCACCCATCACCTTTTTTGCCCAAGTTTTATATGCATTTTGCAGTCCGGTTTCATCGCTTCGAATTGGTCTGAGCTTTTTATATAGCAAGATTTGATGTACCAAAATTGCAATCGAAACAAATATCATCAAAACAATCTCAACATTCCACACGGAAAACTTCAAAACCGTCAGCATCAAAAGACCTGTAAAGACAACCATGGCAAAAAGTACGGTTTGTACAAGATAGAGTTTTTTAACACGTCGTACGAAACTGATAAAATCATCCTCTTTCGCAATCCAAAAAAAAGCGATTTGTGCTACAATGAGCAAAAAAACTGTCGTCATATGCAGATGTTTAGACATCGTAAAGAGTTGGTCCAAAGGGCCTCCTTTTTTACAACCATTATAGCAAAAGGAAGATTATGGCTATCTCTATCATTGAAGCGCTGAACATAATAGACGCCCTCCCCATAAGAACAAAACAGGAACTTCTTTGTATCGAAGATGCCGTTGGACGGATCGCAACACAAGATGTCTATGCTTCGCTCAATCTGCCACTCTTTGACAACTCTGCAATGGATGGCTTTGCGGTCAAAGTGGAGGATGCTGGTAAACAGGTGAAACTTGCCGGAACAGTTTTGGCCGGTGAAGACAAAAGTTTTACCCTCCAAAGCGGCGAATGCATCAAGATTATGACTGGAGCCAAGATCCCGGAAGGTACAGAAGCTATTGTTCCTATCGAAGATGTAACGTTTGAAGGTAATATGATCCATCTACCTAAAAAGATAAAACTTTATAACCATATACGAAAAGCGGGTGAAGATATCGAACAAGGTGAAAAGCTCATCCAAAAGGGCGAATATTTAAATGCATACAAGATAGGACTCCTTGCAAGCCAGGGAATATCCCATATCCAGGTTTATAAAAGAATACACATAGCTATATTTGCTACAGGGCATGAACTCAAAATGGCTTATGAAACACTTGAAGAGGGGCAGATCTATAATTCCAACACGCCATCTTTGTATGCACGGTGCAAAGAGCTTGGATGTGATGTGAGTTTTTTGGGAAAAGTGGAAGACTCCATCGAGGCAATCGTTGAAGCTATCAAAAACGGACTCCATGCTGATATTATCATTACAAGCGGCGGTGTCAGTGTAGGAGAGGCAGATTTTACCAAAGATGCTTTCAAACAACTTGGCATGGAGATCCTCTTTAGCAAAATCGACATAAAACCCGGCAAACCTACCACATTAGGAAAAATCGGCAATACCTATGTGCTCAATCTTCCTGGCAATCCTTTGGCAGCCATTATCAATTTTGAAATTTTTGGGCGGTTTTTGATCAAAAAGCTGCAGGGCAGAATCGATGCTTATCATCAACCATTCCATATACCATTAGCACAAGAGATCAAAAACAAGCCTGGCCGTGATACGGCCATACCTGGAAGATTTGACGGAGAGGCTTTTTATCCGTTAGATAAACGGGGTCCAGGAATGGTACGGCCTGCCAGTTTGATGGATGGATATATCATCCTTGATAAAGATGTGGAGATACTTAAAAAGGGGAAAAAAGTTTTGATGCTTCCCCTTTTTGAACACAGAGGTTCCGACATGATGTTGCAGATCATCACTTCATAGAGGCGATATACTCCGCAAGAGCTTCCAGCTCTTTGTCGCTGAGTCCTGCTACTTGAGCCTTCATCAGAGGGCCCATACCATATTTATTGAGTGTACCTGATTTATACTCTTTTAATTTTTTCAGCACCTCATCTTTGCTCATACCAGCAATGATGCCAGATTTCCCGAGTGCTTTTCTTTTCCCATCAGTGCCGTGACATGAAGCGCATTTACCAAACAAATCTTTTGCTGAAATGCTATTAGCTTGTTTAGGTTCTTCTTTTTTTACTGGTGCTTGTACTTGCTGTTTTACTGGCTCACTTTTTTGTGTTTGTTGGACCGGCTCAGCTTTTTTTATTTCTTTATTGTGCTCCGTATGCTGAGCAACAGCTTCATGCTTTTGCTCCTCTTTTTTCCCACTGCATCCAACTAAAAGCAGCGTTGCAGCAACTATTGAAACCAATGTGATCTTTTTCATTCTTTTCTCCTTATATTTTCTTGGGGTTGATTATTTTTTCTCCACGAAGGAGTTTATCCCACATGTGTGGATCGCTCCACTCCTCCTTGACACCTTCAGAAAAGATGATAGAGGCAAGGTCTATTCTTCCCATTTTTTCAGAATAAGCATCTTCTTTGCCACACTTTGCATATCCTGTATCTGTTTCATGGACGATAACACCTTCTAAATGGACGTTTTTCTCTTCATTGACCATTTTCGTTTGCCGAAGTACCAAATCCGTCATCAGAAAGATTACACGTGCATACTGTTCGGCACTTGGACTTACAGGCAGTTCCACCCACCGCCTGCTCCATCGCTTCATATCTTTCAAATATTCCGGATTATCTCCGCTCCACAGCGTAATCGCATGATCAAACGAATCGATAAGCTCTTTGATCGTCAATTTTGTCAATCCAAAATCATAGACCATCTGCCCTCGATCAAGAGTATCGGAAGCAAAAAGAAGCTCTACTTTATAGGAGTGTCCATGAATCGATTCGCTGCACCGCCTTGAGGTACAGTTGCGGACAATATGGGCGTTTTCAAACTTAAACAGTTTTCGGATGATCATCTTCGTTTTTCCCTGTTCCAGAGTCTCACCTGCAGTCTGTCGCTATAGATAAATCCGTGTATCATACAAAATTCTACAACAGCCTTATCGTGTTTTTTCAGTTCATCTATCCTATCGCCAAGCGGCATACAAAACACTTCTATTTCAGGGTATGCACCAGCGATATCCACAATCTCCTCGTATGCCCTCATCTGCACACTGCCTCTATCAAGCGTGAATTTAAAAAAACTGTAACCGGTATTGAGAGCAATCGCTTCTATTGCTTTTTTATTGACCCTTTTTTCATACTTTTCGCCACTATTTGCCAGTTTTACAGCCATGGCAAAGATAACATCTTTAAATACAGGATATTTTTCAAAATCGATCATGATCGTCGCATTCGTCTCAATCGTTACGATATAACCTTCCTCGACAAGATACTCTAAAAATCCATAAAAAACCGGATCATTCCAATAAATAAGCGGCTCACCGCCAGTTATCACGATATGGGGCTTGAAATCAAGATACTCTACATGACTGTGCAAAATCTCAATAAGTTCATTTTTTGTGTCTATTTCTTTCCATTTGGACTGGAAAAGCTCTCTGTTGACAGCACGGATAGAGTCACATCCATGTACAATACGTCCTTGAATAAAATATTCTCCAAAACTTGGGCATTTGAGATTGCATCCGCCAAAACGAAAAAAAACCGAAGGAGTTCCTATAAACTTTCCTTCTCCTTGAATGGAGTAAAAATCTTCAACAAGATAAAGCATTATCCCCCCGTCTCATAAAAGGCTCTGTTGGATGCTTCGTTCGCATCTTCGCTCCAGCGATTCTCTTTTGGTTTATTGGCTAAAACCGTTTTTAAAATTTCCACCGCTCTATCGATATCGCCAACCTGTACAGCCTCTTTGATACTCATAGCCTCATCAAAGTAAAGACACGGTATCAAATATCCTTCGGCTGTCAAACGAATTCTGTTGCATGTTTCACAAAAATCGTGTTTGTGAGGATCGATCAGTCCAAAAACGTATCCATCCTCTTTGAGTTTATACAAAAAGGCTGGACTGCTTCCCTGTCTGCCAATTTTTTCTATTTCATATTTTTGCTTGATTTTTTCCAGAATCTCTTTACCATGCATTCCTTTAAGCTCGCTGTGCGCATGAACATTTTCCATATATTCGATAAATCGAATCTGCATGCCTTTTTCTTTGCAGTATTCCATCACATCGACAATCTCATCTTCATTGACGCCTTTCAGTGGTACCATATTGATTTTTACTTTCAGTCCGGCTTCCAACGCCGCGTCGATACCTTCCAGAACATTTTTGAGTACATCTTTACCCGCAATTTTGGCTGCAACTTCCGGTTTGAGACTGTCTAGTGAGATATTGAGCCGTTTGAGTCCAGCCTTTTTCAAGTCTTTTGCGATATCTTTCAAAAGATATCCGTTAGTGGTCATAGCAAGATCGATATCTGGTTTGTAATCATAAATCATCTTGATAAATTTATCCAAATCTGCTCTTAATGTCGGCTCCCCACCAGTCAAACGAATTTTGGTAATTCCTTCATCGATTGCAGCTTTTACAAATTTAAAGAGATCTTCGAAATTTAAAAGATTTTCTTTTGGTACCCACGAAAAAGGCTTTTCAGGCATACAGTACTGACATCTGAAATTGCATCGCTCCGTCAGTGAAATTCGAAGATAATCTACTTTTCGTCCATGTCCGTCAATAAGCATAGTCCCATACTTTGATAGTTTTTTGTAGATTGTATCGTAATTTTCGAAAAAGGAGTTTAAAACAAAGAGTTTGTGGAAGGCCTAAGCCTTCCAGGGAATTAGTGGAGTTCTCTCCAGATTTTTTGTTTCCAGAGATATGCGAGGATAGCAAAAATCACAAAGTATCCAAGAACCCAGATACCGAGTTTATTTCGTTTCTCTTTTTTGCGATCCCCTACTTTTTCAAGATGCTCGATCACTTTCATAGTAGCTTCCTCAGTCAAACCCACACGAGGCATTGCCGTACCATGAAGGATCTTTTGCGGATCTTCAACAAAATCTCGGATATACTCATGTCCTCTACTTCGAATATACATAGAAAGATCCGGAGGAGTCGTTCCGAGATATTTTTTCAAGTTCGCTTCATATTTAGCCAATTTCAACTCAAAATCGGCTTTTTCTACATCGTTTTTAAATTTCGGTTTTTCACCGATAACTGTCCAACCGTCATATTTGAGATTGTGGCATCGTCCACACGCAACCTCAAACGCTCCTTTTGGAGTCTGTGGTTTCGCGATAGACTTTAGATACGCTACAATATCTGCCAAATCTTGATCACTTCCGAAAAAGTCAGGCATTGGAAACGCTTTATTTTTATATTTGTGATCAAGTTTGAAAGCATGAACCGGATGTTTGATGAATGCCGCCAAAAACTTCTCATCTGTTACAGCAGCGATATTGCTAAGATCTGGTGGATTGACACCATAACTAGCACTTGCACTCACCGGATCCATTGGTGCTGGAATTCCAGCAGCTTTGATGGAGTGACATCCGGTACACCCGTTATTCATAATCGCTTGCGCACCTTTTTTTGGATCACCTTTGAGATTCGGTGCTTTGAGATCCTCATACTTAAACGTTGCTGGTTCGTGATGAGGGTGCATTTTGGAGTGAGCGTACGGCTCGATTCCCCAATATGTAATCCCTACAAGAACGATGATAATCGCTAGTATTTTGAGTTCTTTATTCATCGTGCACCCCCTCTATTTCGTACCATCACAGGATTAAGGAAAAAGAGCAAGTAGAAAATCACAAAGAGTGAAACGATCAAAAATCCGTTTCCAAGTGCTTTTGTATACTCCATATATCCTGCAACATAAAGAGCCAAAGTTACTAAAATCACAAACCATAGAAGTCCTGTTTTTCTCGCTGTCACAGCTGGAAGTGCAGCCCAAAGAGCCAAGAAACCGACTGCTGCTACATAACCGATATATGCATTAAACCCTGTTGGAGGAAGTTTTCCCCAAATGGTCAATACAATCATATCGATCACTAAAAGCCAGAACCATACTTTAAAACCGCCTCTTCTTGAAGCTGGTGCAACCTCATCGTTTTTATCGAACCATGGCAAGAAGAAGAAGATCACGTTTGCGATACCAAAAGCGATCAGACCCATATCCATCGCACTCAATGGTCCAACATTAAAGAAGAATCCTCTCAGAACCTCATAACTCCACAAAAAGTACCACTCTGGATATATATGTGGTGGTGTTTTCATAGGGTTTGCTGGATCAAAGTTGATCGGATCCATCGCAAAATCGTAATGATAGAACACCAAATAGAAGTAAAAGATCATAAAGACGCCAAGTACAAAAAAGTCTTTACTCAAGAAAACTGGCCAAAATGGAATCACTTTTGACTCTTTTTTGAGTCCTGCTTTATATTTTTCCGCTTCAGCATCAAAATCGATCTCTTCCCCATCTTGGTTGTTCACGTGAGGAATTCGAAGAGTGTAGAAGTGAAGCCCTATGATCGCCATGATAATAAGTGGCATCAAAAGAACATGCAACATGAAAAATCTTGTAAGTGTCGGATCAGATACATAAAAGTTTCCTCGAATCCAAACAACCAAGTCATCACCGATAAACGGAATACCGCCAAAAAGGTTTGTGATAACCTGAGCTGCCCAGTAGCTCATCTGTCCCCATGGAAGCATATATCCACTGAATGCTTCTGCACTGAATGTAACAAACAAAAGCATACCGGAAATCCAGATCATCTCCCGGCCTCGCTTATAAGAGGCGTAGTAGATACCGGTAAACATGTGGATGTAGATCACCAAGAAAACAACAGATGCAGCAACTGCATGCATATGTCGCCACAGCCATCCGAACCATACCTCTTGCATAATCGTATAGTTCACACTGTCAAAGGCAAGTTTCGTATCTGGTTTGTAGTACATCAAAAGAAAAATACCACTGATAAGAAGGATCGTAAACATGGTCATCAAGACCACACCCATCGCCCATAGAAAGTTGATATTTTTTGGAATCCAATATTCGGCTGCCAGGACTTTCCACAACTTGTCAAGTGCCAATCTCTGGTCGAGCCACTCGTAAACGCTATTTGCTTTCGTAAAATGTGCCATATCCGCTCCTTACGCTTTACCGACCATTTTTTTATACTCTGGACCCTCTTCGCCAAGCACCAATTTAGTTCCTTCAATTTTGAAAGGAGGAATATCCATAGGTCTTGGAGGAGGACCGAACGTATTGACACCACACGCATCATATTCGCCACCGTGACATGCACAATGGAAAGTTTTCTTGTCTGGCTCCCAGGAAGGGATACATCCAAGATGCGTACAAAGCCCGATCATCACAAGATACTCGCTGTCTCCCACTTTGACAAGACGTTTTTTTGTCTCGTCCGGTATATGATTACAGTTCTCTTCAGGTGGCTTTTTGAGAATGAAGATAGGCTTTCCTCGCCATGTCACTGTTCGTAGTTCTCCCGCCTTCATAGGAGAGAGGTCTACTGTAGTAAATCCTGCTGCCATAACGCTTGGCAATGGGTCCCATGTACGCTTCATCGCATATAGAGCAGCCAAACCGCCAGCTCCAGCGAATCCGCCGAACACCATTCCAAGGAAGTCACGTCTGCTGTTTGCCATAGACAATCCTTTTATAGATTTTTGGTCAAGTTATTTTAATACACAAACATTTAAGAAAATATAAAATTAAGTTATCTTTTACTTAAGAGCTGCTTTTAAGATACTCTGATAGTCTCTTTGCCACTTTTTCGACACTAAGGCTTTGAAGATACTCTTTGTTTGGAACAGATGGGTTCAAAAGTGCCTCTTGAAGATGGGTAGCATCGAAGTATCCAAGATTTTTTACACCAGCTCGTTCGAGTACGGAGAGATATTCATCCTCCTCTTTTGACTGGATATAGATTGTTTTAGCACCTGCTGCAACGGCCTCCAATGCACTTTGGGGAGAAAATGAGAGAAATGTTCGTGCTGATCGTATGGATTCTTGATACTCCTCATAGGGATGGTATGTAGTAAAAAATGGTGTTAACTTCTCTTCCATATCGACAAAAAAGTAAAATCCTTCCAAAAACTCCATCTGAAAATCTTTTAATTGAGGAGCGATTTCAAGCATTCTCTTTTCATAGTCGCTATCACCGTAAAAGAAAAGTTTATCGATCGATTTCTCCCTGTCTTTAAAATAGTCCATATCAACCAAGATGCCGTTGATGACGTTTTCTCCTACGATATAAGGAGAGATGAGTATTTCTTTCTCTTTTGGGAGATCTTTTGGATCATAGGAGATACGAATAAACGCACCAAAAAAATCGATCATCTCTTGATGGATCGTCTCGTTGTGCTCATTACTGTCATAAACAAGGATATCTCCTCTTTCGCAAATTGTTCCCACATTTCGGAAATCCTCTATTCCGACGGCTTTCTTGATGCCAAGATGTTGTTTCGCATAGGTAGCTGAACGAAACTCTGTCGTCATGAAATAGACCTCATATTCTTTTTGCAGCTCTTTTGCCAATGCGGCACTTCTTCGAAGTCGATCAAGTCCCGTTCGGTTGTCGGTATGGGCATAAAAATAGATTGTCATGATTTTTTTCCTTTTTGATACATCTTGATATAGATATGTAAAATCTCGATCGCCGCCGGTGTGATACCACTGATTTGACTTGCCGCAAAAAGGGTTGGCGGTTTATGGGCTTTGAGTTTCTCTTTGACTTCATTGCTTAGTCCACTGATTGCATCGATATCGAGGTCTTCAGGTATTATTACATTCATCAGTTCATGCATCTTTGCAATCTGCTCTTTTTGCATCTGAATATACTGATGATATTTTGCCTCTATCAAAATCTGCTCTTTTGCCTCTTCACTGAACTCTCTTAACTCGGGTACCAATGCCTCAAGTTTTTCCATGGTGAAAGTTGGACGAGCCACCACATTGATAAGAGCCGTTTTATCGGTGATTTTCCCCTCTTCTAGATTGTTTAAAAGCTCTAATGTCTCTTTGTTTGGTGTGATGAAACTGTTTTTCAACAGATCCAATCCTTTTTCAATCTGCTCTTTTTTCCTGATCATTTTCATATAGGTCTCTTCATCCACAAGGCCAAGTTTATGACCATATGGCATAAGACGAAGATCGGCGTTGTCTTCTCGAAGTAGCAGTCGAAACTCGGCCCTGCTTGTAAACATACGATAAGGCTCTTTTGTCCCTTTTGTGACCAGATCATCGATCAATACGCCTATATAGGCTTCATCTCTGCCTAAAATCAAAGGCTCCTCCCCTTTGATAGCCAAAGCCGCATTGATGCCTGCCATCAATCCTTGGGCCGCTGCCTCTTCATATCCTGTAGTTCCGTTGATCTGTCCCGCACAGTAGAGGTTTTTGATCGATTTGGTTTCCAATGTATGTTTGAGTTGGGTAGGTTCAACAAAATCGTACTCAATCGCGTATCCGTACCGAACAACCTCAGCGTGCTCCAATCCTTTGACACTGCGTATCATCTCCAGCTGAACATCAGGTGGAAGTGATGTACTCATACCATTGATGTAATACTCTGTCGCTTCCAGTGTTTGGGGTTCTACAAAGATATGGTGGCGCTCTTTGTCTCTGAATCGATAGACTTTATCTTCTATGCTTGGACAGTACCTTGGCCCAACTCCTTCTATCTGCCCTGTAAAGAGAGGGGCTCTATGAAAATTGGATTCAATGATCTCATGGGTTCGTTCATTGGTATAGGTGATGTAGCATGAAAGCTGGGTAGGATTGAAATGTTTTCGATCGGTTCTGAAACTAAACGGAATAGGATTTTCATCGCCCGGTTGCACTTCCATTTTGCTAAAATCGATCGTCTTTGCATCGATTCTTGCACATGTTCCAGTTTTCAGTCGCCCAAGTTTAAGTCCAAGACTTTTGAGCGAATCACTGAGTGCATTGGAAGCGAACTCTCCTGCTCGTCCAGCTTCTTGTTTGATTTCTCCTATGTGAATGAGGCCTCTTAAAAAAGTCCCTGTAGTTACAATCACCTTTTTTGCATGGTAAATATTTTTCAAATTGGTCTCTACACCAACAACCGCATCCCCTTTGACGAGGAGCCTGTCCGCCATCTCTTGTCGCACTTCCAAATTTGGCGTATTGAGTACTATGGTTCGCATCATAATGCGGTACCTGTCCATATCGATTTGCGCTCTGCTTCCTCGCACGGCTGGACCTTTGGAGGCGTTGAGGATGCGAAACTGTATCCCTGTTTTATCAGTCGTCAGTCCCATCTGCCCTCCAAGGGCATCGATCTCTTTGACAAGATGTCCTTTTGCCAGACCTCCGATCGCCGGATTACAGCTAGCGGCACCGATTTGCTCAGCTAAAATGGTAATCATCAACGTTTTCATACCCATGCGGGCACTGGCCAGTGCCGCCTCGATACCGGCGTGTCCTCCACCAATGACAATAACGTCAAATTTCATAGATTGCTCCGTTTTATCTTTGTTATAATTATACAAAACTTAAGAAAGATTAAACTTGCGACAAGATAGTATCAAAAATCTTCAAGAATTCAAACCAAAAGAGATGCGATGTTCACAGGCCTCATTCGAGAAATAGCAACCGTCTCACAATTTGACGGCAAACATCTGAGACTCAAAGCAAAACATAGACCTAATATCGGTGACTCCATTGCCGTCAACGGTGCATGTTTGAGTGTAACGAAGCTCTATAATGATGGTTTTGAAGTGGAACTCAGCGATGAAACAAGAAACGTTATCGCTTTGGAAAACTACAAAGATCGCGTCCATATCGAACCAGCGATGCGACTTAGCGACAGGATAGAGGGACATATCGTCCAGGGACATATTGACTCTCTTGGTACAATCATTGCTATTAAACCAGGAATCAACTCAACCGATTTTTTGATCAAAATTCCAAAAGAGTACATCAAATTTGTTATTCCAAAAGGAAGTATCGCGATCGATGGCGTCAGCCTCACAGTCAACGAAGTTTATGAGGATTCTTTCAGGCTCACCATCATACCAATTACCCTCAAAGAGACACTTTTTGGCTCGTATAGGGTGGGGCGGAGAGTCAATATCGAAACAGATATGTTTGCAAGGTATCTTTTCTATCTTTTTAAAAAAGAAAAGAAAATCGACTGGGAAACAGTCGAAAAGATACAGGCTCTTTTTTAAGGAAAATTATGAGACTTTTTTTAGGCTCTTTTGCAACAATCAACTATTACGGACTCATCAAGGAAAAATTTTCATTTTTAGAGGGCAAATGGGTTGAGAAGCATAATATTCATCTAACCTACCTTTTTTTGGGAGATATGCCTACACCGCAACCTATCATAGAGAGACTTGAAGATATTGCCAAACCTGAAAAAAAGATAGGTATGAATCATCTTGGATTTTTTGGTCATCCACCCAAAGTTTTGTTTGCAAAAGCTTCCGATGAATCTTTATTTCGACTGCACCAGGCAATTGTCTCAAAACTTCAGATCAAGCCAGACAAAGCGTTCATCCCGCATGTAACGCTATGCAGAATCAAAAAAGTGCATAATTTCGATAGATTCATTCAAAACATCCGTTTTCTAGAAGGAAAAGCCATCGGTTCAATCGAACCACAACTCCGTCTTATTAAAAGCATCCTAACCCCCAAAGGTCCTGTGTACAAAATCATTCACACTTTTTAGGGTCAAAATGGACTGCAAGCCACAGCGCTCCTTTGCTCACGCTTATCAATGTATGCAAAGTGTTTGCCGGGATCAGAAGGATATCTCCGGCCTTTAATTGAAAGAGTTTTCCTTGCATACGCAAGGTTGCTTCACCTTGCAAAAGGACAACCCACTCGTCCCTTGCATCACAGAATGTTTTCTCTTCTTTCAAAGAAGCACTCACAATACGGACTATTTCCAAAGAACCCCGTTTATAGAGAGTCGTAAATGTTTCATCCTCCTTGGGAAGCTCGTATTCAAACAGATTCACCCTTGAAAATCCTCTTCACTAAATTTTTCTACTTGATAAACAAAAATTTCAGGATGATAGGCAAGGCAATTTGCAGGAAGTCCAGCTTTCATACATAAATGAGCAAAAAATTGATCAAAATCACTCAAATCCTCCCATACCTGAGGCAAAAAGGTGGCTTGTCTGCCATCAAGCTTTAAAACAACTCCATCGATTCCTGGTCTGATTTTTGCCCGTAAATCCTCAATATCTCGATATTCAAGCGGTTTTGGCTCACTGAGTACAGAAATCTCGATGGTGATTTTGTCAAACTCTTCCGGACTCAAAGGTGGAAATCTCGGATCGCCAAACGCTGCAGCTTTTGCATTTTCGATCAAATCATCGATAAGTGGTCTATGGGCTACAAGAGAGCCTATACATCCTCGTAGTGAACTTCTTTCGTTTATCGTAACAAACACGGCTCCAGGTTTTGCGAGCTCTGGATGCATGGCGATAAGCCGTTGTTTTACATCGTCATTCAACTCTTTATGCCCTAAAAACTCCTCTTTGATCGCTATTCGTGCGATATTGAGCATAATACGCTTGAGCTCTTCACTGATCATCTTCCACTCCTTTATAAATCAGTCGGTTTCTTCCACTTCTTTTTGCTTCATACAGTGCCTCATCCACACGTTTAAACGCCTGTTTGAAACTCTCATATGGTTTAAATTCTGTTACACCTATACTGATTGTAACAGGTTTTTTCAGTTTTTTCATAGGGTGTGATGCAAAATATTTTCGAATAGACTGCAATATCCGCAATACTTTTTCAATACTTCTAGTCTTCATTACAATTAAAAACTCCTCTCCACCTATTCGAAAAACATAATCTTCACTACGCAATCGTTTTTTTATCAGCTGAGCCACATACCGTAAAACTTCATCACCCGTATCGTGACCAAACTCATCATTGATGCTTTTGAAATGATCGATATCCACCAAAGCAAGTACGAGATGTTCATCTTTTCTTTTGAGTCGGAGTAGATTGTGTACAATATCTTGTAAAAGAGTACGATTGTACAGTCCGGTCAAAGGATCTTTATAGGCAATCTCCTGTAACTCCTCCATACTCCTGTACGTATCGGTTATATCAAGAAAAACGGCTACGCAATCATTCTCTTTTATCTTTTTGCCAATTACTTGAAAAAAGTAGCGTTTATCCATAATATCAACCTGCAGGATACACTCTTTCGTTTGGCATATTGTATCGATGAAATGCTTCCAACTCATCATCTTTCTTTTTCCATCTTTAAGAATGTATACCCGCCATTCATCGCCAAAACTCTTTTCAATATCTTCCGGATCGCTTTTTCCAAGATACTCAAAAACTGCACGATTGATATATTTGACTTGGTATCCTTCAAAAATGAGAATCATCTCTTTGAAATTATCTAAAATCTCATGATAATAATCTACTTGATCTTTGATAATAAAATATTTCGATTTTTCGTTGAAATAGATCAAAAGAATAAAAGAGAGAACCAGTAAAATATTTTCGATTGCGAGTTTGGGGGTTACAAAATCCAAAAAGAGCTTCTTTATAGAGGTAGAAAAAAGAATCCAGCCATTGACTATACCTGTCCTGTCTTTGATAGGATAGCGATAATAGATCTTAAAATGGTCAATGATAGGGGTTTTGGATACTATAATTTTTTTTACTCCGATCTCTTTCAGATCATCGACAAGCTCCTCATTCCATTCAAGATTTAAAATTTTATAGTTTTGGATATGATGTTTTACCTGCATCGATTTACCAGCAAGATCTTTGTCTAACACTGCAATCGACTCAACACCGATTTTTTCCAAATTTTTGCTGATGGAATTGAATTGACTCTCAATAGCGATAAAGCCCAATTTTTTTTGATTTTTATTCTCTGCTGTCACTGCAGCGTATGAGATAAGATGCAGACCTCTACAATCAATCCAGGTATCATTGAATACAGGAAGTTTTACATAAAGTGGTTCGGTCATTTTTTTATACCGCTTATTAGGAACAGGAAAAAAGATAATGTTTCCACTACGATCAAGAATATAAATTTTTATATTTTTAAATTTGGTATATTTTCGATAATAGAAGGGAAGCCGCTGAAAATAGAGGGAATTTTTTCTGGTGCGGATATAGGTCTTCGCATCGCTGCTGTGAGCTATCGTGATAGCCATCGCAGCAGTGGCATTCAGTTTATTTTCTATCTCAGCATCAATGGTTTTTGCAATTTCACTGGTAAACCTTTTGACAAAAAACTCTTGAAACGAAAAGGTATTCAAAACGATGAGCGCAACAAAAAGGATCAAAAAAAGATAATAGAGTCTATGCTTTTTCCACATCGGCATCTCGCAAAGGTTGTGAAGTGGAGCGCTTTTGTTTCAAAGCCATATCCACTTTTGGCAAATCAAGCTCTTTTTTGCTGCCAATTGTCATCTTTTTAATATTTTCAAAACGTTTCTCATAGATAATAAATCCAGCCTCCCACAAACCAAGACGAACCGGAGTGGCAATGGAATATGTAGTAAGGATACCGTCTTCACTCATCACTTGATACAATTCTTGAAAATATTCCAGGGTCCATAACTCAGGATTCTTTTTCGGACTGAACGCATCTTGATAAACTACATCGATATCTTTGAGTTTTTTAATATAGGACCTTGCATCCCCTTTAAACAATTCTATCTGTATAGTAGGCAATTCGACCTTTCCATGTTGGATCAATCTTTCTAAAATATCTTTATAGTTTTCAAGCTGTTTTGGGTATTGAAAAGAGGGAAGAGATTCCAAAAGATTTTCATCCAGCTCCGGAGAGTATATGGCGATAGATTCAACTTCGTTTTGATGTAAAAAATAGTCAATCGTAGCCAATGTATTGATACCAAGGCCAAAACAGATATCTACAATATTGAGATGCTTTTTTTTCGAATAGGAAAATGCAGGGATAATATGTTTTTGAAGCGCTTCTGTAAGTGCTCCATCTTGGATATTGTGATAGCACTCATCATACTGCTTGGAATAGAGTGTATAACTGCCATCGGCGGTTTTTTTTAATTCATAATCCATCTACACAATCTCATCCAGTTCCCGGAACATCAATGCTTCCACAATCTCTTCGACACTCATGCCATTTCTTGCAAGCAACGCTCTTGCTCCCAGATTAAAGGCTTCCTCCAAATTATCGCTTTTATCTGGAGAAACAATATAGTCAAACAGCTCATTCTCAAAAGAAGGTTTCTCGTGGATCTCTTCGATCTGCATACCTTCACCCAGTTGTACGAAAACAAAGGTTTGCGCCTCTGTCACGGTAGAGATTTTTGAGTCTTCTCCTGCAAACTCCTTTGTTGGAACAACGATCAGCATCTACTCTCCTATAACGCGAACACCGCTTGGGTCAACATCACATTTATGAATATCGATAGAATGTACATCGAGCTTCAGCTCTTCATTATTCATGATACCTATTCCACTCTCTACGACATGTTTAGCAATTTTTTGAGCTTCATTGAGTGAGTGCATATAGCAGCTGCCACATTGATAGACATTGAGTTCCGGTATCTCTTCTATGCTTTTGAGCGCCAAAATATCGCGCATACTTTTTTCCCACGCTTGTGCTACATCCAACTCAATGGGTCTACCGATGACACTCATATAAAATCCGGTCCGACATCCCATCGGTGAAATATCGATAATTTCAACTGTATCAGAATTGAGGTGGTCTCGCATAAAACCGGCAAACAGATGCTCTAAGGTGTGTGTTCCTTTAACACTCATAATCTCTTTATTGGGATGACAAAATCGAAGGTCATAAACAGTAATCTCATCACCTTTTGGTGTCTGCATCTCTTTGGCTAGCCGAACAGCTGGTGCAGGCATTTTGGTATGATCCACGGTGAAACTTTCAAGTAATGGCATATTGCTCCTTAATCAATAATGATATTATAATCCAAGCTTTTCGCTTCCAAAAGATTTTGAACTGCTGCCAACACAACATTGTCTTCAAAATTGCTGCAAGCAGCCCCTATAGAAGTTTTCCCTTTTGATTCACTCTCGATAGAGTACATCAGTTTATTTGACAGAATAGAGTAGGAGTCTTCCCGATTGGAAAAGAAAACTACAGCATAATGATGTTCATCAATTTTCATAAAACTGTCTGCACAACGGATATTGGAAAGGACAAGATGGGATACATCGTCTTGTGATTCATGATAGATAAGTAAAATACAGTAGGACATATTGTATCGCGAACCGATACATTCAAACCGCTTTACCTCTTTTTCCAAAGAGGCTTTCACATGCTGAAAAAAATTTTCGCTATTCATTGTCAATAAAAGAGGAGGAAATTATACTCCCGCCTCTTCTCTTCTTTGTAGATATTCCCATCTCGCATCCACAGCTTTTTGCCATAGATCGATAATGTGTCTGTTTTCTGGTTTGAAAAGGTGCCGAAATCTTGGTTGTGCTGCAAGATACTCTTCTACTGGTATCTTGTTTTTTGGTCTGTATGTGATGTTCAGTTTTGTACTATAGATGATCCCATGCTCATCTCGCTCATTGATGATCTCATAGAGTGGCCATACACAGCTCTCAACTCCAAGATCACTTACTTCAATCGTATCTTCTGGAGCATGTTTCCACTCTGTCGTACATGCACTTTGTGCATTGATATAGACTGGTCCATAAACCTCGAAACCTTTTTGCACTTTCTTGACCAAATCTTTCCATTTGCTTGGGCTCACCTGCGCAACATAGGGTGCACCATGATCGGCCATGATCTCTACCATACTCTTTTTCATCATCTTTTCACCATAACTCACACTGCCAGCTGGACTTGTAGTAGTGCTCGCTCCTATTGGCGTTGATGAGCTTCTTTGTCCACCCGTATTTGCATACACTTCGTTATCGAGACAGACATACATAAAATTATGACCTCGCTCAAATGCGCCGCTTAAAGATTGAAAACCGATATCGTAGGTTCCACCGTCACCAGCAAATGCTACAATCTTTGGTTCTCTTCCCTCTTCTACCATCTTCTGCGTCGCTGGTGGTAGTTTGCCTTTTTTCTTCATCACTTCATAGGCTGCACTCACCGTTGCCGCCGCAACTGCTGCATTTTCAAAACCGATATGGATCCAGCTCACATCCCAACTCGTTTTAGGATAGACTGCTGTACATACTTCCAAGCAACCTGTAGCAGTCGCTACGATCACAGGATCATCTGTCGCATTCAAAACTTCTCGAACGATGATGTTGTGTGAACATCCTGGACACATCAGGTTTGCACCTTCAAACCTGTCATTTGAGAGTGAAAACTCTTTTAAGTTCTTAATCTTTTTTACCATCTCTTCCCCCTCTTAATAAAACGATAGCTTCGGACCTCTAAGTCCCAAGAACTGTTGCATTGGCACAACTGCCTCGCCGGCTTTCGCGCATTTGTCAAGATCTTCATATACACCTTTGAGCATATCAATCGTCGTATCTCGCCCGCCAAGCCCATAGATGTAGTTGAGCACTATCGGCGATTTTCCATGTGCAAGCATAGCAGCACTAATTTCATTGAAAAGTGCACCAAATGTTCCACCAGGAGCACTTCGATCCATCGCTGCGACAGCCTTGACATTGCTCAGAGCTTCTGCGACTTCTTTAAATGGAAATGGTCGAAAAACTCTCAAGCTCACAACACCTGCTTTGACACCTTTTTCTCTCATCTTATCTGCTGCGATCCTTGCACTCTCAACTGTCGTTCCAAGTGCAAAAATAGCCACATCCGCATCATCCATTTTATAGGTATATACAAGATCATACGTTCTGCCGGTTCGCTCTTTAAATTCATTAAAAATTTTTTTAATCGTACCGAATGAATTCATCAAATCATTATGCTGCCTTGCTTTATGCTCAAAGTGCCAATCCTCTTCCGTTTGTACACCGTGTGTTACCGGATTTGCCACATCAAGCATCGTATTGACCGGTTTGTATTCGCCTACAAACTCATGAGCCTCTTCATCTTGAAGCGGTCGTACGTTTTGTGCCGTGTGAGAACAGATAAATCCATCTTGATGCACCATTACTGGAAGTCTGACATTGAGATCTTCACCAATTTTAAAAGCCATCAAAGTTAGATCATACGCTTCTTGCGGATTGTATGAGCATAGATTGATCCAGCCTGCATCTCGTCCCAGATACATATCAGAATGGTCTCCGTTTACGTTCAAAGGAGCTGCAAGAGCACGGTTGACTACTGTCAAAACGATAGGAAGTCTCATCCCACTTGCTTGATAGAGCACTTCCGCCATCAATGCAAAACCTTGTGAACTCGTAGCTGTAGCTGCCCGAACACCTGCAGCACTTGCAGCCACACAGCCACTCATTGCAGAGTGTTCGGACTCAACCATAATAAATTCACCATCCACGTATCCATCTGCTAAAAATTTGGAGTAATTTTGTACAATTGGAGTTGATGGAGTAATTGGATATGCAGCTACGATATCTACTTGCGCTTGTCGTAGCGCATGGGCAGCTGCCATATTCCCATCCCAAACCTCTATTTCATTTAATTCATACTTTTTCGCCATTTGCTATCCTTTACTTCTTCTCTTCTTTTTTCGGCCATTGAGACAGAGCCTCTTCATTTTCCATATGTTCAGGAAACATCAAAAGTGATTTAGGATTGGTTGGACACACTTCCACACAAATACCACATCCCTTACAATGCTCATAAATCACTCCGATCATCTTTTTATCACGACTCAAAATGGAGATGTCCGGACAAAATACCCAGCAAAACTGACAATCAATACAGAGATCTCTGTTGTACACAGGTTTTTCAACTCGCCAATCCCCTACTTGCCATTCATGTGAGTTTGTCGGTGCATACGGTCTTTCCTCTGCAGGCACTTCCACAACATCTTCTACTGGCTCAGTGAAAGAAAAAAGTGCCGCTCCGGGAATTAGCTCATCCCATCCAAGATCTTTTATCTCATCTATATTTTTAACCTCTTTTAAATCTTTTGCCATTGCCTATCCTTTAATGTACTTCGTTATAAGCTCGCTCAATAGCAGCCATGTTTGCATCAATGATTTTTTGAGGGAATTTAGCAAGTACTCTCTTCATCGCTTCTTGGAAGTAATCAAGTTCAAACATTCCAGAAACTTTCATCAACGCTCCAAGCATTGGTGCATTTGGAATCGCTCTACCAATCGTATCGAGAGAGATCTGCATACAGTCAACCACGTATACATCTTTTCCTTCCAGTTTTGGTTGAGACTTGATAAGCTCCTCTTTAGAAAGGTGCGTTGTAATGATATATTTTGTAGTCTCTTTTTCATTTGCTGTAATATCTGCAGTGTATGTAAGACCCGGATCGATAACCAAAACATAATCTGGTCGCATGAATTTTTCATGATTCAAAATCGGTTCATCATCGACTCTGTTGTATGCCGTCATAGCAGCACCCCGTTTTGCTGAGCCATAAAAGGCAAAAGCTTGAACAAATTTTCCCGTATTTGCCACAACATCAGCCAGCCCTTTTGCTCCAGTAACAGCTCCCTGTCCCGCTCGGCTGTGCCATCTGATTTCTAACATAGTAGCTCCTATTTTTGCTTATTTTAGATTAGTTACCAAATTGTAATCAAGCACATCTTAAATCAATATTAGAGTCTATTATCTCCAATATAAGATAAAATGGCTCTTAAAGAGTTACATTCCATAATTTTGCAAGATATACACTTAACTTGCGCAGATTTTTTGGATCAGCTCAACAGCTTCCAAGGGCGTTGACGCAATGTGGGAAGAACATCTTTGCAACTGCGTATAGGAAGCATATCCACAAGTGAGACCGATGGAAGAAATATTTGCTTTGTAGGCTGCTTCCATATCCAAACAGGTATCACCTACCATCCAAGTATACTCTTTCAAAGCATCAATTTTTTTGATTGCTTTGATAAGAGGTTCTGGATGTGGTTTTGGATAAACGACATCTTCTCTGCCAATAATACAGGAAAAGTATTGCTCTAACCCAAAATATGCCATCAGCTCTTTTGAATATTTCCCCGTTTTTGTCGTTACAATTGCCAAGTTTGCAAAGGAATGTGCTAAAAGGATCGCCTCTTTAGCATTCGGAAGCAGCTTGGTTTTTTGTGTAAAAATTGTATGATAATGCTCTTTATATCTCTGAACACATTGATCAACATTTTTTTTGACACCGAGATGGGCAAACATAAAATCAAGAGGATGGCCAATCAGTTTGATAATATCTTTATCAGTTGCAGGTACGCCGCTACATTTTCGAAGTGCATAATGAAAACTCTCTAAAATTGCTTCAGTCGAATCGATGAGCGTGCCATCCAAATCAAATAAAATTGCACATTTTTTCACGGCTTTATCCAATCGATCTCATTGTGCATAATGCCAACAATCGAGGGCTCTACATTTTGAATGGAAGCATTCACCGCGGTAATGGAATTTGGAATATATAAAAAGATATAAGGATTGTCCTGTACAATAAGAGCAAAGATTTTTTGATACAGTTGTGATAATTTTGCACGATCAACTGTACTCTCAGCTTTTTTGATCAATGCATCGACAATAGGATTTTTATACGATACGAGATTGAATCCTCCGATCTTTGCTGAATCACTATGCCAGATAGAGTAGGCATCCGGAGTCAAACCCAATCCCCATCCAAGCAAAATCGTATCAAACTTTCTCGGAATAACCACGGTATTTAAAAAGGCTTGCCACTCCATCGCCCTGATATAAACCTTCACTCCTATCTTGGCCAACTGATACTGTATAATCTGGGCTGCATAGAGTCGTATGGAATTGTTCGAATTGGTCGCTATTTCAAAAGTAAGAGGATGGTTTTCATCGTATCCCGCCTCTTTGAGCAGCTTTTTTGCCAATGTAAGATCAACTTTTGGAGGTTTGATACGGGCATTGAAAGCAAATGTTCCTGGCATAAAGGGACCCGTACACACTTTGCCATGCGAAAAGAAGAGAATATCGATAAGTTCTTGTCTATCAATGGCTAAACTGATCGCTTTGCGAACCCTCGCGTCTTGAAATTTCTTTCTTTTGAGATTAAATCCCAAATAGGTATACCCGTGACTCGGCTGTTCGTAAATATTGTAATATTGTTTGAAATCACGATCTATCTGTCGCTCCAGTTGCAGAGGCGAAAGTGAACCTACATCAAGCTTTTTCGATTTGAGCATTAAAAATTGTGTTGAAGGATCGGGAACAAAATGGTAATAGATTGTATCGATATAGGGCTTGTGTTCAAAATAGTCTTTGTTTGCTGTAAGCACTATCTCACCAGAATGTTCAAACTTTTCAAGTCTATATGGACCTGTACCTATAGGATGTTGGTTGAATCGGCTCGTCATAAGGTTTTTTTCTTGCTGCAGCAGATGATAAGGAAGCATACCTATCATCCATGTCTGTAGTGCTTTATAGTATGGTTTTTTATATGTGACCAAAACATGATACGGATCGACTATTTTCACATCCTCTACATACCGGAACTCGCTCGAATAAGGAGTAAAGACCTGTGGAGAAGTAATCGTTTGGTAGGTAAACAGAACATCTTGCGCCGTAAATGGCTTACCATCATGCCATACGACATTTTTTCTCAGCTCGATCCATAATTTTGTGGGAGTAAGAAACTTCCACGATTTTGCCAAATCACCGACAATGTTTCCATTTTTGTCATATTTGAAAAGACCGTTAAATATCCATCCCGCAATCTCGCCACTTGCACTGTCTGTCGCTAAAATAGGATTGATACGGCTCGGGTTGGCACCAAGTGCCATGTGAAGTGTAGATGCGTTAAGAACAATGAGAGAAAAGAGAAGGAAAAAAATCGATCTCATTGAGAAACGGGTTCAAACTCATTACCGTCGGCATGCCATGAGTAGATACCACCTGCGAGATGCATCGCATTGGTATAGCCCATCTGATTGGCTAAAAAGTTCCCGACAGTCGCAGTTCTGCTTCCTGTACGACAAATGAGAACAAATGGCGTCTCTTTTGTTGGCACCAACTTTTGGAACGCATCCATAAATGCATCGGTATCGTATCGACCGAATTCATCGAAAAATGTGAGCAGTTTCGACCCTGGAACTACGCCCGTTTGCTGCCACTCCATGGGTGTGCGTATGTCGATTAGGACTACACCCTCGTCTTTTAGTTTTTTTAGTTGTTCAGGAGAAATATCTTTGAGCATAGTGCCCCTTTTGAAAGTATCGGGACCAAAGGTCCCAAAAGTATATTAACGTTTTGAGAACTGAGGAGATCTTCTTGCTTTGTGTTTTCCGTATTTTTTTCTTTCCACAACACGAGCATCTCTGGTCAAAAGACCGTGTGGTTTTAGCACAGATCGCAAATTTTCATCCAATGCACAAAGCGCTTTGGAGATACCATGCTTTAATGCATCAGCTTGTGCAGAGTAGCCACCGCCGAGCGTTGTAGCAACGATATCAACGCTATCGATCATTTTAGTCAAGGCCAACGGAAGGCGTACTCTGAGTTTCAAAGCTTCATGTCCACCAAGCCACTCATCGAGGCTCATACCGTTTACTGTAATTTTCCCGCTACCTTTTGTAAGCCATACTTTCGCTACAGCCGTTTTTCTCTTCCCTGTTGCATAAATTCTACTCATCTTAGTTTCCCTTTACTTGTGCTGTATGAGGATGTTCACTTCCTGGATATACTTTGAGTTTTTTAAGCATTGCCCGGCCGAGTTTTGTTTTTGGAAGCATCCCTCTTGTTGCAAGTTTAAAAAGTTTTTCCGGATTTTTTTCTCGAAGTTCAGCGAGCTTTTCACTTTTTACGCCACCAAAATATCCGGTATGTCTGTGATACTCTTTGCTCTCTTTGTTACCGCTCACTTTTACTTTCGAAGCATTGATTACGACAACGTAATCTCCACAATCCACATGTGGTGTATAGTTTGGTTTATGTTTTCCTCTTAAAAGCGTTGCTATTTCTGTAACGAGTCGACCGAAAGTCTTCCCTTCAGCATCGATAACGTGCCATTTTCTTTCAACCTCATTGGGTTTTACCATTCGTGTAAACTTCATCGTGCACTACCCTTTTACGTATTTGATGAGTGTGATTGTACACATCGTTTTATTAATTTTTGCTTAAATTTAGCTTTTTTTAAGTTTTTTCTGTTCGATCACACGTCTTGTAGAGAGTTTGTAGAGTTCATAATCTACTAGGCCTTGTAATTCTATTTTCAATTCAATATTCCATCGTCCCTCCAAAGGGAGTGATGCCCTGGCAATATATACACCATCTTTATACTGTGCAAAAACTTTTTTATCATATTTTGATGTATCTGGCCTGGTAAAAAGAACTGTGACTTTTGCATCCTTTACTGGATTTCCCGTTTTGTCTACTATTTTAAATTCAAAAGTCGTATTGGGATAGGACAGCTTCTGCGTGACAGGCATGACATCATATTTTTTATGAAATTCTCGTTTCATCTTTTCTATTTTGTAGTAGTTTTTATCCACGTCTTGATATTTCATCATAAAAGATTCATCCAGTTCAACCGGGTTGTCTATCGCGGTTTTAACAGTCCAAACACCAAGAGTAATAGCAAAAACAACGAGCGCAATTATGAAATGTGGCCAATAGTTTTTATTCATCGTCTTATAAATCTCCTATAGATAAAATTGAAAAAAATCAGTGCAAGTATAGAATAAAACACCACACGCAGCCAATAATAAATTTCTCTATTTGTATTTCCTATGCTTGATTTCAATTTGACTCCATAGCTTTTTGCAATTTGATCCGCAATCTCCGCATACCCATTCAAAAGTGCGGCTTCCACTGCAGCATCAGGATTTTTCATATGAGACGTCAAAATCGGAATAATCGTCCCTTTCCACGGCAGAGGACTCAATATCTCCTCTTTATTGAATTTATTCGATAGTGAAGGTGAATTGATGATGTCAACTTTATGGTCTTTGAGTGATAACGTAAGAAGAATGAATGGATCTTTCAACTTAGAAGCCAAAGTTTTCTCAAAATCTTTTATCTTCTTTTCATGCATCTCTTTTACAGCAGCCAAATATATTTTTATACCACTCTTTTCAAAAACCTCATTGCCTATCTCGTTGATTTTCTTGACGGTTTTTTGAGGAAGTATATCTTCATTCACAAGAACAAAGTTTCGTGAAGCAAATGCAGCAAGATTCAAAAGCAACAGGAGGGCAAATGCCCTCAACAAAGTATGATTAAGACCCATCAGCCAACATAGGCGTGAAATGGAGTTGCTACTGCCCAAAGAGAGAGTGCTGCCATACCAAGCAGCATCCATGCAATAATCGCTTCAAACTTATCAACCATGATATCCTCCTATTTTTTCAGATGATTTTGATAGATATCCCAACGCGGGAAGACAAAGATGGTGTTTCTGTACACTACAATCTTTTTCGGATCATCCACCGCATAGGCTTTGATCTTGATTGGTATTGGTGTATCTTTTTTACTGTTTTTGATCAGCACTTTGTCTGTATACAGTACTACCACTTTTTTCACTTTTTTACCTGGAATGACGGTAAATGGTTTTTTTGGCCGTTCTATCTTGATATCTTTATTGTTTACGATTTCGAAATAGTATTTATGTTTTTGTCGCTCTGTATTTTGGAACAAGAAGACGTAGGTGTTTTTCACTCTTCCGTCTGGTTCTATTTTATAGAGCTGGCTTGTTCTGTTGATGTTTAAGAGCATATGCTCTTTTTTGCTTCCCATCCAAAAGAGCGCCACGAATGCGATGGTGAGCATCACGATGTATGCGATAATTCGAAATCGAAAGACGCGTGTAGGTTTACCGCTTTCCAGTGCGTAGTAGCTTGTCCAGCGGACCAGGCTCTCTTTTCCTAGGGCCCCCATCACTTTTGTACAGGCGTCTGCGCACTCAAGGCAGTTGATGCATTCTAGCTGCATCCCTTTTCGTATATCGATATGGGTCGGGCACACTTTGACGCAGGATTCACACAAGGTACACTCTGCGTTTTCGCTTTGGGCTTTGAGCTCTTTTTTGTTATGGACGATCAGGTTGCCATGTTCATCGTAGATGCGTCCGCCCCGTTTATAGTCATACACTGTCTGGAAGGTATCTTCATCGTATAAAACGGACTGTACTCTTGCGTATGGACAGATGTAGATACAGAAGTTCTCTTTGATAAAGACCACATCTGCAATCAAGAACAGAGCGATCCCTACCCAAAATCCCATCAAGATCGTATGGTTGGCCGGATCTTGGATATATTTTATGAAATCTTCTGGTGGAACGAAGTACCACAGAAAATCTGCCGCTGCGATGAAAGCAAGAACGGACCAGATGAGAATCGCTATTGCTTTTTTCACTTTATTTTCCGGTTTACTCATATCCGGTTCGATCTGTTTATTGCTGATCCGTTTTCTCAAGTGCAGCAGTTTTGTCTCAATCAAATCTCTATAGATCACTCGAAAAATAGTCTGTGGACAGCTCCATCCGCACCATACTCGACCGCCAAGGGTCGTGATGAAAAATATCCCGAAAAACAAAATCCAGAGCAAAAACGGCATCAGGTACAGCTCTTGCATATCGAACCGTACGAAAAACAGATGCAGTTGCATATGATCGAAGTTTAATAGAAAAAAGTGGTTGCCGTTGATTCGTATCCAGGGCAGCACCAAGCTTACGATTGTCACAATCGCAAACATTATATACCGCTTATATCGATATGGTACCCAGTTCTTGAGGTACTCTTTGGCCTTGTTTTTTGGTGCTGCACCTGTTACTGCCATATTACTTCTCTACAAACTGATATTTATGTTTTACGTCTCCGCCAACAGGAGTACCATGAACAATGATATGTTTTTCATTTTCAAGATCGGGACCAAACATTTTTATCCCAAACGGATCTTTCACTTCATAATATTGCTGCGCAGTCGCATTTTGTGTTTTTATAGCCGCAGCACTCAAAAATGCAAGAATGCTCAGGAGCAATGCTACCGCGATAAAATAGCCTGTGAGACCGTGGAATGACCAAATGCTTCTATTTTCCATCTTACGCTCCTTCACTTAGTGACCGAATATATGTAGCCACTGCTTTTTCTTGAACAGGAGTGAGTCTGCCTTTGAATGCCGGCATTTTTCCAATTACTCCATGTTTTCCATGCTCAAGTACATGAGTAATGATTGTATCATCATATTCTCTCAAGTTTGGTGCCATGCCGTTCATCCCTTTTCCATCTGGCCCATGACAACTTGCACATGTACTTTGGAAAAGTTCTGCACCCTTGTCATTTCCTTTAAAGCCATTTGCTACATATTCTGCAACTGCTTCAGCGTCTGCTCCGCTTAGAAGTCCCGGAGGCATCATGCCCATAGGATAGCCAAACTGTCCATTTGGATTACCAAGCGCGGCTGAGCCTTGTTCGATAACACTTAATACAGATTTTTTCAAAAGTCTTCGTGTCAAATCTTGCGCTTTTCCTTCAATTCCTGTTCCATCAATTCCGTGACATGGAGAACATTGAACCAAAAAGACACCTTCACCCATTCCAAGAAGATCTTCTTTCGTTGGATTAGCCCATTTACTTTCAAATTTTGCGTTGTATGTTTTTACCTCTTTGTTGTATTCACCGATTTGTGAATAGGCATTGAGAGGATATCCAACAAGCCAATACCATGCACCCCAAATGATTGTCCCCATGAACGCCAAAGACCAACCGATTGGAGAATTGTTTTTATATTCACCGATACCATCCCAGTTCTCTTCCTTGAGAACCCCTTCACTCTTACCCTCTTTGATCTGCTTGAAGTATTTTGCTGCAACACCGATAGTCAAGATCAAAATTGCGGCAGCACCAAGCAGAGCCAGCTGGTTGACATTATCACTTAACCAATTCATTGTGACTCCTTCTTGTTTTCTTCTTCTATAGGCTCTACAGGCTTGGATGTAAGCTCGTCATCGAGCGCCATCTTCCCATACTTTTCGTAATCCCTCTCCCCCTTTTTTTCGCTGCGATACAGATGAACAATGTATCCATACAGGACGAATGTCAAAAAGATAATAAGGGCAAGATAGAGTACGCCCTGTATGAGTCGTGCATCCATCGCTTACTGCAACCTGTTAAGATATGCAATCAAAGCAACGATTTCAGGGATTTTTCCCTGTTTCACCATATCCACAAGATCTTGTCGTTTTGTATCTTTAGCTATTTGTAAAGCCTCTTTCAAAGCTCTTTGTTTTGCTTCTTCAAAACTGCCAAGTGGAACATCTACTTTTCCGTCACCATCCAAGTCTTTGTCATAAGGAACATTAAATACTTTTTTCACAGTCAACGCTTCTGCATATGCTGTCTCTAAATCAGCTACATTTGTAAACATATGTTTATATGCTGGCATGATAGAACCTGGAACAACGCTTGTCGGATCCCACATATGGTTTGCATGCCAGTCACTTGTTCGGTAGTTTCCTACACGGTGAAGGTCTGGACCAGTTCTTTTGGAACCCCAAAGGAATGGTCTATCGTATGCATATTCACCGTTGAGGCTGTACATACCGTATCGGTCTGTTTCACTTTTAAATGGTCGAATAAGCTGTGAATGACACGCGTTACAACTATCTTTGATATAGACTTGTCGACCTGCTAATTGGAGCAGATCATATGGTTTTGCTCCCGCAACGGGGCGAGATTGCTGAGCGAAATCTGGAACGATTTCGATAAGCCCAGCAAATGCGATCACTACAAATACGCCAACGGCGAAGAAGAACGGGTTTCTTTCTAACCATCCAAACATGCTGCCTCCTTATGCTGCCATCGGTGAAGCGAACTGAGGTTCTTTCTCGATCGCTTTTGCCGCTGTCATAGTTTTATAGAAGTTATAAGCCCACATAAATAGACCTATGAAATAGAACAGACCTCCAATACCTCTGAGTGTATAGTATGGGTGAAGTACTGTTACTGTATCGATAAATGAGTACGCAAGGTTACCATACTGGTCAACTGCTCGCCACATCATACCTTGTGTAATACCAGCAATCCACATGCTTGAGAAATAAAGCACGATACCTGTTGTTTGAAGCCAGAACTGCATTTCAAGAAGTTTTTTGCTGTAAATTTCTCGTTTGAAAAATCTTGGAGCCATATGCATAATTGCTGCAATAATCATGAATCCAACCCATCCAAGAGTACCATCGTGTACGTGTCCAGGAATCCAGTCTGTAAAGTGCGCGAGTGCGTTTACAGATTTGATTGATTGAATTGGACCTTCAAGAGTTGAAAGCATATAGAATGTAGATGCAAGAACCATGAATTTGATAAGTGGGTTCTCTTTAAGTTGTCCCCATTCACCTTTCATTGTTAGAAGCATGTTGAGTGCACTTCCCCAAGATGGCAAAATAAGAATAACTGAGAAGATCGAACCCATTGTTTGCATCCAGTCAGGCACAGTAGAGTAGATCAAATGGTGACCACCAGCCCAAAGGTATACAAACATCAATCCCCAGAAAGACAATAGCGAAAGTTTATATGAGTACACTGGCTGACCAGACTCTTTTGGAAGATAGTAATAGATCATAGCAATAATAGGTACTGTGAAAACAAACGCAACCGCATTGTGTCCAAACCACCATTGCACCATCGCATCATTGGTTCCAGCATACATACTTACTGAGTGGAGCGGATCTCCCATACCAGTTATAAGATATGTTGGAACTTCCATATTATTAAATAGGTAAAGCATGGCAACACCAAGAAACGTTGCGATGTAGTACCACATAGAGATATAGAGTGTTTTCTCTCTTCTGATACCAATGAGACCAAAAATACTGATTCCCCAAAGTACCCAGATTAGTACAACCAAAATATCAAGAGGCCACTCAAACTGTGCATACTCTTTTGATGTTGTATATCGTGCAAGCAAAGAAACAACTGCCAAAAGTGCAGTGATGAAATAGAGCCAAAAATGTAGCTTACCAACAGCCATCAAAAACTTGCTTTCGGCAAGACTAACTTTTAACACTCTTTGACCAACATAGTACCATGTAGCCCAGATACCGCTCAGTGTAAAACCATATGCCACTACGTTTGTGTGGATTGGTCGAAGCCGGCTAAAAAGGGTATACTGCCCAGCCACATAGTTTAATTCTGGAAACGCCAACTCAAAGGCGATCCATACGCCAATTCCCATCCCCAATATACCGAACAAAATGGCTAGATAACTAAACCATTTCGCAACGGTATAATCGTACTCGATTGCAGGATTTTGCATCTAATACCTCCTAATAGATTTGTCACTATTTTGACATTACACAAAGAAATTATAGGAAAAAGAAGTTATGATGAAGCTTAAATGATAGAATTTTTTATTTACTATATTTAATTAAGTTTTGTCTAATAATAAACTGTATCCCAACCCCGAATAGTTTTTGATCAACTCTTTATAGGTTTTTTGTCGAACTCTTTTAACAAGGGTTCTTAAAGCATTATTCGAACACTCTTCATCTTCCCAGATGGCTTCTTCGATTGTCTGGGTAGGGACGATCTGTCCAGCATGATCGAGTAAAAGATCTAACAGTTTTTTCTCTTTCTTTGTTAATTTGCTTACATTATTTTTATGTACTATTTTCGCTTCTGATGCGATGTAACGAAAACCTTGGCCAAGATCATATACTTTTTTTGAATACTTTTTTTCGAGGAGTTCGCAAATGTTTTTCTTTAGCTCTTCTGGATCAACCGGTTTGATTAAATATTTATTCACTCCGGCCTCTATCGCTTTTAAAAGTCTCTCTTTTTCACTATATGCTGTCAGCATAATGACAATTATCTGTTCATACTTTTCTTTAAGTTTTTGAACAAAATCGAGTCCGTCTCTTTTTTCACCAAGTTCAATATCGCTAATAACCAGATCATATCTATGTTCTTCAAGAAGCTTTTTCGCTTCATTAAGATTGGATGCAGTATCAAATCTTTGGAATGTCCCTGTCAATATCTCTTTCATAAGATTTCTAATCGTCTCTTCATCCTCGATGTAAAGAGCTTTTACTCCTTTTAATAACGATTCACAAATCATTTTATTCCTTTTTCAAATGGATCACAAAGCGTGCACCACCATCTTGGTTTTGCACAAAAAGCTCCCCTTCCATACTCTCTTCTATGATCATTTTGGACATATAGAGTCCTAGACCTGTACCTTTTTTGCTCTTTTTGGTTGTGAAATAGGGTTCGAATATTTTATCCAAATATTTCGCTTCAATGCCACCGGCATTGTCTTGTATTACAATTTCGATAATATCGTTGATTTTTCGGCACCTTATTTCAATCTTTTTCTCTTTTCGTAATCGATCATCGAAAGCTTCTATCGCATTGGACAAAATATTTAAAATCACTTGGGAAAACTCATTGGGATATCCATAGCATGAAAGATTGTTTCCCAAATCAAGATCGAGCCGAATTTCTTTTTTCTTTATAGAACCTTCTAAAATAGAAACTGCCTGCAAAATCGCTTCATTTGGATCAAAAGGCTCTTTTTTCTTGTTTGGTCTGAAAAAGTTTTGAAAATCATGAATAGTCTGAGACATTTGCGATAGGAGTTTTTTCCCTTTTTCGTAACACGCTTGTTTCTCGTTTTCGTTTGCATAAACCATTTTATATAAAAGTAGGCCCAATTCCATCAACGGCTGTCTCCATTGGTGGGCGATATTTGCCATCATCTCTCCCATGGATGCAAAACGGGCCTGTTGAAACATCAAACGATCTTTTTCCCTATTTTTTTCCACCTCCTCTTCAACTCTCTTTTCCAGTGTTGCATTGAGAATTCGCAACTCTTTTGTCTTCTCTTCCACCCTTTTTTCCAACTCTTTGTTGAGCAGCTCCAGCTCCCGCTCTTTTTTTTGCAATCTCTCTTGCAGCTTGACACTCTCTGTGACATCGTATCGGATTGCAACGAATTCGGCGATCTCTCCTTTTTGGTCCAAGATGGGTATGACTGTTGTATTGACATAAAACGTATTTCCAGATTTATCCAGATTCTTTACCGTCCCTTTCCAAATTTTCTTCGCCAAAATCGTATCCCAAAACTCTTTGAATTTCGATTTCGGCACATCTGGATGTCGGACAATATTGTGATTTGATCCAATCAGCTCCTCTTTGGCATAACCCGATATCTTGCAAAACTCTTCATTCACATAGGTGATAATGCCGTTGATATCTGTCTTTGAAAGAATATTGCTGCTGTCAATCGCTTTTTGGTACTGCTTGAGCATAAAAATCTTATGCTGTGCCTCTTTTTTTGCTGCAATCTCGCTTTTGAGATAATGCAACAGTTTTGGAAGGCGGTCCGAAAGATCTTCAAATGCTATAAAATGTCGAACACCATATCGATAGGCTTCATAGAGCTGATCGGCATCTTTTTTCCCAATAAATACAGTGTGTATGTTGCGAAAAGAGTGGGCAAGCTTTGGATCCGTGTCCAAAAAGATCACATCAGCTTCCAATGCAGAAAGATTTTGAAACTCTTCGGCAGTGACAAAAATATATTCACATCCACATGCTCGGAAAAAGGGTTCAAAATTGTTTGGATGTTGAACAACGGCGACTATTTTCATAGAGATATTGTAGCAAAGAAGCAAACCAAACGGTTTGCTCTATATCAAAAGGTGTATCGCAGATTCGTATAGAGATATCGTCCTGGCTCATGAATGAGTAGTGGCACCGCCCCTGTAACAAGAGCACGACCCACATAGGTATTGTTTGTGGCATAATCTTGATCAAAGAGATTGTCTACACCTACATCGATAGAAAATTTCGGAGTAATTTGTTTCGAAGCTTTCAAATTTACCACTGTCCAGCTTTTGATAGCCTGTTCGCCATTGTCACTGTCGTAATTGTTCCATTTGGCACTGTAACGAATCTCAGCTGATGCAAAATAGTCTCCAGTATCGTATGAGTAGCTTACACTTGCATGAAATGGAGGGACCATCGCCATATCATCATCACTCTGCCCAGGTATTTGATCATCTTTTTTCCCTCGTTGATACGCCATTTTCGCTTCAAAAAGGCCATACTCTCCTACTGCATAGGCTGAATCAAAGGCCGCTCCATAGATATGGGCATCGATATTTGCATAGGTCAGTGTCCCTGCACTATCTTTGTACGCATAAATATAGTCTTTGAGGTCACTGTAAAAAAGCGTCACTCTGTAACTGCCATCTTCACCGATACTTCCTTCGTATCCCAAATCCAGTTCTCTGTTTTTCACCTCATTCAGATCCGGATTTCCTCTACGAACCCATGGATTTGATAAATTTTTGTTATATGCTATGAAATAGAGTTCGTTTGCATCAGGTACTCTCACACCTTGTCCCAATGCAACAAAAAGTGCATCTGTATCATTGAGATGGTATTTTGCAACGACGTTTGCACTGAGATCATGAAAATCTCTTGAAGTTTTGTTTTTATAATAATTTGCTACAGGTGTAGGGATCAATGGATTGTTGTTCCACTGTACGTTGGTATCGATATCGGTCCAGTCATACCGGATGCCAGCTTTCAGATCCCATGCACCATATTTTCTTGATCCTTTGAAAAAAATTCCACGATTGATCGTATCGACATCAGGAATACGCACCTGTCTTGGTGTTTTGGAAGGTTCATTCAGGCACATTCCGTTCCACCCTCTCTTACTCACATCGATTCCTGTTTCTACATTCCAAGCACCAATCAAAAATATATTTTTAAGCTTGACTCCTTTCGTCTCGCTTTTGGCTCTATGGGTTCGATACAGCATTCCAGGTGCATTTCTAAACTTTGTTCCCATATCGTGTTTGACTCGATCATAGTAGATACTTAGCACCAATTTATCCGAATATGCAGAAAGGTGTTTGATGGTGTAATCGGCATTGAGCATGATTGTCTCATCTAACTGTGCATCCATTTGAAACGCTGGATAAAGAACATCGTTTGCTTTATCACTATATAGTCTCACTTTTAATTGTTGATTGTCATCAATATCATAGATGAATTTTCCTCGAATAACTCCTCGTTTATACGCATCCATATCTTTATACTGCTCTTTATACGCATTTGGATTACTTTTTCCAAGAACTGCCCAGTTTTGCTCAACTAACGTTTTGCCAGAGCCATCTTCATACTGTCCGCTTGATTCTCTCACAAGTCCAAGGGAAAATTTGAACTTTTCATCGCCACCATTGAAATTCACCGCACCTTTTTTATAATCAAAGCTCCCTATTGTCGCTTGAAGTGAACCAGAAAATCCAGGTTGTGGATCTTTTGTCACAACATTGATCATCCCACCCATACTGCCAAAATTTTCTACATCAAAGGGACCCTCTTTGACGATCACCTTATCAATTTGAGAAATAGAGATATGCATAGCAGGCGGATCCATTCTGTTTGGACATGCGCCATAGATTTTTGCCCCATCGATCAAAACATTCACATCATCTCTTTTAAACCCGCGTAAAACGATATCATTGCCGATCGCACTGGCACGTACCATGTTGATCTCAGGATTGGTGGAGCTTAAAATTTCGCTTAAATCCTGCTGTCTTGTAAACTGTACCTGATCAGAGCTCAGTTTCTCTGTTTCGGCACTTGATTCAACTGTCACCGTTTGAACCTGTAATGTTTGGGCGCACAAAAGCGTAGCAAGTGAAAAACACAGAACTATAGGCTTTGTCATATTCTATCCTTAATATATAGTTTTAGTTATTATGACAAAGAAGTGTTAAGCGGATGTTAATCGGAGGTCCTTGAAGCAAAAGCTTCAAGGAGTAAGAATGAAGACTGGCATTTTGATTATAAACAATAATTGTTAATTAATTGTAAATAGCTCAGTTTTTATTGCATTTGACCAGTTCGATATTTTTAATGCTTTCGAGCCGTCCTATTATTTTGTTGAGCTCTTCGATATTTTGCTGACACTCTTGTTGGAGCTTTTCTCGTTTTTCTTTGACTATTGCAATCTGCTTTTCAATGTCTTCAATGGAGACTTTGCAGTTTTTTGCCGCTTCTTCCTCTTTTTGAAGCACCCACTCTGTCATCTTTTTTAAAAATTCCAACATTATCTCTTCCTTTCTTCTAAGATCAATTTCATAAACTCTTCGAAAATATACGCACTATCATGTGGCCCGGGACTCGCTTCTGGATGGTGCTGTACACTGAAAATCGGCTCGTCTTGATACTTAATCCCTTCGATTGTGCCATCGAAAAGGTTTTTGTGTGTTACTTCTGCAATGGTTTCGATCCCGACTGGTACATTGTAGTTGTGGTTTTGTGCAGTGATTTCCACCCGTTTTGTCTTTTCGTTACGGACCGGATGGTTGCCTCCGTGATGACCAAATTTGAGTTTATAGGTAGGATAGCCATGGGCGATAGAGAGAAGCTGGTGTCCAAGGCAGATACCAAACATCGGTATTTTTGCTTTGATCAATTTTTGAATCTTTTCATGCACATCTTCCAAAATAAGCGGATCACCTGGCCCATTGGAGAGAAATACACCATCTACTTTTCCCTCATTGTACTCTTCTATAATTTTTTGTGGATCGAAAGTATGAGGAAGCACATGGGTCTCCAACCCCGCCTCCACGAGATGGTTCAAAATATTTCTTTTTACGCCAAAGTCGAGCACATAGATTTTTACTTTTGGTTCAGGAGCCGGTTTGTAACAAAAAACCTTCGCATCATATGTTGCTTGTGTATGCTGATAAGGTTCTTTCGTAGAAACCGCTTTGATATAGTCAATCTCCTCGATTCTTGGTGCTGCAGCCAAAAGTTTTGCAAGTTCATCTCGATCATCAATCTCTGTTGAAGCGATCATCATACACGCACCATTGTCACGAACATGTTTTGTAAGTGTTCTTGTATCGATATCACATATCCCCATGACATCATACGCTTTCAAAAGCTCATCCAGTGCTTTTTGCGCTCTAAAATTGGAGTATCTTTTTTGGTAGGAACGAACAATGATCCCCTTTGCCCAGGCTCTTTTGCTCTCCATATCCTCTTCATTGACACCAACATTGCCGATTTCCGGCATGGTGAAGGTGACAAACTGTCCAGCATAACTTGGATCGGTTACGATCTCTTGATATCCCGTCATAGAGGTATTGAAGACAATTTCGCCAGTTTTCGTTCCTTCACTTCCAAAACTTCTTCCCTCAAGGAAAAGCCCGTTTTCAAGATAGATCCATACCTTTTTCATACAAGCATCCCCCGACGTTTCAATTCATCTTCAAACATCTTTTTAAAGACAAGTTCAAACTCTTCACTTCCCGGAATGAGTTTTCTTTTGTAGTTGGAAATCTTTTCCAAAACAATATCTTCAATCTCGTCATATGTTTTGATATATCCTGTAATTGCGTCATAAATAACATTTTTTACTTTATTGTCCGGAACGGAGTAGTTGATCAAATCCTCTTCGTACAATTTCTTCAAAATCTTGTGCGCAATATCGTTATATTTGTCTTCATAATTTAAAATGACTCCATATTCGGGGGCCAATTTCTTTTTGATCATCCAAAAGAGCTGTTTTCTGTCCGCAAGCATCAAGTCCGGATCCTCTTCCTCCTCTTTCGCTTCAATGAGTTCTCGGACTCGTTCATCCAGAGCAGCCTCCTTTTTGAGCTCCTCTTCCAATATCTCTTGCGCTGCTCGCACAACCGGTTCTACACCGCTCGTTAACATCACAAAGCCGCTTTTCACTAAATCGATCGCTATTTTATTGGCTACATAAGGGGCATGCGCCACACGTAATCTCATTGTTTCTCCTTACCGTTTGATCGTATCGGCTCGATCAGGACTTGTAGAGATCAAAGCAATCTTTGTCTCTATCAACTCCTCTATCGCTTCGATGTAGCGTTGTGCGTTGAGTGGAAGATCTTTCCATGATCGGATGCCTTCCACTTTTTCCCAACCTTCAAACTCTAGATAAATAGGTTCTACATTCTCTAGATCACTTACCACATAATCGATCTCTTCACCCTCATACAGATATTTGCTCGCCACTTTTATCTTCTCAAATCCGTCAAGCACATCAAGCTTCATCAATGCCATCTCATCACATCCATTGATTCTTGAAGCATATTTTGCAGCCACTGCATCAAACCATCCGCATCGTCGCGGTCTTCCAGTCGTTGTTCCAAACTCATGCCCCTGCTTTCGGAGTCTCTCGCCATCTGCACCATTGTCTTCGGTAGGAAATGGCCCATTACCTACTCTTGTACAATATGCTTTTGCGATACCGATGACTTTCCCGATATCTTTTGGCGCAAGCCCGAGTCCGGTGCATGCTCCCGCAGCAATTGTGTTCGAACTTGTAACATACGGATAGGTCCCATGATCAATATCGAGCATTGTCCCTTGCGCGCCCTCCAATAAAATTTTTGCTTCACCAAGTTCCAAAAGATCCCACAAATAATTGGTGGTATCCACAACATAGGGCATCAAAGCTTCTTGATACCGTTGTAGCTCGGATCTGAGTTCCTTTTCACTCGGAAAAGAGACTCCCAATGCTTCGAAATAGATTTTGTTTGTTTCAAAATAGTCCAAGATTTTTTGAAGAAGAGCATCAATATCTTTCAGCTCTCCTATTCTATGACCCTGACGACTCACTTTGTCACTGTATGCAGGTCCAATACCTCGTCCCGTCGTTCCGATAGCATTTTTCCCGCGAAGTCGCTCTTTGGCTCTGTCGATCTCTTCATGATATTTGAAAATCAAATGCGCTTTATCACTGATAAGCAGTCTTCCGTCAAGATTGTCAAACTGCTCCATCTCTTTTAAAAGAGCTGCTGGACTGACGACGACACCGTTGCCTATAATATTGACAGCCTTCGGATTTAAAATACCGGAAGGAATTAGATGCAAAGCGATGGTCTTGCCATCTACGACAATCGTATGTCCTGCGTTGTGACCACCCTGGTACCGACATACAACATTATACTCCTGGGCCAAAAGATCAACAATCTTCCCTTTCCCTTCATCGCCCCACTGTATTCCAACGATCAAATCTGCTGCCATTATTCACCTTTTACCACATGTATCAAATAATCTGTATATAGAGAAAAACCGTTCGCTTCCACTCCTGCGGCCTCATACTCTCCGCCCATGGCCAGCGTGCTGTTTTTTTCAAAAAATCGGAAAAAAAGATCTTTATAATAGCGCATTTTGGCATAATACAAAGGTGCTAATAAAAGTTTGTCATATTGAATACTCAAAGCAAGCTCTTTCATCTTCAGAAGTTCTTGCTCAATCTCCTCAGGAACTTCTGCGATACATTCATCAATCTCTTCAACACTTTGTAGATACAGAAGCTTTTCAATCCAAGGATGCTGTGTCTGCAAGATAGTATGAATATCGCCATTTTTGAGTTCTTCATACCCAAGGCCATAATTTTGGGCCAAAATTTCCGGTATTTTAATATTTGAAATTTGTAGATTTGGAGTTATTTGGAGTTTGTCAAAAAATTTGATCAATATTTTCAAGATAGCTGCTACATCTTTGCTTTCCAAAACTTCGGCGCCAATTTGATGAAACTCCTCGGTAGGATAGCGATACACCGGCTGGATATAGAACCACTTTTTGTGTTCTGTGCTTCTACCCAAACGATTTGTAATGAGCCGCACCACATCTATGGTGCTATCTGCTCGTAAAGAAAGTTCTCTATTTTTATCGTCACTTAAACGAATCAACGCTTTTTCATCTTCGATGAATTTATGCTGATGGTACGAAAAAAGCGGTGTGGCTATCTCTTCAAACCCTTCAGCATATAAAATCTCGCTGGCTATCTTTTCGATATCTCTTTTTATCTTTGCCGTCTGACCAAAATAGAGCCTAGCCCCTTTTGGTATTTCGTGATCCTGTACCATATCATTCCTCAAAATAGATTGTATTGAAGATTCTATTGGCTTCACCTCTGTATTCGATTCTGCCAAGATCACTGAGTGCCTTTTCTACTGCATTGACCACCCATGCAGCCTCGTTTGGCTCGATAATCCCCATATGATTGATTCGGAAGAGTTTTCCTTTGAGATGCTCTTGCCCTCCGGCCACCTGAACACCATATCTGTTTTTCAAAATTTTTCGGATCTCTTCAGCCTGTTCATCATATACAGCAGTCATTGCATTGGCTGGTGATTTTGGATAGATCTGCAAACCAAGAGCTTCCATCGCAACTCTGGTTGCCGTGGCTCGTCTATCTGTTTGATCATACACCTCATCCATGCCAATCTCTTTAAGCATGATCGTAAGCATCTCTTTGAGACCTATCACCAAAGTTGTAGCTGCAGTATAGGCGGTTGTCCCCTCTCGCTGTTTTTTCAGCTCACTGGCCAGGTTGAAATAAAACCCAGCTCCGTTTCCAAGACGATTGATGGCATCTTGACTGAGTCCTACCATTGCAAGACCAGGAGGCAGCATCAAAGCCTTTTGGCTTCCAGTAATCAAAGCATCGATATTTTCCGTATCAATCGGCTCAACGCCTACAGCCGTTATCCCATCGGCAATCACCATAATGTCAGGATTGACAGCTTTAATAGCAGCCGCTATATCTTCAACCGGATGTCTAAGACCACCTGCGCTTTCACAAATTTGGATACAGAAAGTATCAATATCGGGATGTGTCTCGATAGCTTCCAAAACATCACTTTTTTGTGCCGGTGTATCCCACTCATACTTGAGTTCCACCACATCTTTTCCAAATGCCTGACCAATCTTGACAAAACGTTCACCAAATTTACCGGCATTGACAACGAGCATTTTTTCTCTGCACAGATTCGTTACGCACGCCTCCATAGCCCCTGTCCCTGTAGAAGCCAACATAACCGCATCTTCCATATCCAAAAGTTTTTTTAACAGGATGCGGGCCTCTTTGAAAACAGCACTAAATTCCGGAGTTCGATGATGCAAAGTAGGCATTGCCATAGCCTGGCGAACTCGTTCCAAAACAGGAGTTGGTCCGGGAGTAAAAAGTAACATCCTCTTTCCTTTTGTCAAAGTGACTAAGTGACTATTAGTTAGAAAGAGTATAACAAAAGAGGGATTAGGAAGAGATTAAGAAGCAGAAGTGTTGCGAAGAAGGGGAAAAAAACCTCCTTCGCTTATTTGATCTCAATTTTTTTCGTATTCTCTTTTTGTTCAACTTTTGGAATGACAATAGTTAAAACACCATCTTCTACTTTTGCTTCAATCTTCTCAGCATCGGCATCCGCCGGAAGCGTAAATCTTCTTTCAAATTTTCCGAAGAAGCTCTCTACTCGCTTATACCCTTTATCCTCTTCCTCTTTTTTAAATTTTCTTTCTCCACTCAAGACCAAAACATTGTCTTTCACTTCAACATTGATATCCTCTTTTTTCACGCCTGGAAGATCCACTTCCACATAGTAGGCCTTCTCATCTTCTCTTTCATTCACAGCTGGCATCCAGATTGTTTCAGACTGAGTAGATGGAACCATATTTTTTTCAAGATCAAGCATAGTAGAAATTCTTTTTTCAATCTCTCTGAGCTCTTTGAATGGATCGAACATTACTGGTACCATGCTCACCTCCTTTACGTTTTTCGAAATTATATCATTTTAGTCTATCTTTGTCAAGTTATCTATCAATTTCTCTTCCTATTTTCTTATATAGATCATAATAATACTCGACAAAATCCTTAATTTCCTCATCTTTCGGAAGATAGGATTGCCCGTTTTTCATAATAAAAGGCTCAAGAAAGAGTGCGCTATCCAATTTTTTTATATAATGTTTAGCAAGCTCCTTATAGGTTTGCTCATACCACGATTTCCATGCTTCATACTTTTCTTTGTTGATTTGTATATGGAGTCTTCCACAAAAACGAAAAATACCGGTTTCAAAAAGTGCTTGTAGGTGCAATAGCCCCTCCACGTAATAGGGGAGCACTTCCAATACTTCCATCCATCCAATCAGTGAGACACTGCGATTGATGTGATCCAAAAGAAGTTCATACCATAGATCCTCCCTTTCACAACAAAAAAAGGCCATCAGTCCTCCGGAAGTGGCCTTGAACTCTTCGGTCAGTTTGAACATGCCGCTTTTATTCATCACAACTTCCGTATCCTCATCCATCCACAGGATATGACCATATTCGTGTCCGATCGTTGTGATATCGTAGATTTTATGCCATTGCTCCTCTTGATACAGAAGTCCTCGAATGGCTTCAGCAAGCTCTTCTCCAAATACCACCTTGCTCAAACGCATTTTCGGTTTTGCTTTTTGACTGGACAAGATCATATCCGGATAGGCAAAAATCTTCTTGCCAAACTCTTTGCTCACCACCTCATCGTTTGGAACAACCTGCGCACTGAAAAGCCCATTGAATTCACTGCCGTAAAAGAGCATAGGTCTGCCCACATAGAGCTGGACCCGTTGAATATTTTGGATGCATCGTTGAAAAAGAGAGGGGGCTTCAATACCTATATCTTGATAGACTTTTGTAAACATCCGTTCGATTTTTTTCGCCCGCTCTCCTGAGGGATAATCAGGATTGGCAATGCGGACATCCCACTCCAGCGCCACAGCTTTTCTGTAGATATCTTCATAATATTCCAGTGGATGGCCTATCTGCAAAGGGGTCGTTATTTTCATCCACGCCCTGTCCACATCGGCCCAGGCCGGAACGAGTTTGTCTGGATCACTCTGTTGCAGTGCATTATATAATGCCTGAAAGTACTGAAGCCATGCCGCTTTTTGATCAAAAAGCGTATCTTCAATTTTGTCAAGTTCATCAATTGCTTCTGCCAATTTTGCGAGTACCTCTGCAACCTCTTCATGAAACGCTTCCTTGTAAGCAAGCCGCTCGAAAGAGCCATCCTCTTTCATCCGCAAAACAGAATAGCACCGATCAGCAGTTTCACCGTTATGGCCCTTATCCAAAAGCCCCTTTTGGAGCAACATCTCAAAAATTTTTCCTTCATCTCCCTCAAAGAGTCTGTACAACTCCTCGTTGATACCGTAAATAATCTGGGCCATCCAGCTGCTTTGCCAACTGCTCATAACTTTGCCGATAGCATGAGCATGACGTAAAAGTCTCCTATAAAACAGATCAAAGAGCTGCTCTTGTTCGATCCATTCAAGAAGCTCTTCAAAACGCTTGATATAAAATCTACTCACCCAAAGAAAAGCTTTTTCCTTCATCTGAATCTGCTGCTCTTTATCATAAGATGCAATAACCTGTAAAAATGCATCTTCTCGCAAATTGACAATGCGATTTATTGCAGCAAGGAGTGTTTCATCGTTTTTTGAAAGCCCAACAAAAGATAAAAAATCGTCGATCAGCTCTTCGTAATATTCCAGACTCCTATCCATAGGAGCTTGATAGGGTTGTACAAGCTCAAAAAATTTTTGGAGCTCTTGCTGCTGCAATGCTAGCTTGTTGTACAGCCTTTTTAGATCACTTTTTGTTTTCATTCCCACCTCTTCAAAATAATTTTCGCTAACTCAAGAGCTTTCGCTCTGTGACTGATACTCTTTTTGATCTCCTCATCCAGTTCCCCCAATGTCTTATCAAAACCTTGCGGGATAAACATCGGATCATACCCAAACCCCTTTTCCCCTCTTGCTTCATCAATCACCTCACCCCACATCCATCCATGAACCGTATTTATGCCATATTTGGAGGCAATGGCAATAGCGGCAGTATAGTAGGCAGGGGTTCGTTTGATTCCTTTTTCTTTGAGCCTCTGTATCAGTTTGTTTAGATTCTCCTTGTCACTGGCTCCAACACCTGCATACCGTGCAGAGTAGATTCCGGGCTCACCTCCCAAAATAGGTACCGTAATACCGCTGTCATCAGATATCACCACCGCATTTTCATCTCCAAGTGCATCATAAATGGTTTTGGCTTTGATGATGGCATTCTCTTTGAAACTTTTCCCATCTTCTACAATTTCAAGATCTCCAAGAAGCTCTTTATAAGGAATCACATCCATATGTATCATCTGCTCTATTTCTTTGATCTTTCCCTTATTTGAAGAGGCTAATATAACTTTCATATTATTCCTTTTTCAAGTTTTTTAAGACTACAATAAGAGTTGAAAAATTTTATCATAAAGGATTGTAATTGAAAGCGATCGTCAAAAAGGTATTGCCACTCAGTCTTATCGTGGCATTACGGTTTTTTGGTCTTTTCATCGTCTTGGCAGTACTCAGCCAGTATGCGTTGCAGCTCAAAGGAGGAACCGCATTTTTAGCCGGGGTTGCAGTAGGTGGTTACGCTTTTACGCAAGCTCTTTTGCAGGTGCCGTTTGGCGTTTTGAGTGACAAAATAGGCCGCAAAAAGACGATTTTGATCGGTCTTTTGCTCTTTGCTGCGGGCTCTGTTATTTGTGCCGTTGCCGATAACATCTATGTGCTGTTACTTGGTCGGTTTTTACAAGGTTCTGGCGCTATCGGAAGTGTCGTTACTGCAATGATCGCCGATTATGTCCGTGAGGATGAGCGAGCCCACGCCATGGCCGTTATGGGTATGGTGATCGCCATGAGTTTTGCAGCAGCAATGATCATCGGACCGATCATCGGTGGTCTGTATAGTGTCAAAGCGCTCTTTTGGCTCACGGCAATCTTGGCGATTCTGGCTCTTGGGATTCTTTTTACAGCCGTTCCCGAACCTCCAAAAATAGTGCATCACTACAGTGAAGAGGAAGCGAAGATCAAAGAGGTTTTCAAAGACAAGGATTTGGTTCGAATGTATATCACCTTTTTGTTTCACTCTTCAACCATGGCGATTGCATTTTTTATCATTCCGATCCTCATGAAGCAAAAATTCGGCTTAGGACCGCAACACTACTGGAAAGTCTATCTGCCAGCAGTCATTTTCGGTATCCTCTCTATGGGACCTGCAGCCGTCTTTGGAGAAAAGTACCACAAAGGAAAAGAGGTTTTCATCATCTCTATCCTCTTTATCGCGGCTTCTTTTGCACTCATGGGTTTTAGCAGCTCTTTTCTTCTTTTTACGATCGGAGCCGTCTTTTTCTTCATCGGATTTAATATGTTTGAACCTCTTTTACAAAGTTTTGTGAGTAAATTCGCACGAGTACATCAAAAAGGCGCAGCCTTAGGAGTCGCAAATACGTTTGCCTATATCGGTATTTTTCTTGGCGGTGCCATCGGGGGTCTTTTATATCAGTACGGCCATGAAAAAGCAGTGGCTATTTTTGTTCTGCTTGTATGTGTGGTTTGGATCTACTGGATTGTTGGCATGAGAAATCCGGGAGTTCGGGCAAATCTCTTTTTAAACTTCGAGGAATATGACAAAGAGAAGCTTCCAGGCCTTAAAGTGATGGATGGCATCACCGATTTCTACATCAATGAAACAGAAAAAATTATCGTTGTAAAATATGACAAAGAGAAGTTAGATGAAGAGACCATCAAAACATTTTTGAAAAAGGATCGATAAGAGGTTTTGTAATCGAAGGATTCCCTTCGATTACTTTGCATTTTTTTGTGAATCTTTTTGCGAAGGATTGGCCAGTTTATCGATAAATTTCTGTAAACTCTCTTCATTCGCCATTCCCAAATGATATCCGTTGTAAACACCATTTTTATCAAAAAAGAGCATAAAAGGGATTGATCCTTGCCAGCGGGTCAGCTGTGCCATGAATCCGACAAAATTTCTATTCTCTTCATTCGCTGTATAATCGACAATAGGATAGTTTATTCCCATTGTACGAAGCTCTTTGATATCATCCATCGTTAAAAGCTCTTGGACGTGCAGGCCGATAATTTGCAGTTTGCTCTTTTTTGCACTTTGCAATTTTCCCAAAATTGGAATCTCCGCTCGACACGGCGGACAATGTTTACCAAAAAAATCAAGGATGATCACTTTTTGCGGATACTCTTTGACCTCGATTCCTTCAGGTTTGACCCTGATATGAATCTTTTTATTTTCCACTGTTGTCAGTGTGAAATCTTTATACGCAGCTTTTGGAGTTTGGGAAGCTGCAAGAAGCCAACCAACACTCAATACTAACAAAAACAGTTTTTTCACATTCTCTCCTTTATTGATTGATTAACCATACGCGAACGCGTTCTCCCGCCTCTTTGTCGCCTTTATTGGGTGCAGTAATGACAAGAGCTTTATTTTGGCCAAGCATATTCGTCAAAATAGCGCTGCTTCCTATCTTGTTTCCGGCAAAATCGACAAAAAATTCTCCATCTTCGTTTATCACATTACATGGAGTAAACTCCGTCTTTTTGCTTCTTTTTACAAAAGGCTCTTTGAGTGTCGCATAGACAATTTTTGGATGATATTCGCTTCCTTGCATTCGATACAGAATCGGAAGGACATAGATCAAAAATGTCACGGTACTTGAAAATGCAAATCCCGGAAGTGCCACAATGAACTTTTTGCCTTTTTGTGCCACCATCACATGCTGCCCGGGTTTGATCACCACGCCCTTGAAGACTACTTCAGCCCCAAGCTCCTCTTTGACTACATCTTTGACAAAATCGTAATCTCCGACACTCACTCCTCCGGTTGTCACAACGATATCTGCACTGTGCAAAGCTTCCTGCATCGCCTCAGTGATGGAGTGTTTGTCATCTTTGACTGCACCCAGCTGTATCGGCTCGCCTCCGTGAGCTTTGGTAATCGCTTCTAACGTATAGTTGTTGGAGCTTCGAAGTTGAGCTGATGAGGTTTGTGTCTGCCCGATTTCCAATACTTCGCTTCCTGTTGCCAGGATAGCTACTTTTGGTTTTTGATAGAGTTTAGGCATAACAACGTTAAGGCTTGCCATGACACCGATTTCGGCAAAACCGATTTTAGAACCCTTAGCAATCAGCTTTTCGCCTTTTTGATAATTTTCTCCGACAGGACGGACGCTAAAACCCTCAGCAACCGGCTCGACAATCTCTATATACTCCCCATCTACTCGCACGTTTTCTATAGGAATGAGAGTATCGGCACCTTTTGGCATCAATGCCCCTGTAAAGGTTTTGATCGCTTCTTTTTCTCCGACCTCTCTTTGAACATTTGTGCCTGCCGGGTTTTCATCTACGATGCGAAGACGCTTTAAGGCTTGATCTTTCCCACGTATCGCATAGCCATCCATCGCTGCGGTTGGATACTCCGGATTGTTTTCCTGGGCGATGATGTCTTGGGCAAGAATTCTGTGCAGTGCATCGGTGACAAATCGTTTCTCAACACCTACAGGCTCTATATCAAGAGCTTGTAATCGCTGCATCGACTCTTCAAAACTAATCATCAATCTCCTTTTTTGTGCTATTATACAATATTCACCTACTCCCCAAGAAAGGCGAATATGAGAACTCTCTGCCAGCAAGCGATTACACAAGAAGACATTCAAATAGCAAAAAAACTGAAAGATATAGAGCTGAAATTTTTCTACAACGATACCACCTATCTCAAACTCTATTCCAAAACAAGATACTCTATCTCAAAAATTGTGAGACTGCTCAATGATTTCGGAATCGAAACGATAGAAGATATCTCTTATGAGATTGAGGATGTTTATGTCAACCAACTCACCATCCAGACAGAAACCCAACTGCTACAAAATAGTGAAGATATTGTGACGGCGATTATAAAAAAAGCGCTGCAAGGCCAAATCTTTGAACATTGCAAACTGTACAGGCTCGCTGTCACACAACGCTTCACTATAGAAAAAATCCTCTTTCTCAGGGCAATGATCAAATATCTTGATCAACTTCTCATCGAAAAGCGGGAAGAGAGCATCATCAAAACTTTCTTGCAGCATGGAGAAACAATCGCTCTCATCACCAATAGATTTTTTGCAAAAAAAGGGATACGAAATATTGATAAATCCATTGAAGAGAGTTTCAAATCGGTCAAAAATTTTGAAGAAGACAAGCTTCTACGAACGTTCTATGCCGTTGTTCAAAACATTACCGAAACAAATTTTTTTCAATCAAAAGAGGCCAAATCTTTTAAAATCGAAGTGCAAAATTTCAAACATCTTCTGCCCTCACTGCAGCCAAATATCGAAATGTTCGTATATCACCCCGAATTTCTCGGTGTCCATTTGCGGGTCTCAAAAGTATCCAGAGGAGGCATACGATGGAGTGACAGGGAAGATTTCAGAGAAGAGATAAAATCATTGATGATTACGCAAGAGGCCAAAAATGCCATTATCGTCCCTTCCGGAGGCAAAGGAGGTCTATTTATAGAAAGAAGGATCAGTAAAGCACAGTTCACAAAATTCTATTCGATGTATATTGACGCACTTTTGGATTTGATCGACAAAAAACCGGTAGAAGGTGGGGATTTTTACTTTGTTGTTGCCGCCGACAAGGGAACTTCGGATATGAGCGACGTGGCAAACGAAATTGCACTCAAACGAGGATTTTGGCTCAAAGATGCCTTTGCAAGTGGTGGCAAATATGGCTACAACCACAAAAAGCTGGGGGTTACCGCGAACGGGGCATGGATCAGTGCTGCAAGACATTTCATTGACAAGGGCATCGACATTTTCAACGACTCCATCACGGTAGTCGGTACTGGTTCTATGCGGGGTGATGTATTTGGCAACGGTATGCTTATCAATCCCAATATTCGCCTTATCGGTGCTATCAGCTCTCATGAAATTTTTATCGATCCTGATCCAGACCCCCAAATAGCCTATGAAGAGCGTAAAAGACTTTTTGAACTATCCAAAAGCTGGAGCGAATATGACCCCGAAAAAATGAGCGAGGGCGGAGGTGTTTTTTCCAGATACGATAAAGAGATTCGACTCTCTCCGCAGATCAAAAAACTGCTTGGCATCAAAAAGAACATAATCAGCGGAGAAGAGCTTGCAAAGAGACTCCTTTGTGCAAAAGTGGATCTTCTCTATATCGGTGGTATTGGTACCTATGTCAAATCCAGCGAAGAGCTCAATATCTATATTGCAGACAAGATAAACGAACCTGTACGGGTGGATGCAAGTGACCTCAGAGCCTATGCGGTATGTGAAGGGGGGAATCTCGGTTTTACGCAAAAAGCTCGTATAGAATATGCCAAAAACGGCGGGAAAATCAATCTCGATAGCATCGACAACTCTGCCGGAGTCGATACAAGTGACCATGAAGTCAATCTCAAAATTGTTCTTAACCAGGCAATGGAATCGGGGAAGATCGATATTGAACAAAGAAATGAGGTATTAAAAAGCGTCACCAAAGAGGTTTTACAAAAGGTGTTTGCAACAAATCATCACCAGCCTCTCGCTATCACTTTGGATGCCATTCGGTCAAAAACGATGCTTGAAGAGATTATGAAAGTGATTGAAACCCTTGAACGAGAGGTGGAGTTTTTCAAACGAAGAGACTTTGAGATTCCAAAAAACAAAGATTTTTCCGAAGTCATAGACCAAGAGGGAAAAGTGGTGCGTCCTGTCCTTGGCATTATCCTCTCATTTAGTAAAATCTTTCTCAAACAGTTTATTTTAGAAAGCGGATTGTGCGAACAACCATTTTTTGAGCACTTCTTATATAAATACTTTCCAAAATCACTCTATCCTCTTTTTGAACAAGAGGTCCTCAAACAACCACTCAGAGAACACATCATCGCAACAGTTGCTGCTAATATCATCATCGATAATGCAGGAGTAACTTTTTTAGCCGATTTTGACGAGATAGGCAAAGAGCGATTTGCCATAAAAGTGAAATCCTATCTTTTACTTTATTCACTTCTCTCTATTGCAAAAGTCAAAAAAGAGTATTACGAAAAAGAGCTGCAACTCAAACAAAATCTCTACCCAATCCTCTTGGAGATTGAGCACTCTATCGAATTTAGTCTCAAATGGATCGTACGCAACTACCATCAGATCAATTTAGAGCCATTCCACATCTTAAGCTACAAAAATGAAATTGCTCAATTCCTCTCGTTCGAAAAAGGGCGGAGCGAAAACTTTTTCAAATATATCGATCTGATCAAATTCATTATGCTGGCTATCCGCATCAAAGAATTGAAAGAGTATACGCTTTCAGAAATATTGCAGCTTTTGATGCTTATCATCTCTACATTTAAGATCGATGAACTGTTGCAGCTTCTGGGAGAATTCGTTCCAAAAGATAGTATCGGAAAAGAGATCCAAAATCAACTTGTTGAACTGCTTAACTACTTCGTAACGGTAGTGGCAAAAGATGTCGTACTGTATACCAGAGCAACCGAAACGCTTGAAGATGGACTCAAACACTATATGGAAGAGAAGATGATCGATCCAAACCGTTTCAACACCATGATAGAAACAATGAAATCAAACGCATCATCAGATCTGATGCGCCTGACATATATTTTGCACAAACTTCTTTTAGAGGCTGTCTAAAAGTCCGCTTCCTTTGATTTTTTGGGAGCGGTCCCTTGCATAGATTCGTTCGCCCTGCTTTACGTCATATTTCCAAATGGGAGCATTCGCTTTAAAATCTTCCACAAACTCATCGATGAGTTCCAGGGCTACTCTTCGTTTTGGACTAAAAACTGCAGACATATAACTGGAGGTATGCACGGGAACATTGCCTATGGAGTGTGCCATACACACATAGGCCCCTTTTTGCTTCGCTCTTTCTTGCCAAGTATCGAACCACTTTTTTAAAATAGGCTCATAGATATCGAAACTGAGCGCCTCTATGCCATTTTCTTCCCGAACGATACCAACAAAAGTGATGAAAGCGCCATAGTTTTTCGTCTCTCCCCATTTTCTCCAACGAGAAAAGATTTTGTCCACATCCAACTGTCCGGGATAGAGTTCAAGCATCTCAGCCTCCACAAACCGGAGGGAGAAGAGATATACGATCTCCCTCTTTAAGCACTATATCACTCTTTTCAACCAACGTATCATTCACAGCTACTGCACATTCGCTGAGCCATTTTTGCAGTTTTGGATCTTTTTTGAGCTCTTTTGCTACATCTGCAAGGGTTTTCGCCTCTATTTTCATAGGTTCACGTTTTATTGGACCCAAAAATTCTACTGTCACCATAGCTTTTCCTCGTTATGTGTTTCGTTAATTTTATCATATAATTACCCTCATGATAATAGGAAAAATCGAATATATCAATCTTTTGCCCTTCCATGTATTTCTCAAAAAAAGATTACGTACTCCGGCAGATAAGAAAGCGTGGATGTATCATCAAGGGGTCCCTTCCGCAATCAATAAGAAATTTCAAAAAGGAAAAGTGGAAGCGGCCATGGTGTCCAGTATTGTCTCAAAAAAATATCGGTGCAGCGATTTTGGTATCGTAGCAGATAAAAAGGTCTTAAGCGTTCTTGTCTGCCCGGGCAAAACACTCCCAGACCAAGCTTCAGATACATCCAATATTCTTGCAAAGATTCTGAAAATGCAAGGAGAAGTGGTTATAGGAGACAGAGCCCTGCAAAGGAGGAAAAAGCAAAAGTGCCAAGACCTGGCAGCACTTTGGTATGAAAAATTTGGTCTACCTTTCGTCTTTGCCAGATTTTGCTACAGGAAAAAAGGCAAACAGTATGAGAAACTAGCCAAAGCCTTTTTACAAAGCCGTATCAAAATACCAACATACATCATGCGAACCTACAAGAAACGCTCCGGCCTAAGCTCTCGCGAGATTAACGAATATTTAACGTTGATTCGCTATAATGTAGGAATACGGGAGAAACAATCACTTAAAAAATTCCTAAAACTGGCAAAAAAGATTCACAAATGAAAAAATTATTTTTTTTTCTAATTCCTGTCATCCTCTTGGCATTTGAACCTATCAAGCCCATACCGGAACATATTCCTTACAACAAACAAAAAGCGCTTTTAGGAAAATATCTTTTTTTCGATCCTATTCTTTCTAAAGATAAAACAATAAGCTGTGCAAGTTGTCACGATTTTAACCATGGCGGAGCAGATCCAAGACCAGTCTCTATTGGTGTTGGAGGAGCAAAAGGAAAAGTCAATGCCCCAACCGTTTATAACGCATATTTTAATTTCAGACAGTTTTGGAACGGACGGGCAAAAGATCTCAAAGATCAGGCAAACGGACCGGTTCACGCTCCAAATGAGATGGCTATGGATGAAAAAATTATCGAAAAACGTCTCAATGCCAACCCATTGTATAAGAAACTGTTCAAACAAGTCTATCATACAGATCATATTAAATACTGGATGGTACTGGACGCAATCGCCGAAATTGAAAAAGCTCTGATCACACCAAATTCAAAATTTGACCTATACCTCAAAGGAAAAGCAAAGCTCACACCATTGGAAAAGAAAGGATACATACTTTTCAAACAATTGGGATGTATCACGTGCCGCAACGGCATCAATATCGGAGGAAACTCCTATCAAAAAATAGGAGCCGTCAAACCCTATGACAAACCAGCTGTCGGGGACAGATACGAAATAACCAAAAGAGCATTTGATCGTTACAGATACAAAGTACCAACACTTCGAAACATTGCTCTTACTGCTCCCTATTTTCATGATGGATCAGTGAAAACACTGGACGAAGCGGTGGAGAAAATGGCCTATCACAATCTTGGATTCCAGCTGACATCCGAGGAAAAAAGGGCGATCGTCGCTTTTTTAAAAACGTTAACGGGTAAAAAACCGAAGATTTTAGAACAATGAGCACGAAAAAAAGAGTTCTTTTTTCCATTCTGCTTGGACTCTCCATCATAGGACTTTTTTTCTATTTTCGATATTTCTCCAAACAATACTTTGAAGAACGAAGTGATATTTTATATCACCTAGACCGTTTTCAAACACTCGAAACTGTCTTGCAGTATGATGTTTTGGAAACGTCTTTTTTTCTTTATAAAAATTTTGACAAAATCGTCCAAACAGCGAAAGAGATAGAGTCACAGCAAGTAGAATTTGAACAAGACCATCTGCCACATCTGCCCCAATTACTCAAAAGAGATTATCTTGCTTACAAAAAAATAAGTCAGAAAGTTCGTAGCACGATTTTTGATTTTGAAACGGTCAATTCAACGATCAAAAACTCCCTTGCCTTGCTGACTACCTTAATGAACAAAATACCCGACTTTGAGACAACATATCCCCATTTCAACAGGTATGAGAAAACCGTAATCAGTGCGATAGCAAATGTCATTTTGGCAAAAAGCAGTTTTGATAAGGATTTTTTACAAGAGATCCAAAAAGATTATGTAAAACTACAAAAGTACCATTTTTCCAATCAAAAACTGCAAAGATTCCATGTAGTCTTGCTTGCTCATCTCAATATATTTTTACAAAATTTCCCCACATACACAAAATATCTCAACACTATTCTTCAAAAACTTCCCCAAAACTCTTTAGAAGCTTTTAGAAAAGATTTCGAAAAAGTATCTCACAAAAAACTTCAGACCATCACATTTTTATATGCAATATTTACTACTCTTTTTCTTTTTACTATTGCGTACAATATCTATCTGATTTTATTGCTGGACAAAGAGAATCGGGAATTGGATCGATTGGCAAGAAAAGATACATTAACCGGTCTGTATAACAGAAACAGCTTTTTTCTCGAAAAAGAAAAATACAAACATCCGGCTCTTATTTTGATCAATATCGACAGATTCAAACACTTCAACGATATCTACGGTACAGAGGTAGGAGACTGTATTTTAAAATCGGTAGCCAATACGATTAAAGAGCATATCAAAACCATTATACCCAACGCTCAACTGTTTCGGATTGGAGGTGATGACTTCGCAATCCTTACAGAAAAAGATACTATGGATCTGGAAAAGATTGCATGCGCAATCACTCATCTTTTCCAAACAAAACCGATTTTTTGCCATAATCTTGAAGTATTCATAACGGTGAGTATAGGCATCTCCACTTCCAAACCTTTGCTTGAAACGGCAGATATCGCTCTCAAAGAGGTAAAGAAAAATCCACAAAAAACATGCTTATACTACACTTCATCCCAAAATCTTTTAAACAAAGTCGATACAAACCTCAAAATGACAAATATGTTAATCGATGCGATTAAAAACAAGAATATTATCCCATTCTATCAGGCCATTGTAGATATTCGCAATAACCAAAAAATAAAATATGAAGTCTTGGCCCGTATCAAAACAGACAGAGGAGTCGAGTCGATCTACCCTTACTTGAAATTGGCAAAAGAGATCAAACTGTATAAATCCATTACAAAAATGATCTTTTTGCAAAGTTTTGCAATGATGAGTAAAAAAAATATAGCTTTTAGTCTCAATATCTCAATAGATGATATTATCGATCCCGATTTTACAAAAATGATTGATGAGCTTTTTAGACTCTATCCAAATCTACAAGATAAAATCACCTTTGAAATCCTGGAATCTGCTTCTATAGCAGATTATGAAATCGTCAAAGAGTTCATTAAAAAAGTGAAACGTTTTGGCGCAAAAATCGCTATTGACGATTTTGGTAGCGGATATTCCAACTTTGAACACCTGCTCAATCTTCAGATTGACTATATCAAAATCGACGGCAGCCTCATCAAAAACATTCACAAAGACAAAAATGCCAAATTAATTGTATGGATGATTGTCAACTTTACCCAGGCAGCCGATATCAAAACAGTAGCAGAATTTGTCCACTCTCAGGAGGTCTATGAAGCGATCAAGGATATTGGCATCGACTATGCACAAGGCTTTTTCTTGCATAAACCCTCACCCACGATAGATGAGTGATGCTCATAGCATAGCTGTTTGTACTTTTGAGCTTTTTATAGCATATTTATTCTACACTTCTGTCTCGAAGCTCTTCGAGCCATACTCTATATTCATTCCAGTTTGGCTCTTTTCTTGCTACGCCGCTTTTGACTGCCGCCTTTGCTACTGCCATGCTCACTTCAACGATCAGTCTTGGATCAAAGGGTGTCGGAATAATATACTCTTTAGAAAAAGCAAGCCTTCTATGATAAATCGTTTGTACCATTTCAGGAACTTCCTTGGTTGCCAAATCAGCCAATGCATGGGCAGCCGCCAACATCATCTCATAGTTAATTGCACTACTTCTCGTATCCAAAGCCCCTCGAAAAAGATACGGAAAACCCAAGACGTTATTCACTTGGTTAGGAAAATCGCTTCTTCCGGTAGCGATAATAGCACCTGGGCGTACCTGTTTGATCTCATCTGGCATAATTTCAGGAACTGGATTGGAGCAGACAAAAACAAAGGGCTCCTCTTTCATCAAAGCCAAATCCTCTTTTTGCACAGTTCCCGGGCGGCTAAGGCCTAATACCATATCTGCATCTTTGAATGCTTCCTCTCTTGAAATTGCTTTTGGATATGCAAATTGGGCCTTATATTCGTTCAAATCTTTTCGCTCTTTATGCACAACACCTTTGGAATCGATGAGAATTATCTCTTTGATTCCAAAATATCGATACATCTTCGCACTGGCTATCGCAGCGGCGCCACTTCCTACGATCACCACTTTCAAAGATGCAATATCACGGCCTGTCAATCTGCACGCATTGATCAACCCAGCCGTCGTTACAATAGCGGTACCGTGCTGATCATCATGCATTATAGGAATTTCGGTACTCTTTTTGAGTTGTTCTTCAATCTCGAAGCACTCCGGCGCTTTGATATCTTCAAGATTGATTCCACCAAAAGTGGGGGTTAATGCTCGTACAATTTCTATAAACTTTTGGGGATCTTTCTCATCCACTTCCAGATCAATACTGTCAATTCCGGCAAACTTCTTAAATAAAATCGCTTTGCCTTCCATGACAGGTTTGCTGGCAAGCGCTCCGATGTCACCAAGCCCTAGGACGGCTGTACCATTGGATATTACTGCAACCAGATTTCCTTTTGTCGTATACTCGTACGCACTCTCTGGATGCTTGGCTATCTCTTTGCATACTTCACCCACGCCCGGCGTATACGCGAGGCTCAAATCTTCTTGCGTTGCAAACGGTTTTGTAACACAGATCTCAAATTTTCCACTTTTTCCTTTTTTATGGTATTGCAACGCTTTCGTTTTCAACTATTTCCTTTTTCTTCGATCAATTTCTCAACTCGTTTTATTGTTTCTTCTTTTCCGATGATTGCCATCACATCTGACAGATCAGGCCCAGCCATTTTTCCCAAAAGTGCAAGGCGTAACGGCTGTCCGATTTTACCAAAACCAATCCCTTTTTCCTGGACAACTGCTTCGATAATGGCATGAAAATCTGATGGCAAGTGGGCTTCGCTTGCTTTGAGTTTTTGCAAAAAGAGCTCCAAAATCGCTTGCCACTCCCCTTTGAGCGCTTTTTTTACTCCCTTTTCATTATAGTTTTGCGGCGCTTCCAAAATCTCTTTTGCCATATCTGCTAGCTCTTGCAAGGTCTTTGCACGCTCTTTCAAAGCATCGAGTAAAATCTCTTTTTTATCGTGATCAGCCAAGAAAAGTCCAAACTCTTCAAGAAGCTTCACGAGCTTCTTATTTGGCGTATTTTTGATGTAATGTGCATTGAGCCATTGCAGTTTGGAAAGATTATACGCAGAAGCCGATTTGTTGATATCTTTGGGGTCAAAAAGCTCTTTCATCTCTTGTAAACTAAAAATCTCCTGATCCCCATGACTCCACCCAAGGCGTACCAAAAAGTTTAAAAGAGCTTCTGGCAGATATCCCATTTTTTTATACTCCATCACATCCATAGCACCATCGCGCTTGCTCAGTTTTTTGCCCTCTTCGTTCAAAATCATCGGTACATGGTAGAATCTTGGAATCGCTAGACCCAAAGCTTCATACACAATAATCTGCTTTGGCGTATTGTACAGATGATCATCTCCTCGTATCACGTCTGTGACACCCATCAAAGCATCGTCAATCGCCACGACAAAGTTGTATGTCGGCGTACCATCGCTTCGAGCAATGATAAAATCATCGAGCTCCTGGGCTTTTATCGTAACAACACCTTTGATCCCATCTTCAAAAACGATATCCCCTTCCAATGGCGCTTTGATACGCACAACTGGTTGTATCCCTTGGGGAGGCGTTCCTGTAAAGTCTCTATACCTTCGATCATATCGTGGTCTTTCTCCCCTTTTCATCTGCTCTTCTCGAAGACGATCCAGCTCCTCTTTGCTCATATAACAATAGTACGCCTTGCCCTCATCCAGCAGTTTTTGGATATAACGTTTGTAGATATCAAATCTTTTTGATTGATAAGCGACCTCACCATCGTAATCGAGCCCAACCCAATCGAAAGCCTCTAAAATCGCTTTTGTTGCCTCTTCACTGTTTCGTGCAAGATCAGTATCTTCAATACGCAAAATGAATCTGCCGCCATTTTTCCTTGCCCACAGCCAGTTAAAAAGAGCCGTTCGAAGACCCCCGATATGCAGGTACCCTGTAGGACTTGGAGCGAAACGTGTAACGATCATTTGTGCCCTTTGTTTTTTTCGGTATTTTACCCAACTCTTAGTAAGAAAGTGGTAAAATCGAACAAACTGAACAAGATAAGGGAAATCAATGAAAAAGATCGCCTTGGCAGCTATGTTGCTCCTCTCTCTTTCGTATGGAAAAATCATCGATGGAATCGCAGTTATTGTCAATGATGAACCGATAACCCTGTATGAAATCAATACAGTAATGAACACAACAGGACTGTCAAAAAGAGAAGCGATTCAGCTTTTGATTCGAGAAAAATTGGAAGAAGAGCAGATCAAGAAACTCGGTATCAAAGTGGACGACATCGAACTGGATCAAGCCCTTGAAAAAATCGCAAAACAAAAAGGAACCGATCTTTTCGGACTTCAAGAAGCAATCATATCTCGAGGAGGAGATTGGGAAAAGTTCAAAGAGGGACTTCGCAAGCAACTTCTTCGAAAAAAACTCTATGCCGCTTTGACAAGACAGCAGACGCAAAAAATGAGTGAAAAAGATCTCAAAGCCTATTATCAAACACACAAAAATGAGTTTGAAATAGCGAAAGAAGCAGATATCGTTAAATACATCTCTCCATCCAAAGAGGTTTTGGCAAAAATTGCGCAAAATCCTCTCTATCAACCAAGCAACACAGCACTGGTACAAAAAGGGGAAGAGAAAATCGATCTTCAAAAGGTCAATCCACAATTTGCATATCTTCTCAATCAAACCCCTGAGGGCTCGTTCACCAAGATCCTGCCTATGGGCGACAAATACCTTCTCATCTATGTCAAACATAAATATGGAAAAGAGTATATCCCTTTTGAAGAAGCGAAAGGGTATATATTAAACAAACTCTCTAAAACTAGCGGCGTAAAAAATGTTAAAGAGTATTTCGATAAACTCAAAGCCGCAGCAAACATCAAAGTGATACGATTACCATAAGGAGTAACAATGATTCAAACAAAAGACGATTTTTTCGCACTCGTTAACGAGATCCAATCCAGCGCATACTACAAAGAGCCTTTGGCTTTTGGTATCGCAAGAGTTGACAGAGGGCAAAAAAACCCTGAAAAAATCTTGCAAGCAACATTCCCGTTTATCAACTGGAAGGAGAACTACGGCAGTGCAGCAATCTTTCAAAAAGCGCTGCATGAGACAGGAAAACTGCTTAATGATGAGAGTGAAGCGGTTTACAATGTAACGAAAAATTTTGTTGCCGAAGCTCTTAGTTACTGCAATCCTTGGATCGAAGAGGCAATAGGCGACGCACACAAAAATGTACAAGTTATCAAATATTTAAGCACCCTGGATGAAGAAGAACTTGCAAATTTCAAAATCGTTTTTCTTTTTGAAGATGCGGCACCAAAAAGCGTCGAAGCGGTTTATCTCAAACTCTATGCACTCTCTACTGGCAAAGCAGCTCTTCGAAGCGTCAATCTCAACGGTGCGTTTGGCATTTTGCACAATGTTGCCTGGAGCGGGACTACCCCAATCGAACTTGATTGGCTACGCGAAAACGAGCTTGAACTCAAAATGAGTGGGCAGTATCCCGTTATCGACTCAGTCGATAAATTCCCAAGATTTTTACAGCATATCATCCCGGCTGACAACACAAGAATACTTGATGCTGCGAAAGTACGTATGGGAGCGCAGCTTGCGGCAGGAACCACTGTCATGCCTGGGGCAAGCTACATCAATTTCAATGCCGGAACATTGGGACCGGTCATGGTGGAAGGAAGAATCAGTTCCAGTGCAGTGGTTGGCAAAGGCAGCGACGTAGGCGGAGGAGCAAGTATTTTAGGAGTTCTTAGCGGCACCAGTGGCAATCCTATCAGCATCGGCGAAAACTGCTTGCTGGGAGCAAACTCCGTTACTGGCATCCCTTTGGGCGACGGCTGCATTGTAGATGCCGGTATTGCGGTACTGGAAGGAACAAAATTTTTCATGAGTGAAGCGGACTATGAAAAAATCAAAGAGGCGAACCCTGAGTGGGATGCTGAATATAAAGAGTTTTTCAAAGGCAGAGAACTTGCTGGGTTGAATGGACTCCATTTCAGACAAGACTCTACAAGTGGTCAGATGAAAGTGTTTAGAAGCAACAAAGAAGTGAAGCTCAATGAAGAACTTCACTAAAATCATCATCCTCGCTCTTTTAGCGGGGCTTTTTTCCCTGGCTTACGCAAAAGAGAAGAAGATAGTAACTCAAAACGTTTTTAAAGGAAGCTATCTTGACTACTATCCTGCCTCATATAAAAACAGAATCATCATCGTTCGAGGTTTCAGTTTTTATGAATGGGTGGGAAAACTGTATGCCTATAAAAACAAAATTGATGCGCAGACACTGATACAACGAGCAGATAAAAATGCAAAAGATTACGCCACAGGATACGCCTCAGCATATATGAGATTGACTCATCCAAACTTCAACCCGAAGCAGTATCTACTTCTTGTCGATCATTTCCAAGTAGAGTATAAAGAGACAGAAAACACCATGGGAACACTCATACAAGGAAATGTTATTTTGATCAAAAAATAGAAGGTAGAAAAACCTTCTATTTTAAATACTTCTCATCGATATATTTCGTATCGTAGTTGTTGGAGATAAAATCGGGATTGTCCATCATCTTTTTATGAAAATCGATAGTGGTTTTGATGCCACCTACTTCAAACTCCTCCAGACTTCTCTTCATTTTTGCAATGGCTTTTGTTCTATCTTCACCCCAGACAATCAGCTTGGCAATCATTGAGTCATAATACGGAGGAACGATATAGTTGCAGTACACATGGGTATCCATGCGAACATCTTTCCCGCCTGGTGTTATCCATGTTTTAATTTTTCCGGGACTCGGAATAAATTTCACAGGATCCTCTGCATTGATTCGACACTCAATTGCATGTCCTTTGAGCTGAACAGCACTTTGATCAAAAAGCGTCTCACCCTCGGCTATTCGTATCATCCACTCAACGATATCGATACCGCTGACCATTTCGCTCACTGGATGCTCAACCTGGAGTCTTGTGTTCATCTCCATAAAATAGAAGTTTTGATCACTGTCTACCAAAAACTCTATGGTACCTGCATTTTCATACCCAATCGCTTTCGCCGCTTTTACCGCAACATCCAAGAGCTTTTGTCGCGTCTCTTCACTTAAAAAAATCGCTGGAGACTCTTCCAGCATCTTCTGGTGTCTTCTTTGCAGTGAACAGTCTCGCTCGCCAAGATGCACCACATTCCCATGGCTGTCACCAAGCAGTTGCACTTCTATATGGCGGGGGTTTTTGATAAATTTTTCCATATAGATGGTGCCGTCGCCAAAAGCACTGATTGCTTCGCTTTCAGCTGCCAAAAAGGCATTTTCTATGTAGCTTTCATCCTCAACAACACGCATCCCTTTTCCGCCACCGCCGCTTGCCGCTTTTAAAATTACAGGATAGCCGATCTCTTTTGCTATCTTTTTTGCCTCTTCTACGTTTTTGATAGCCCCTTCGCTTCCAGGAACGACTGGCACTCCGGCACTTTTCATAACTTCTTTGGCTTTGCTTTTGTCACTCATGAGCTGCATCACTTCGATGCTTGGACCGATAAATTTGATACCGTGAAGGGTACATATCTCTACAAACTGCTGATTTTCGCTCAAAAAGCCGTATCCCGGAAAGATGGCGTCGGCTTCAGCAATCTCTGCGGCACTGATAATAGCGGGGATATTGAGATAGCTTTCACTACTCTTTTCACCCCCTATACAGATAGCCGCATCGGCTAGCTTGAGGTAGTGTGCATCTTTATCGGCAGTGGAATAGACAGCAATGGCCTGTTTCCCCATCTCTTTGATGGTTCGAATGGCTCTGAGGGCAATTTCGCCTCTGTTTGCAATCAATATCTTTTCAAGTTTTGCCATTTAGACCCTTTCAACGAGAAAAAGAGGCATGTCATATTCGACAGGTTGGCCATCTTCCACTAAAATATCCAGAATCTTACAATCAAACTCCGCTTCAATTTCGTTAAAAATCTTCATCGCTTCAATAATACCGATCGTCTGCCCTTTGCTTACCACATCGCCAACCTTCACAAATGGGGGACTGTCCGGACTCGGTGCGCGGTAGAAAGTTCCTACCATAGGAGAAGTGATATATTCACCTTTTGCACTGTGAACAGGTTGTTCAGTAGCAGTAGTCTCAGAAGTTGTGGCAGCAACTGGTGCAGAAGCCACTTGAGGCTGAGGAGCTGTGCCTTCTCCTTGCACAACTGCCACTTCTGCTCCTTTTTGCATTGCAATCTCAAAATTTTCCTCTTTGATTTTCAGTCTGCTTAGACCACTTTTATCGAAAATTTTTATAAGTTCTTTTATCTGCTTAAAATCCATTATCACTCCTAAAATATGGGTATAGTTAGTATGCTATAATATCATAAAATTGTTAAAGAAAAGAGTAAGGAAATCGATGGGACTCAAAGCAGATTGCTGGATACGACAAAAGGCAATAGAAGAGGGAATGATAGAGCCTTTTTGCGAAGATCAGGTGGGTAAAGGTGTCGTCAGTTATGGGCTTAGCAGTTACGGATACGACATCAGGGTGAGTGATGAGTTTAAGATCTTTACCAATGTCAATGCAGAAGTGGTCGATCCAAAACATTTTGATGAGAGAAATGTTGTAGATTTTAAAGGCGATATCTGTATCGTCCCTCCAAACTCTTTTGCGCTGGCCAGAACAGTGGAATATTTTCGAATTCCAAGAAACGTCTTGGCAATCTGTGTTGGAAAAAGCACCTATGCACGATGTGGCATCATTGTCAATGTCACACCTTTTGAGCCAGAGTTTGAAGGACACATCACTATTGAAATATCCAATACCACACCTCTACCAGCTAAAATTTACGCAAACGAAGGAATTGCCCAAGTGCTCTTTTTTGAAGGAGATGAGGAGTGTGAAATAAGCTATAAAGATAAACAGGGCAAATATCAAAAACAAAGAGGTATTACACTACCTAAAATATTGTAAATAAAATTTAAATAAAATTTATGAAATTATTTCCTTGGGCTTGTCAATGTAATATCCTTGATATCCATCTATTCCTAAATCAACAACAATTTTATATATTGTCTCATTACATACATATTCAGCAATCGTTGGAATACCTAAGTCTTTAGCAAATGCATTGATATGCTTGACTATAATGTATGCATCTTTATTTTTATCTAAATTTTTAATCAAACTGCCATCAATTTTTAGATAATGTGGTTTTATTTCTATCAAATTGCTAAAATTGTTATACCCTGAACCAAAATCATCAATTGCTATTTTCGCTCCATACTGTTTAATATGATTAACGAATTGAATGACATCTTTGAAATCTTCTATTACATCTGTTTCTAACAATTCTATTATAATTCTATTTTGTACTTTATATCTATCAATACATTCAACAAGATATTTTTTAATATCTTCCCTGACGATATCCCTATATGAAAAATTTATCGAAAACTCCTCGTCCCTATTATAGAAGGTTTCACAACTTTTTCGTATTATCACCTTTGTAAGTTCATAATAAAAAGCCGTATTTTTGATGCTATCCATAAATAAGCCAGGAGTCAAAAGTCGACCCTTCTCTTTTATGCGTATAAGGCATTCATAACTCACACTATCAGGTTTTACAATTTTTTGAAAAACTGGAACTACATTATCTTCTTGTAAAGCTTTTTTAACAAAATGAATGGCTTCAAATTTTCTTGCCACATCTTTTTCAACATCCATACTATCACTATATTCAACATAATTTAAATCTTTTTTCTTTGCATACATCAAAGCAAGATAAAGTTTTCTTATCAGATCTTTTGCTTGGGTTTCTTGAACACAAACAACTTGTAATTCTAAATTAATAGGCAAAATATCATTATTAAATTTGACTCTCAAGATTTTTTCTTGAAAAACGTTATAAACATGTTCTCCAATATCTCTACTTAGAATTCTTTTAAAATCCACAACTATAAACTCATCAGCACTATATCGATACAAACTACAACCTTTTGGTATCAATGCTCTTAATTGCTTTGCGAACTCCTGTAAAACTCTATCACCTATTTCTGTAGAGTAGTATTCATTGATTAATGAGAAATTTTTTATATCAAATAGATAGGCATTTACTAAAAATCTTTCATGGATATTATTTAAATCTTCTTCCAACTTAAGCTTGTTGGGTAAATTAGTTAACAAATCATAATATGTTTTGTATTCTAATTGTCTCAAAAGCTGCAACTCTTCTTTTAGAATAGATACAATTTTGGCTGCCAATTTTTTGAATTCTCGAAAATGAAATTTTTTTACTGTTATTTTTTTCGCTGACTCATTAATTTTATTAAGATCCTCAATTATCAATTTACTAACAAATAGTATGATTACACTCAATAATACACCTATTGATAAAACTAGATAGAAATATCTTTTTGTTAATGTATCGATTAATCTATTTCTTTCAAGTTTTTGATCCTCTCGTAACTTAATAACAGATTGGATAACTTCTGTCGCTGCTTCTTGCATGCTATGAAAAACATTGAATGCTCTATTTTGTAGATCTAAATAGCGATAAAATACTGTTTCAAATTCTTGTAGTTTTTGTAATAAGTTATCAACCATTTTTTTATTTTGTACTTTTTCTACTGAGTCTCGTAATTTTGTAGCATATCTTTTAAGAGATTGGATGTGTTTTTCTATAAGTTGCACCTGATTTTTGTCATAATTTGTCCTCAGTTTTAACTCGTTGATGATGAGAAATAAGAGCTCAGTTAATATTCTTTCTGACAAAGTTGCTTCCTGGACCTCATCCGTTAAATAATTAAGATCCCCTAAGAATTGATGTAAAACAATACTCTTTTGCTTTTCTTGAATAATATATATGTGAAATACAATACGCTGGAGAATATTTACATGTTTTTCTAAGTCTTTTTGTATATCTAATAAATCTTTATAAATCAAAGTATATTTTTCAAAAATTGCAAAATATTGTTTGATATTTGTAATTACTCTTGAAACAAGCTGGATGTTCTGAGGATTAGTAAAATTTTTTTGAAGCTTGTTCGTGATGGCTATTGCCTTTTTTACAATATTTTGTACCTCTTTTGCATCATTTATATTTCCAGTCAGAATAAAATCTTTTTCTTTGATTCTTGCTTCATACATCAGTTTAATAATTTGATTAGACAACGAGGCTTTTATATTCTTATCTTCAAGTTTTTGCAAGTCTAAAGAAAAAAAATAAAAAAAAATCATAAAAGTAACAATTACTAAAAATGGAACAAAAATAAGCACTCGTTTGATTGACATCGTCTTCCAATTAGTTGGATTTCTCATTCCCTATAAATATTCTATCATAACCAATTTATTTATTAAAAATATAATTAAAAATTTTCATCAAGCCAAAGCAGGTGGGCAAATACGAGCCAAAAATGTCTTGAAAACCTGTTTCTTTTGGCATTCTCCATCAAAAACTCGACCTGATCCTTTTTAAAAATATCGTATTGCTCATTTAGTTTTGGAATCTTTTCAAAAAGTTCACTCTGTTTCATCCACTGCATATAAGGATAGCTAAACCCTTTCTTCTTTCGTTGGATGATCTCTTGCGGGATATAGGATTTGGCAACCTCTTTTAAAAGATATTTGGATGTCTTGTTTCTCTCTTCATGTGCGAATGCCGCCTGCAAGATAGTGCGATCCAAAAGGGGCGTTCGTGCTTCAATGGTATGTGCCATACTCACCATATCCAGTTTATGCAGATAGAGACTCTCTAGACGGATTTTCAGATCCACAAAAGTAAAAAATTCAAATGAATCTTCCCATCCGCTCTGCCACCACTGCTGCAAAATCTCATCCATACACTCCAAAGATTCCCCATCTTTGACATTGCGCTTCATAAAAAGGTTTTTTTGCAGATCGGTAAAGACTTCACAGCTGGATCTGAAAATCACCTCATCTTCAAAGACTCTCTTGTACCACTCCCACTCCTTGTTCGGACTAAAATGGGATCTGAAATAGTTTTTGAGCCAGTTTTTATATTTGAGATCTTTCGCCCTATATAGATCAAACATCTCAAAATATTGCCGATAACCTAAAAAGATCTCATCGCCTCCTTCTCCGCTCAGTACAACCCGAAACCCATCTTTTTTTATCCGCTCCATTAAAAAAAAGAGCGGTACAGAAGCGCTGTCTCCAACAGGCTCGTCAAAATGCTCTATAACGGTATGCAACGTTTCAAAAAAATCCTCTTTTGTCATTACCATTTCGGTATGTTCGCTTCCGATATGGCTCGCTACGACTCTGGCATAAGGCAGTTCACTGTAGCGCTCCTCTTCATACCCGATAGAATAAGTTGCAAGATGCCCTTGCATTGCTTTTGCTACCGCACTGACAAAAGAGCTATCTACCCCTCCACTGAGCAAAGAAGCAACCTTAAAATCGCCTTGCAGTCTTTTTTGCACACTCTGCAGCAACACCTCTTCCAAAGCAGCTTTTCGTTTTTGCAAAAGGGTGGTAAACTTGCGTATTTGAAACTTTCGACTCTGACAATCCAAAATCAGTTCTTGGCCACCTAGGAGCTTGTATATGCCTTTATAAAAGGTATGTTCATTTGGGATGGAGCCAAAAGAGAGATAGCAACTCAGTGCTTTGTGATTGTACCCCACGCTCCCCAGATAGGCTGTGATCGCTTTTATTTCGCTTGCAAAGATAAAAAAATTGTGACCAACATAGTAGTAAAGCGGTTTTTTCCCAAAAGGATCTTTTGCTAAGTAAAGCTTTTCTCCGTCGAGCACTGCCAGTGCAAACATCCCTTGAAGCTGTGAAAAATCTTGAAGCGACTTAGCTATCGCCTGCGCTTCGCTTTGTGCACCAAGATCATGAAAATTATAAATCTCTCCATTGAAAAGTATCACTTTGCCATCATGGATATAGGGCTGTTTTGCGTTTTTATCCACAATATAGAGTCTTCTGTGGGCTAAAAGGAGATTCTTTTTTTCATAGTATCCGATATCGTCGTCACCTCTGTGAGAAAGCGTTTCAAAAGCTTTTTTTGCTTTTAGGGGATTAAACGATCCGACGATTCCAAAAATGGCACACATTACTTTTTGGGAAAAAACTTGGTGATGGAATAGGCTTCACGTTTGAGTTTGTCCTCTATATCATACTCGTACTCTTCCAAAAAGTCGTTGAGTATTTCAGCCATTACCTGTAATCGCTCTTCGATAGAGAGTTCCGGTAAAGCCTCTTCTAAAAAGCTATACAGATCGCACTCTCCCTCTTGGCACTTTTCATGAAGCTTTTTAATCTCTTTTAAATCCATTTCTTCTTCCTTAACCACCAGTATATTCCCGCTGCAATGAGGATATTGACAACCCATACGGCAGCATAGCCATATTTCCAGTCCAGTTCTGGCATATAACGAAAGTTCATCCCGTAATTGCCCACAATAAAGGTCAAAGGCAAGAAGATAAGCGTAATTCCAGTGAGCCGCTGCATCGTTTTGTTCATCTGATTGCTCATAAATCCCATCAAGAGATTTTGCAAATACCCTGTTCTATCCAAGTACGCTTTGGATTCATTGATCAAAAAGGAGAGGTGCTCTTTGAGATCGATAAACTCATATTTGAGTTTTTTTCGGATGGTTGGGGGAAAGTGATTGTAGATTTTGTTGATCACGTCGTTTTCAAGCACACTTATCTTAGAAATTTTATTGAGACTTCTTCTCGCAAAATAGAGACTCTTTTGGATCTCTTTTTCATCCACATCTTCACTGAATATTCGATCTTCTATAATTTCGAGTTTATCATCAATGAGATCAATGATATTCATCTTAAAATCGATCAAAATATCTAGTAAAACATACGTTGCATACTCCAGCCGGTCACCGATGCGATACCGTTTTCGAAATCTTGCCACAACACGCTGGATAATCTCTCTGTCTTCACACAAAAAAATCATTTTCTGGCCTGTCAAAATGATCATAATGTTTGCATCTTCATACATCAAAGGATGTTCGTCACTTCGCTTGAAATATTTCAAAACGATAAATTGGAAACGATCCCCCTCCTCAAAAGCGACACTTTGGTCTTCGTTTTGAATATCTTCTATGAAGCTCTCATGAAAACCGTGGGTCAAAAGCCACTGAATGATCTTTTCGTTGTGTGAAGAGGTAAAGACTATCTGCTTTTTGTTCTCTTCTAACTCTATCTGCTCTTTTTTTTCCAGTTCATCTGATATAACATACATTAAAAACTGCACCCTCTATATCTGTATTTATCCAAAACCTCAAAAAGCGGCTTTACAACATCTTTTTTCATCGGCAAAAGCAACAAAGCCTTATACAGCTCCTCTGCTCCCGGTAAAAAATCACCTTGAAAAAAACTCATGCGATACAAAGGCTTGAAACGCACTTCCACATGCACACCTTTTTCTCGTAGTTCAGCAAAAATATCCTCTTTCGGGCAATACAGTGACGGTTTCAAAAGGATGGGATACTGAGTTTTGAGCGTTTTTTGTCCAATTTTCAAGATATCGAAGTATGGGCTGCCCCTAAATTTTTCTTCAAAAAACTCCACTACTTCGTTACTCTCTTCAATCGCCTGTTGTCCATCTTCTTCGCAAGGTCTGCGAAGGTTTTTGATACCCACATCGACAACATCATAGTTCCAAAGCCGTCCTCTTTGCACACCGCCATCTAAAAAAAGCTCCACTTTTTTCGCAATTTTCTCATTCTTGATAACCAGCTTCACACAATCTGCTCTTTTCATCACAAAAACTTCTGCATCTCCCACACACTCGCCCCAGTTTTGAAAAACGATTTTTGCTTTTGGTGTGAAACTTTCAAAAAAGTTGTGTACCACATCCGCATCACTTGAAAAATCGAGCTTCACATCCCTAAACGAAATTTCTATCCCCATCATCTTGGCGATATTGGCAAAAAATGTGGGAGCAATCGCCGGAATTTTGAGCCTATCAAACCCGTATGCATGTAAAAGCGCACAGTAAATGATAGAGCTGTTTTTGGCATATAAAACGTGCATAGGGCTCCTCTATTTTTTTCCTAATTATATGTTAGAATAGCGAAAAAAACAATTCAGGTTACTCAATGGGAAAGAATCTAATTATCGTCGAATCACCGGCAAAAGCAAGAACCATCAAAAATTTTTTAGGCAAAGAGTATGAAGTTATCGCCTCTAAAGGCCATATTCGGGATTTACCCAAAAGCAGTTTCGGCATCAAGATAGAAGAGGATAAGTTCATCCCGCAATACCGTGTGGACAAAGAGCATTCTCAAATCACAAAACAGCTCAAAGAGCTGGCAAAAAAGGCAGATAGAGTCTATATCGCAACGGATGAGGATCGAGAAGGAGAGGCTATCGGGTACCATATCGCCGAAGCAATCGGGAAAAAGCCCCAAGAACTTCCTCGTATCGTCTTTCACGAAATCACCAAGTCAGCTATCCAAAAGGCTCTGCAAAATCCAAGAACAATCGATATGAACAGGGTCAACGCCCAGCAAACAAGAAGGCTTTTGGACCGAATTGTAGGTTACAAGCTCAGTCCGCTTCTTTCATCCAAAATCCAAAGAGGTCTGAGTGCCGGACGGGTTCAGAGTGCAGCGCTCAAACTCGTGGTTGATCGAGAACGTGAGATACAAGCTTTCAAACCGCAAGAATACTGGAGCATTGATGCTGTTTTCAATGATACCATCGAAGCTGCTTTGCATGAATATATGAACAAAAAAATCGGCAAGATGGATATCAAAAACGAAAACGAGGCAAAAGAGATTGTTGAAAGAGTCAAAAACGAATCTTTCGTCGTTGCCAAAATCGAAAAGAAAAAACGCATCACCAAATCGCCTGCTCCTTTTATGACTTCAACATTGCAACAAACCGCTTCCTCAAAGCTCGGATTTAGTCCTAAAAAGACGATGATGATAGCCCAAAAGCTTTATGAAGGTGTCCAGACACCAAAAGGTGTTACGGGAGTCATCACCTATATGCGAACAGACAGTCTCAATATCGCAAAAGAGGCGCAAGAGGCAGCAAGAGAGCTCATTAAAAAGCAGTTTGGAGAAGAGTATCTGCCAAAAACACCAAAGGTGTACGCAACAAAAAGCAAAGGGGCACAAGAGGCTCATGAGGCGATTCGTCCAACGATGCTCGATTTTACCCCTGAAGTGGCCAAAAACTATTTGAGCACCGATGAACTCAAACTCTATACCCTCATCTACAACCGCTTTCTTGCTTCTCAGATGGAAGATGCAATCTTTGAAACTCAAACGATCTATTTCAAAAGCCCAAGCGCCACTTTTAAAGCAACCGGAAGAAAACTCATTTTTGATGGCTTTTACAAAGTTTTGGGCAATGAGGATAAAGACAGACTCCTTCCAGACCTTAAAGAAGGAGAACCTGCCACACTCACCAAAATAGAAGCCAACCAACACTTCACAGAACCCCCTGCCAGATTCACAGAAGCAAGTCTTATCAAAATGCTCGAGTCTCTTGGTATCGGACGACCATCTACCTATGCACCGACTATTGCTCTTTTGCAGGCACGTAACTATATCGAGCTTGAAAAACGAGCTATCAAGCCTACTGAAACCGCTTTTAAGGTGATCGAAGTACTGGAAAAGCATTTCCCGGAAATCGTAGATAGCTCATTTACTGCAAAAATGGAAGAGGAACTGGATGAAATAGCCCAGGCAAAAAAAGATTGGCAAAAAGTATTGAAAGCCTTTTATGATCCTTTCATAGAACTGGTCGAAAAAGGCAAAAAAGAGATCAAAAGCCAAAAAGTTGCCATTCCGGTAGGAAGATCATGCCCAGAATGCGGAGCAGAGCTTGTTAAAAGAAAGGGGCGTTTTGGAGAGTTTATCGCTTGCAGCGCCTTTCCGAAATGCAAATATACCGAACAGATAGAATCTGAAGAAAAAGAGCCCCAAGAGAGCAACGAAGTGTGTGAAAAGTGCGGTTCACCGATGGTTGTCAAGCAAGGACCTCGAGGATCGTTTTTGGCTTGCAGCGCCTATCCAAAATGTAAAAATACCAAACCGTTAGCGAAAAATGAACCCAAAAAACTGGATGTGAAATGTCCTGAGTGCGGTGGAGAGATCGTTGAGCGATTCAGCAGACGCGGAAAATTTTATGGATGCTCCAATTATCCAAAATGTACATTCGTCTCAAAATTTGAGCCGGTCGACAAGCAGTGCAGCGAATGTGGATATATGATGGCAAAACGCACATACCGCAATAAAGAGGTATATGAGTGCATCAAATGTAAACACAGAGAAGAGATTGGGCACGAGGAAAAATGAAAATAGGAATTATCTCAGATACGCATAATAGAGTGGATTTTACAAAAGAAGCAGTAGAAAAGTTGAAAAGCTTTGAGATTGCTTATCTCATTCATGCAGGCGATATTGGCGAAGAGGTGTGTCAATACCTTGATGGCTTAGATATTCCTGTCATCGCTGTTTATGGCAATACAGACTCGGCGCATCTATTTGAAATGTATCCACACGTCAATCTTCAAAAACAGCCCTACTATTTTACAATTGAAAATACCACATTCAAACTGATGCACCAGCCATACTATCTCACCCCGGATAGTGATATAGTCATTTATGGTCATCTGCACGAATTCGAATGCCAGAAGGCAAAAGCGCTCTTTCTCAATCCAGGAGAAGTGTGTGCAAGGGAGAAACCCCGTATCGAATCGGCTCTTTTGGAGCTTGAGTCACGAAATGTTTTTTATATATACAAAGATTTGGAAAAAAATAGCTGGATGGAAGAGAGGGTTTGTGCATGAAAGTCTATTTGTGTGCTATTAGCAATATCAGCAGTGGTGTGTGTGCTGAGGATTGCAAGTTTTGTACCCAAAGCACCAAGTATAGAGCCGATATCCCAAGATATAAATATAAACCAATCGAAATGATCGTCGAGGAGGCAAAAAAAGCAAAAGCGGCAAAGGCTATTGGATTTTGTTTGGTAACGGCTGGGAAAGGCATCGATGACAAAATTCTCGATTTCGTTACACAAGTGGCCAGCGCCGTTAAAAAAGAGGTACCCGATATCAGTCTTATAGGCTGCAACGGTACGGCTGAGGTATGGCAGCTCAAAGAGCTCAAACGTGCCGGCATCGACAACTACAACCACAACCTCGAAACGGCAAAAAGCCACTACTCTTCTATCTGCTCAACGCACAGCTGGGAGGAGCGATATCAAACCTGTCTCAATGCAAAAGAAGCAGGACTCAATCTTTGTACAGGAGGTATCTTCGGTCTGGGAGAGACAGATAAACAAAGGGAAGAATTTATAGAGCAAATAGCAAGCCTGAAGCCTATGAGTATTCCCATCAATTTTTATCATCCCAATACAGCGCTTCCTCTGCCACAGAGAGTTGTTGAGCCATCTGAAGCACTTTCTATTATCCAGACTATGAGAAAAAGAGTTCCAGATGCTATGATTATGGTGGCAGGTGGAAGAGAGTTGGTTTTTGGCGAACGGTGGCCAGAAATCTTAGATGCCGGGGCAAACGCCATCGTCATCGGTGACTACCTCACAACGAAAGGTGAACGTCCGGATAAAGATATCCAAACGTTGCAAAAACTCGGAATTGAAATAGCCACCAGCTGTCATGAATGAAATTCACATTATCCTTGTCGTCTCCTTAATTATTTTTACATCCCCTTTTATATCCAAAATAACAAGACTCCCGACCTCGGTCGTAGAGATCGCTCTTGGCACCATTTTTGGAGCATTGGGACTGCTATCGCATGTAGCACTGTTTGAACTGGTCGCAGAGTTTGGCTTTTTGTATCTTATGTTTTTGGCCGGGCTTGAAGTGGATCTCAAAGAGCTCTTTTCCTTAGAAAAATCCATCATCAAACGTGGTATTGTCTATATCGCTCTACTCTATCTTTTCTCCTTTTTGCTCGTTCGATACAGCGGTCTTGCGGATATCTATATTGCCATATTTCCATTGATCTCTGTAGGATTGATCGCCGCTTTGAAAAAAGAGTATGGCAAAGGGGTCTCCTGGCTCAATCTCTCCATGGCCATCGGAAGCCTTGGAGAAGTTGTCTCCATTACCGTTTTAACCATTATGAGTGCTGTGATGGAGTTTGGACTGGGAAAACAGTTTTATGAAAGTATTTTTATCTTGTCGCTTTTTCTCCTGCTTACAATGCTTACTTTTAAACTGCTTCAAGTTCTTTTTTGGTGGTATCCTGAACTCAAAACCACACTCATGCCCCGCATCGATACAGAAGAGCAGGATATTCGACTCTCTATGGCACTTCTTTTTACTTTTATCGCCATTATGATCTATCTGCATCTTGAAGTTGCTTTTGGAGCGTTTATCGCCGGTATCATCATCGCCACCTTTTTCGAGCACAAAAAGACACTGCCCCATAAACTCTCTTCTTTTGGATTTGGATTTTTGGTACCGATATTTTTTATCTTTACTGGCAGCAGTTTCAAAATCGAAGCTCTATTCATGAAAGGAATGGTTGTCAACGCACTTTTTATCACTCTTGCGATGATAGGGGTACGATTTCTTGGCTCCATTGCTTTTTATCGCTTTTTTTCACTAAAAGAAGGCATACTCTACGCACTTTCACACTCTATGCCTCTCACACTTCTTGTTGCGATCGCTACGATAGCGTTGCATACGAAAGTTTTAGGAAAAGAGGCCTATTTGACGCTCATCTTGGCAAGTATCATCGAAGTTTTGATTGTCATGATAGCAATTCGCTGGATCGTCAAATTTACTTACAAGAAACCAGATACCCCTCATTAGTTTTTACAATCTTTTTAGCACACGCTTTTTTGAGTTGCAATGCTATACGAAAATAGTCTTTGTGCGACCCGGCAGCTATGTCTACAAAAAGATCGGATGTTTTTACCTTTTGTTTGACAGTACGAAAACTTTTGTTACCGGCAAAATCAAGGACCAGTTTTTTCGGTTTTGTCGTAAAAAAGGATCGAATCAGTTTTGATTGGGTTTTGATTAGCAAATGATCGGTATAGATATAGATGGTTGCAGGTTTGATGACGAGCTTGAGCAGCTCTTTTTGAACGCTTTTTTGCTTGGAAGAGTGGAGCACTTTTTTTGGAAGATTCTTTTTCACAGCGTTGGGAGTCTGGTCAACACTCCTTGGTATTTCAGAAGTTTTTTTGGGCAATTCATTGGGTAGAAAAAAGGGGTTTTCCCGAGCCAACAGCATCACAGGAATCAAAAGAAGTAGACGTTTCATTCGGTAGGCTCCAACTCTTTTAGTTCGAAATACTCTTTTTGTAGTCTCGCATTTTCGGCCTTTAGATATTTGATGCTTCTCTCCAGGTTTTTTTGCGTTACATTGAGCTGAAACAGCACTTCCAAAGAGTTCGTCCCAAAAAGCAAAAATCCGATATACACCGCAACTGCACTGACAATGCCAAGTATCAGCAAATATCGGCCAATTGCGGCCAGAAGGCCTTTGCCGTTTAAGGAGTCGATGAGCTCCTCATGTCGTTTGGCCATCGGTTAGAAAAGCTCTTTTCCTATATATTCAGGATACAAAAGATCTCTCTCGATCTCAAGAAGCCTGTTGTATTTTGCTGTTCGCTCCCCTCTAGCCGGTGCACCCGTTTTGATCTGAGCCGTATTGAGGGCCACTGCAAAATCGGCAATAAACGCATCTTCGCTCTCACCGCTTCTGTGGCTCATGACGCAGTTGTATCCGTTTCTTTGTGCAAGCCGTACTGTTTGCATCGTCTCACTCACGCTTCCGATCTGGTTTGGTTTGATCAAAATGGCATTTGCGATTCCCTTTTCGATACCCTCAGCCAAAATTGCCTTATTGGTAACAAAAAGATCATCACCCACTAACTGGATTGTATCACCAAGTTTTTCTGTAAGGATCTTCCATCCTTCCCAGTCATCTTCCGCCATACCATCTTCTAGTGAAACGATAGGGTATTTTGCTACCAAGTCAGCATAGAATTCAGCCAGCTCCTCAGCACTGAGCACCTTGTTATCGCCTTTGAGTTCATACTTGCCATCTTTGTAAAATTCACTGCTTGCTGCATCGAGTGCGATGTTTACCTCTTCGCCTGGTTTATATCCCGCTTTCTCGATCGCTTTTAAAATATACTCGATCGGCTCTTCGTTGTTTTTAAAATTTGGTGCAAATCCACCCTCATCACCAAGAGCCGTTGGGTGACCATCTTCAGCCAAAAGTTTTTTGAGCGTATGATAGATTTCAGCGCTTGCTCGAAGAGCCTCTTTGAAACTGTCAAATCCCGTCGGCATGATCATATACTCTTGCAGGTCTACATCGTTATCCGCATGCGCCCCACCATTGATGATATTGAGCATAGGTGTTGGTACGATAACACCGTTGGCACCACCAAGATAGCGATACAGTGGCATATGAAGACTCTTTGCTGCCGCTCTAGCTACCGCCATGGAGACACCAAGCACGGCATTCGCGCCAAGTTTTGAGTAGTTGTTTGTGCCATCAAGCTCTTTCATGATGGCATCGATCTCGGCTTGATTGTATGGACTAAGACCTACAAGTTCATCTGCAATAGTCACTTCCACATTTTCACACGCTTTCAAAACGCCCTTGCCACCGAATCGATCATCACCGTCTCGAAGCTCCAACGCTTCACGTTTCCCCGTACTCGCACCACTTGGTACAATGGCACTCGCTACCGTTCCATCACTCAAAATCACCGTTGCTTTTACCGTAGGATTTCCTCTGCTGTCCAAAACTTCTTGTGCCGCAATATTGTCAATATAAACCATCGATTCTCCTTTATTCTTCACTCATTTCATTTTCTGGAACCATCATGACGCTATCATCCATCCCCATGGCCCGCCTGATCTCATTTTCGATCTCCTGCGCAACTTCGGGATGCTCTTTGAGATAGGCTTTAGCGTTTTCTCTACCTTGCCCCAGTTTCATATCTTTATAACTGAACCAGCTTCCGCTTTTATCGATGATGTCCATCTTCACACCATAATCGATGAGCTCCCCTTCTTTGCTAATGCCTTCACCAAACATGATGTCAAATTCTGCCTGTCTAAATGGTGGGGCTACCTTGTTTTTCACCACTTTTGCACGTACCCTATTTCCTATTTGACTTTCACCCTGTTTCAAAGTGGCAATTCTACGTACATCGATTCGCACAGAAGCATAGAATTTGAGGGCATTCCCACCTGTTGTTGTTTCAGGCGTACCATACCCCATAGCACCTATTTTCATACGAATCTGGTTGATGAATATAACGGTTGTATCCATCTTATGAACAACGCCGGTGAGTTTTCGAAGTGCCTGGCTCATGAGTCTTGCCTGAAGACCCATATGGGAATCTCCCATCTCCCCTTCGATCTCCGCTTTTGGTGTCAAAGCCGCTACGGAGTCGATAACGATCACATCCACTGCTCCACTTCGTGCAATGGTTTCTACGATATCGAGAGCTTGCTCTCCAAAATCTGGTTGCGAAACTAAAAGATTGTCGATATCGACACCAAGATTTTTCGCATATAAAACATCAAGAGCGTGCTCTGCATCGATGAAAGCGGTTACACCGCCTTTTTTCTGCGCTTCTGCGATGATTTGAAGAGCCAATGTGGTCTTCCCAGAACTCTCGGGCCCATATATCTCGACGATCCTACCCTTTGGAACACCTCCTATTCCAAGTGCAAGATCAAGCCCCAGCGAACCGGTTGAGATCGATTCGATCGGCTCAATCTGCTTGTCACCAAGCTTGACAAGCGCTCCTTTGCCAAAAGCTTTATCGATCTGTTTGATAGCAAGATCCAATGCTTTTTGTTTATTCGTATCCATAGACCCCTCTTGAAATATTTTTGAACATTTTAGCTTTTTTTAAGTAAAATATCCATAAAAATTTTAGAAAGGCTCTAATGTCCACCTATACCGTCGCCCACTCACCCGATGCAGATGATATCTTTATGTTCTATGCCATCAAATTTGGCTGGATCAGCTCCAAAGAGATCAGGTTTGAAAACATAGCCCTCGATATTGAAACCCTCAATGAAAAAGCCTTGGAAAATTTTTACGATATTACCGCTATCAGCTTTGCGCTCTATCCAAAAATCAGAAACGAATATGCTCTTTTGAAAACAGCGGTTAGCTTCGGACAAGAGTATGGACCGAAACTAATCAAAAAAAAGGGCAAACGACTCAAAAAAAATTTCAAGGTGGCCTTGAGCGGCCGATACACCACCAACGCCATGCTCTTTCGTATCGCCTATCCTGAAGCAAGACCGGTTTATATGAATTTTTTAGAGATTGAACAAGCTGTTTTGGATGGAAAAGTAGATGCGGGCGTACTTATTCACGAGTCGATTTTGGATTTTGATGAGAGCCTGGAAGTAGAAAGGGAAATTTGGGATATCTGGATAGAGCTAGCCAAAAAGGAGCTGCCATTGCCTCTTGGCGGTATGGCTTTAAGACGTTCCATCCCCCTCAATAAAGCGATTGAAAGCGAAAGGATGCTTATCAAAGCCGTGGAAGTCGCCCATAATCACGGCAAACTCCTTTCCCGTATGCTTCTAGAGAGAAATCTCGTTCGCGTGGATGACAAGCAGCTCGAAAAATATCTGAGCCTTTATGCCAATGAACACTCTATCGAAATGAATGAAACGCAATATGAAGCGCTTGATACCCTCTTTGCCATAGGGTATGAACATGGGTTGTATGACTGTCCCATTCGCACAAAAGATTTTCTCATTCCCACCGAGTATAAAAAGCTTAGATTCAGTTGAGACACTTTACAATGCATAATATGAAACAATATGATTTACTAAAAGATTTTCGTAACAAAATAATTAAATTTTCTATCATTCTTACTATCGTCGTTATCATCACCAGTATTTTTATCCACACACTATCACACTCTAAACATCTTAGTTCCTTTCTAGTATTCGATTTTTTCGCTCTTATAACTCTTGGTATAACGCTTTTTCTTTTCGAAAAGAAATTAGAGTTTTTGTCACTTTTTTTGATCGGCAACTATATAATTTTAATCTCGCTTGTCTATTTTGTCACCAAGTATGAGTTTAATCCTTATGCTATTGTTTGGTATCCTCCTATCGCCATGTCAGCCATGATTCTTGCCAGGTTGAAAATTGGTACACTCATCACTTTCATCACTTTGGCTGCTGCAATATCACTTTTTCACACCACTATTCCGTACATACAAGCTTCCATATATCTTTCTATTATTGCTGCAGCTCTTTTTGGATGGATTATAGAACAGAAACTATTCGAATTTGCACAAAAATATCAACAAATTACTGAAAATCTTTACAAACTCTCTACAACAGATCCCTTGACTCAGCTCTATAATCGCCGTTTTTTTTTCGAAGAGTGCACGAAAAAGATCAATCTGGCAAAACGCAAATCTCTTCCAATCGCCCTGCTTTCCATAGACTTAGACCATTTTAAGCAGATCAATGACCAATTTGGTCATGCCAAAGGTGATGAGATTCTTACCAGTTTCGCCAAAATTTTACAAAAGAGTTTGCGGGGGTACGACATCGTCGCACGTATGGGTGGCGAAGAGTTTGCCGTATGTATCATCGATGAAAATTTGAACAACGTACGATTCATAGCCAACAAAATTTTAGAAAATATTCGAAAAATTGAGGTCGCTCCATCAAACAACCTCAGTGTCAGCATTGGCATAGCTTTTTCAAAACCCCATGAAGACACCAATTTGCAACAGCTACTGGTACAAGCGGATAAAGCACTGTATCGTGCTAAAGAGCGTGGACGAGATCGGATCGAGGTTTATGAAGAAAAAAATTGATTTTGCCAAGTATAGTTCCATTAAAATAGGCCCCATAGCAGATGTCGAGCTGATTGAACAGATCGATCCAAAATTTGAAGAGTACTTTTTGATCGGCGGAGCCAACAATCTTTTAGTCTCACAAAATCCTCCAAGACTCGCCAGTCTCTCAAAAGCTTTCGACTATATCCGAATCGATGGGGACAAACTCAAAATTGGTGCTGCAACACCAACCGGAAAAGTAGTCTCTTTTTGCAAAAAACATGATATTGGCGGATTTGAGTTTTTGAGCAAGCTTCCCGGAACCATCGGGGGTGCCGTGAAGATGAATGCGGGTGTCAAGGAGTATGAAATAAAAAACCTTTTGCTAGGTATCGAAACAGCTAAAGGCTTTCTTCCAGCAAAGGCTCTTGGTTTAAGCTACCGAAAAAGTAGTATCAACACCATTATCTATGAAGCGGTGTTTCATATCGAAAAAGGCTATGATGAAGCTCTTCGCCAAAAACTGCTGTCACTTCGATCCAATCAGCCAAAGGAGCCAAGTGCTGGAAGTGTTTTTAAAAATCCACCTGGTGAATATGCTGGAAGGCTTATTGAAGCTGTAGGTCTTAAAGGCAAGCGGATCGGTGATATGGCTTTTAGTCCTGTACATGCCAATTTTTTGATCAATTACGGCAAAGGTACCTTTGCAGAAGCAGTGAAACTCATCACGATCGCAAAAGAGAAAGTTTTACAAAAATATGGAATTGTTTTAGAAGAAGAAGTGATCATCGTTTAGGGGAAAAACCCCTAAAGTTTTATGCAGCTGCCGCTTTTTTTGCAGCTTCCAAAGCCTCTTCGTAGTTTGGCTCTTCAGTGATTTCTGGAACAAGCTGTTTATACACAACATTTCCGTCTTTATCGATAATGAAAATTGCTCTTGCAAGGATTCCTTTGAGTGGCCCTTCTGCAATCACAACGCCATATTTTTCACCAAAATCTCTGTTTCTATAGTCACTTGCAACAGTTAGGTTTTCAACACCTTCAGTCGAACAGAATCTTTTGCTTGCGAACGGAAGGTCCATGGATACTACAGTAACATCAACGCCTTCAATGTTTGAAGCTTCTTCGTTGAATTTTCTTGTTTCAGTAGCACACACTGGAGTGTCAAGAGATGGAACTACAACGATCATCTGTACGTTCCCTTGTGCACCACCCACTTTTTTCTCTTCAAGACCTGTTGTAACAACAGTAGCCTCAGGAGCTTTATCTCCTACGTTTACTTCATTTCCTTCCAAATTTACTGGATTTCCTTTTAGTGTAACAGTTGCCATATGCAACCTCCTTTTTCATTTTTTATTTTGGAGCAGATGCTCATAAAGAAATTATAGCTCAAATAAGACAAATTTTCTCTCATTTTTTCTTTGAAGAGAGAATGGCGGCCAATATGTTACCTTTTTACACAAAGCAGCTTCTTGGAATGGCAACAAGAGCATCCATATCGGTAAAATCGTTCATCAAAAACGCTTCCACTGCCGCTCTTCCAATCATCGCAGCGTTATCACTGCAAAATTCAAGTTTTGCAAAAGTGATAGGAATACCCCTTTTTTCGCACTCTTTCTCAAAAGTTTGGCGAAGTGCCATATTTGCACTGGCTCCTCCAACAATGGCAAAATCAGAAGGTTTGTAGATTTCACACGCTTTTTTCGTTTTTTGCAAAAGATGGGCAATTGCCGCTTTTTGAAAAGAGGCAGCGATATCCGCCATATCTTGTTGACTGAGATTTTCCATCTCACTCAGTGCCAGGCGCACGGCATTTTTCAAACCTGAATAGCTAAAGGCCAACTCTTTTGCATTTTTGAGTGGAATTGGGAAATCAAATCTATTTGCATCACCCTTTTGAGCCAGTTTTTCGATGACAGGCCCTCCAGGGTATCCAAGCCCCATCATCTTCGCCACCTTATCGAAACTCTCTCCAAAACTGTCATCCAGTGTCGTTGCCAAAACCTTGATATCTTTATACCCTTTGACATCAAGTATCATCGTATGGCCTCCACTGACAAGGAGTACCATTTTTGGCAAAACAGCCTCTTTTTCGATAAAAAGCGAATAGACGTGACCGATGAGGTGATTGACGCTAATAAGCGGCACATTCAGGGCCAAATGAAGCGCCTTTGCCATTATGATCCCCTCAAGTAGTGTCACAGAAAGTCCAGGCTCATTGGTAACAGCAATCGCTTTGATGTGCGGTAAAAACTCTTTTGCCTCTTCCAAAATTTTCGGCAATGCCTCGGCATGGAGCCTGCTTGCAAGCTCTGGGACTACTCCTCCATACTCGCTGTGTGCAAGTTCCTGGGATATTTTTTTGTGAAATAGAAGTTTATAATCTTTAATCCTTGTTATAGCGATAGAGCTATCGTCACAACTGCTTTCGATACTCAAAATCATATCGGCTCCGATACAATACTGGGGTCTCTTTTGGCCCACTCCAGTACCCATGGCCACTTGCCATAACCGCTTTTTTCATTGATATGCCCTGCATCTTGCAAAATGAGCATCTCGCAACCGAAATGGTTTTGCAAATGGTGGGCCTCTTCAAGGCGTAGGTATGGGTCGTTCGTCGAAACCACCAACTGTACCTCTTTTGCAAAAAGGTTTTTAGGTAAAACGTGTGGGAAAAACTGCTCTAGAAGTTTTATATCGGTATGCTTGCTTGGAGGTGCCACAAGGAGTAACCGCTCAACCTCTTCAATCTCTCCCTCTTCGCACAGCGCCATCCATACGGTACACGCAAGTGAATGACATATTACGGTTGTTGGCTTAAAATTTTGTACATGTTTCTTGAACTGGCTCATCCATTTGCTTTTATTAGGATGGTGAGGATGATGGATAAGGGGAAAACTAACCGTTCCATACTCTTTGGCCAGTTCACCAGCCAGCCAGCTTTGCCAGTGGGGATAGTCGCTTCCTCCCCATCCGTGTAAAATCAAAAACCTATCCATCCTTTTTCTCCTCAACTTCTGCCTCTATCGGTTCCTCTTTTTTGTTCTCTATCTCTTTTGGAAGCTCTTTCGTCTCTCCTTTGAGTACGCCAAGCAAGCGTTGCTCTTGCTCGGGTGTGAGTTTTCCTTCTGCGATCGTATCAATGATCTTATTGGCGATTGCCACTTTCGCTTCGTTCTCTTTGAGACGAAAATATTTTTCCAAATTGTCGTGATAGGCGATAAGTTTGTCTTTTCTCTTTTTGTAAAAGTACAGCACGATTAAAACTACAACTAATATGATCACCAGTGCGATCAAAGAAAAAAGCAAAAACTGCTTTTTGAGTTCAAGCTCTTTTTGTGCGATAATCTTTTGATTTTGCAGTTCCAAAAGCTCTTTTTGCTTTTTGAGTTCAAGCTCTTTGAGTTTATAGGCTTGCTCAATTTTTTGGAGTTCCAGAGCCTGTTTTGCTTTGATTCTTGCTATTTCCACCTCTTTTTGGGCTTCATTTTTGCTTCTTTGCAGCGCCAGTTTTTCTATCTCTTGCTGCATCTTTGTGAGTGCCAGCTCTTTTTGCTTATCCGCTTCTTCTCTAGCCTTTTCAAGCCTAGCTTCAATTCTCGCTTTCCTTTCCAAAAGCTCATCTTTTTTTTGATCAAGTTTTTGCGTACTCTCCATACAACCACCAAATAACAAAACGATCAATACAAGATTAAAGAGTCTGAACATAGTTTCGTACCTCTGAATCGATTGTAAATATGGCATCGATATTTTCTGTTTGCACATCGAAAAATTTGTCCATACTTCGCAAAACAGCCTCTGCAATAAATCCAAACGCTTTCTTACCTTCGATAAACTGTTCGATTGCCGCTTCGTTCGCTGCATTGACTACAACACCAAGTTCAGGGCGCTTGAGAAGCTGCTCTTTTATCTGCCATATAGGATAACGTTTTTGGTCAATTGGCTCAAAGGCTGTCTTTATCTTAAAAATATCTACAGATTCCAAGATTGGCTGATTGCTGATACCAAGAGCATAGGCAATGGGGAGTTTCATATCGGGTATGCTCGCATGAAACGTGGTGCTGCCGTCTATAAATTCCACAATTCCATGAACAATCGAGCTCGGCTCAATTACGCCATCAATATTGTCACATCCAAAAAGCCAGTAGGCTTCCAAAACTTCAAAAAGCTTGTTGGCCATCGTAGCGCTGTCGATGGTGATTTTCGTTCCCATACTCCAGTTGGGATGTTTCAAGGCATCCTGCAGTGTAGCGCTCGCAATCTTTTCTATCTTCCAGTCGCGAAAAGCCCCGCCGCTGGCCGTCAAAATGAGTCGTTTTGGTTTGAAACTGTTTTGCAAAAGGTACCAGAGTCCAAAATGCTCACTATCGATCGGCGTGATTTTGGAGGTATCGATAAATTTTCCCGCCACAACAAGCGACTCTTTGTTGGCCAAGGCCACTCGTTTGCCAAGTTCGATAGCTTTGAGTGTGGGTCGAAGTCCCAAAAATCCAACCAGTGCATTGACTACCAGCTCACTGTCACTTCTTTCAATGGCCTCTATGATACCCTCTTCTCCACGCAAAACGACAGGAGCTTCTATATCGCAAGGCTTGGCAGTTACAACGATTTTTGGATGAAATGCATTTACTTGCTTTTTCAAAAGCTCAATATTGTTTCCGGCAACCAGTACTTCAACATCTATTCCAAACTGCTCACAAATTTTTAGTGTATTTGTTCCAATTGAACCAGTAGAGCCTAAAAGTGCAATTTTCATAGCAGTCCTCGAAGCAGTATCACCATTGTCGGTGCTGCAAACAGATATCCATCCACTCGATCAAGGATCCCCCCATGACCCGGCAAAATATTGCCACTATCTTTGACACCGGCTCTTCTTTTGAGATAGCTCTCAAAAAGATCCCCAAAAACGCCAGCAAATGAAGCCAAGAGCGATATCACGATAGATTGCCACAACTCCACCAGTTGTACTCCATACCAGCTTCCAAAAATTGTGGCGATGACTACCCCACCAAAGACACCCTCCCATGTCTTTTTGGGAGAGGTTTTGCAAAAAGGGTGTTTGCCGATAGCACGGCCTGTAAAGTAGGCTCCTACATCGGTCAAAGCCACAACGATGACAAGCCATACAAGCGCTTCCATGCCAAAATCGTGGTACAAAGAGAGCAAAAATAGAAAGGAGGCCATTGGATAGAGAAAAGGCAAAAACTTCTTTGGATCCCTGTCCTGCGTAAAGGCTTCGTAGCCGGCAAAAACAAGTGCAACCAAAAAGAAGAGATCATCAGGGTTGGGGTAGAATGATGCGACAATCCAGGTAAAAAATGCCCAAAAATAGAGAGAATTGTAGTTTTGCATTCCATACAGTCGCATCGCTTCATAAAATGCAAGCAAAAAGATTATGCCAAAAAAGAGCCATGTGAGAAAAAAACTATCGATCCAGGCAACAAGAGCGACAACAGCGATTAAAACCGCTCCCGTTACCATTCGTTTGGCAAATTCACTCATTCAATCCCTTTTTTATTCAATTGTAACACGGATCGTCTTATATTTCACATACTCCACGTTTGCTCCCTCTTTTGGCTTGACGTTTCGCCTTTGGGTATAGTCTATATTGTAACTGCCGGGATGTTTGACACTGAAACTCGCACACAGTTTCGCCGCTTGCTCCAGCACTTCCATAGGTACGTTTTGTTTGTTTGTCGAGATAATCACATGGGCAGATGGCATATCTTTGAGATGCATCCAAACATCACTCGCTTTTGCTTTTTTCAAAAGCTCTATATTACCTTTTTTATTTTTGCCTATATAGACATCATAGCCAGCAATATTGAACCTTTCGTAGTTTTTATCCTTTTTGGACTCTTTTTTGGCACTTTTGCTAAAAAGCAGTTCTATATCTTCCACTTTTTTGGCATTTCTCACAAGATTGGCTTTCTTTTCCAAAAAGTCCAGCTTTTCTTGGATATTTTCTCTTTGGATATGGATATTTTGCGCTTTTTGACGAAGCTTCTTTGCACGCTTGAAAAAGAGATCACTCATCATTGCAGCACTTTTTGCTTCTTGGGGCAGTTCAAAGCGTATGGCATTGCCTTCAAAATCGCTTCCTTCATATACCCGTTGATATGGTTTGATTGTATGAAGATTTGCCAGTACAATCTGCCCTTTTTTCTCCTCTTCATTCGCTTCATGCAAAAGTGTACTTTCTTGATCAAGATTTTGTAGAAGCTGTTGGAGTTTTTCTTTTTGCTTTTGAAGCTGCAAGAGTTTCGATGTTTTTGCAATCTGCAGACGTTTTGCCAGCGCCTCTTTATAAATGTCCAGCAAATAGTTTTTCATATCTTCGATATGCAGTTCACTTCTATCAAGCTTTTTGGGTGGCGTCAAAGGTAAAAGTGGACGACCGGGCTTGATATCTCGATGAAAATCATGATGCAGCGCTTCTAAAACATTTTCTTTTTCATCCAAAATGATCGCATTTGCATGGCGCCCGGTAAATTCAAGCTGTAAAATGGCTGACTCTTCTTTATAGGAACCTTTTTTCCTGCAGTATATGCGAACAATTTTATCATTCTCGTCAAGTTCTATTCTTTCAATGAGACTTTTTTTGCACTTTTTCGCAAGCATTTTGTCAAAAGGAGCGTTGTAAAACCTTGTTTTTACAAAGTCATCCCGCATATAAATAAGATTTTTACTGCGATTGAGATCAAAAAAGATCTCCTCTTTATCAAAAACAGCCCGCAAAACATTATCATCAACCCGAGCGATATCATTGAGATGTCGAAAATGCTTGAGATACTTTACGATCTCCCGTAACTCTTTATATTTCATTGCCGCCTCAATCTTTTTTGATAAAATAGCAAAAACTCTTTTAAAGGCGCATAATGGGTCAAACGATTACAGAAAAAATCTTTAGCGAACATGTAGGACGAAAGGTCAAAGCGGGAGAGATAGTCGAATGTGAACTTGATATGATCATCGGAAACGATATCACTACGCCAATTTCCATCAAAGCGTTTCGTGAAAGTGGTGCTAAAAAACTAGCAAAACCGGACAATTTTGCCATTGTGCTTGACCATTTTATCCCGGCAAAAGATATCGCGAGCGCAAACCAGGCAAAAATAAGCCGAGAGTTTGCCTATGAGCATAACCTCAAACACTTTTTTGATGAAAAGGACATGGGGATCGAACACGCCCTTTTGCCTGAAAAAGGACTTGTGGTTCCGGGTGATGTGATCATCGGCGCAGACTCGCATACCTGTACCCATGGAGCTCTTGGAGCCTTTGCTACTGGAATGGGAAGTACGGACCTGGCATATGGGATGATCACGGGCAAAAACTGGTTTAAAGTACCACCATCAATCAAAGTAGTCTACACCGGAAAACTTGGTAAGTATGTATACGGAAAAGACCTCATTTTGGAGCTTATCCGTAGAATCGGCGTAGATGGAGCGCTTTATAAAGCACTTGAATTTACAGGTGACACGATAGAAAATCTCGATATGGATGGACGATTTAGTCTTTGCAATATGGCCATCGAAGCGGGAGCGAAAAACGGAATCATTGCCGTTGATGAAGTAACAAAAGCCTTCTTGGCCGATAAGCCCCTCGCGCGCGAACCAAAAATCCACTATAGCGACGAGGATGCTGAATATGAGCAAGTAATCGAAATCGATGTGAACAATCTTGAGCCAGTGATCGCCTTTCCGCACCTTCCAAGCAACGGCCGTCCTATCAGTGAAGCCGCAAAGATGGATCTCAAAGTGGATCAAGTCTTTATCGGAAGCTGTACCAATGGTAGATTAAGTGATATTGCAATAGCGGCTGAGATCTTAAAGGGACGCAAAGTAGCACGCCATACACGAATGATCGTCACTCCTGCAACGCAAAAGATCCTTAAAGAAGCAGAAAAACGAGGTTATATCGATATACTTATTGACGCCGGAGCAGTTGTAAGTAATCCTACATGTGGAGCATGCCTTGGGGGATATATGGGAATTTTGGCTGACAACGAGCGGTGTGTAAGTACTACAAACAGGAACTTCGTTGGACGAATGGGCGCAAGAACGAGTGAAATTTACTTAGCAAACTCAGCAGTTGCAGCTGCAAGTGCCGTAGCCGGCAAGATCGCAGATCCTAGAGAGCTGTGATCCTCTTTGATCTTGCAACCTTGGGCGAGCTGACAACCGGCTCGCTGATAAAGCGCCAAAACCGCTTCTTGGCAACTGCTTTTGTTGATAATCAAGTCAAAAAAGTCCATATCGCCGATACTGGAAGGCTTGAAGAGATCCTCACACCAAACAGAGACCTCCTTCTACTCAAAAACCGCCCAGGTCTCAAGTCCGACTACACTTTGATAGCCGCCAAAATGGAAGAGGGATGGGTTTTGATCAACACAAAACTTCATCGCCCAATCGCACAAAAAGCGATTAAGCAGGGTGTTTTGGGATTTATTCCAAAAACACTCCAAGCAGAAGTACTTTTTGAAAACAGCAGGCTCGATTTCAAAGCAGACGATGCGTTCATCGAACTCAAAGGATGCAGCCTCGTCCAAGACAATCTTTGTCTCTTCCCCAATGCTCCAACGTCAAGAGGCGTCAAGCATATACAAGATCTCATCAAAGCAAAAGAAAAAGGTTTCAACGCCTATATCCTCATCATGGCCGTGAGAAAATGTGCATGCTTTAAACCGCATCCGACACGGGATCTAGAATTTCAAACAATATTTTTTGAAGCGCTCCAAAAAGGTGTTCGTTTCAAAGGCTTTTTTATACGAATCGATACATCCTTGCATCTCGTTTTTGATGGACCTTTGACACTGTGTCATGATAAGATATAATTGAGACAAAATGGATGGGTATGATGAAAAAAATCCTCTTTGCACTCTTTATCTCAATTCTACTATTTGTAGGACTTCTTTTTCTTTGGCAACATAAAAAAGATCGAAACAAGCTCCTTCATACCGTTGAAGTAACGGTTACAAAAGGGGATGTAATCCAAAGCGTTGAAGCCACAGGGGTCATCAAACCTTCAGTGGGAGCGGAAGTTAAAATTGGGGCACGAGTGACTGGAATGGTCACAAATGAACCGATCAAAGTGGGAGACTTTGTCAAAAAAGGAACCATTATCGCCAAAATCGATGACCTAGAGCTCCAAAAAGCTCTTGAAATTGCTCAAGAGGAGCTACAAAAAATACTCGATACCTATCCAAAAGAGATAGAACGTCTCCAAAAAGAGGTTGAAAAAGCAAAACTCTCTGTCAAAAATGCAAAGCTTGTACTTGATGCTGCCAAAGCAGATGCCAAAACGGCTAACTGGCTATGCAAAAATAAAAAACAACTTCGAAAAAGAAAAAGTATAAGCGAAAAAGAGTACAAAACTGTCTGTACCGAAGCATACAGAAAACAAAAAAACTATGAAGAGGCTCTCAATGCCCTACAACAAGCCAAACTCAACGCCCAAGCAGCACAACTGGCCCTGGAAAAGATGCAAAAAAGCTTCATCCACGATTCGGCAATTGCCAAAGCAAAAATGGAGCAAGCGAAAATCCGCCTCAGCTACGCTACAATCAAAGCCCCTTTTGACGGAATCATCACCTATATCTCTACACAAAAAGGCGAAACGGTAGTCGCAGGACTCAATGCTCCACAGTTTGCGAAGATTCTTGATCCAAATCGATTGGAAAATCGCATCTATATCGACGAAACTGTCATAGCAAAAATAAAAAAAGGTATGCATGTCCTCTTTCACGTGGATAGTTTTGGAAAAAAAGATTTTCAAGGAAAGATCGATCAAATCTATCCTCAACCAGAGATTCAAAACGGGGTTGTCTACTATGTAGGTGTTGTCAAATCATTTAACGATGCTTCGTTGCTGCGGCCAGAAATGACAACACACAACAAAATCATCGTACAAATCATTAAAAATGTTCTTCGCCTCCCAAATCAAGCAGTCAAATTCAAAAATGGACACTTTTTCGTCTATCTCAAAAAGGATAGCAAAGTGGTAGAACAGAGCGTACAACCCGGGATTTCCGATGAACACTATACACAAATCCTTTCCGGTCTCAAAGAAGGCGATATCGTTTTGATGGAGTCAAAGAGTGCTCATTGAGTGTAAACATATCATAAAAAAGTACCGCACAGGTGATATCGAAACAACGGTTTTAAAGGATGTAAGTTTCTGTGTCGAACAAGGCGAATTCGTAGCCATCATGGGAAGCAGCGGAAGTGGCAAATCAACTCTGCTCTATATCTTAGGATGCCTCGATAAGCCCTCTATGGGAGAGTATCGTATCAATGGACAAGATGTAGCCAACTTGAGCGACGATGAACTTTCACATCTTCGAAACAGCATGTTTGGATTTATTTTTCAAGCTTTTTATCTCATTCCATATCTCACTATTCTCGATAATGTTCTGGTACCAACACTCTACGCCAAAACCTCTAAGTCAAAAGAGGATGCAAAAGCACTCCTTGAAAAACTGCAACTCCTCGATAGAATCGATTTTTATCCGGAACAGCTCTCGGGAGGTCAAAAACAGCGCGTCGCCATCGCAAGAGCACTGATCAACAACCCCCAAATCATCCTCGCTGATGAGCCAACGGGTCAGCTGGACACCAAAAATGCCACAATCGTCATGGAGATTCTCAAAAACCTCAACAAAGAGGGGCGTACCGTTATAGTAGTCACCCATGATGAAAATATGGCCAGATATGCACAACGGATCATTCGGATACAAGATGGTCAGATTCTATCTACGTGATCTTTTCGCGTTTCTTCTTTTCTATAAAGGGCGCACACTCTTTGCACTGCTTGGAATTATTCTTGGCATTGCTTCACTCGTTTTCATTGTAGCAGCCATCGAAGGCAGCCAACTCAAAGCAAAAAAGATCATCGACATGCTTGGGAGCGACACTATTTTGATACGCTCGAGCTTTGGAAGTCGCGTCTCTTTTCGACACATTCCCATGAAACTGGACATTCATCAATACAATCTCATCAAAAAAATAGATGGAATCAAAAGTCTTGACTACTTCTACGTCAAAAAAGTGAACGTAAAACGGAAGAGTTTTGGGAAAAAACTACTTGTCGAAGGCTTTACACTGGGCACGCTTGAACATTTTGGATATAGGCCAAAATGGGGACGGTTTTTCTTGCCAAAAGATTTTCAAAATTTTTCCAAAGTAGTCGTCGTTGGACAAGACATTGTCCAGGAGTTTTTTCAAGGAAAAAACCCTTTAGGAAAAAGCCTATTGATCGGGAAAGAGCCATTTTGGGTTATTGGTGTCTATCAAAAAAGAGGGAAAAGTCCCAGAGGCAACAGCATGGATGAACGTATCATGATGCCTGTCTCTACATATAGAAAATTTATCCAGCACGAATATCATAAAATATTTGCGATGGTGGCAAAAGTCTCCCGTGACGCCAACTATAAAAGAGTTTTGAAAGATATTCAGACAATTTTAAACAAAACGCTCAAACCCGATGACTATTTTCTCATCACACCCCAAAAAATCATGAAGTTTCTCTCGATGCTCAGTACATCTTTGACGCTCTTTTTGGGCATAGCATCTTTCACAGCACTGTTCGTAAGTGGTTTTGTCCTTTCCAATATCTTTCTTATCAACAACAAAACACGAGCGTGGGAACTTGGTTTGCGGCGAGCAATCGGTGCAACCAAAAAAGATATTTTCCTTCGTATTGTTTTTGAAGCCTCTATAATCGCACTGATGGGAGCACTCCTTGGAACACTCTTTGGATTTTTGAGTGTGCATTATATCTTGCCTCTGTTGCAAATTCCTGTACTCTATCCCATAAAAGCGTTTTTCATAGCAACTATTTTTTCTATTGTCACCGCGTTTTTAGCCGCTTTATCTCCAGCCAAAGAGGCTGCATCACTTAATCCGATAGAAGCATTGAGGCAACGCCTATGAAATGGCTTTACATAGAAGAACTGTACGCTTATCTTGCAAGAAACAAAAAAAGGACCGCTATTGCCATCGCAGGCATTGCACTTGGAGTACTGACATTGGTTCTCATGAGTGGTATCAGCGGAGCGATGCGACAAAAGACATTGCAAGAACTTGGGACATTTGGGAGTCGGCTCATTGTCATTGCACCGGGTGATTTAATCGTTTTTGGCCATAAAAGTGCTACATTGGGCAATGTTCAGACACTCACAATAAGTGATGCTGTTGCGATCCGAGACAAGATTGAAAGCGTAGAAGGTATAGCCTTGATGAAAAATGCGATGTTGCCTGTCAGTACCAAAAAGCGCCTGGAACCAAGGGAGATCATAGGCGTCGATAGTGCTTTTTTTTCTCTTTTGGATTTTACATTTTTATGCGGAGGAACTTTTACAGACTTTCAAAAAGTAGCTGTGATAGGGTCGCAAACAACAAAAGATTTTTTCGACACCTCCTGTCCCCTTGGCCAACATATATGTATAGCAAAAATCCCTTTTGCGATTCGAGGAGTCTTGGCTCCTCGTGGCAATATCGGTATGGAAGATTATGATAGCACTCTTTTTATCCCTATACGTGTAATGCAAAGGCTTCTTACAAAAAGCAACTGGCTCGATGGTATTTTTGTGCTCTCGAAAAGCAGTGATCAAAACAGATTTCTCATCAAGCAGATCAGCGATCTTTTACAAAAAAGACACGGCAAAAAAGATTTTAGCGTTATGGAATACGAAGTAGCCAGTACAACTTCGACAAAGATGGAACAACTTTTTTCTATCCTCAGTATCATTGTTGCCACGATCGCCTATAGTGTAGGTATCCTTGGTATCATTGCCATAATGGCACTTTCAGTCTATGAAAGGGTGATAGAGATAGCCATTAAGCGGGTTGTTGGTGCCAGGAAAACAGATATTTTTGGGCAATTTCTACTAGAGTCAACGATACTCAGTATGGCAGGAGCGGTACTGGGCACAGGAGTTGCTCTGATTCTTCTTTTTCTTATCGAATATATCGCCCATTGGCCATGGTTTATTCCTATTCAAACATTGATTATAGCAACGATGCTCTCTATAATTATTGGTATCATTGCCAGCCTCTATCCGGCCTTCAAAGCCATCTCATTGGAACCTCTGAAAATTCTCAAACTCTATGAAGAGGGCTAAGGCATAATAGCTCTTCATCTCACATTAAAAAGATAGAATGTTTGGTATAAAACCAACGGATTTTGTACACATATTGACTTCGCAAAAGAATCGATTTATAATTTCCATAAAAATTTCGGGGTGTGGCGCAGCCTGGTTAGCGTGCTACCTTGGGGTGGTAGAGGTCGCGGGTTCAAATCCCGCCACTCCGACCATTATTTCTTTCCTCCTATGCAATCCTTTCATCTATACTTTAAGCCAACGTAGCTCAGCTGGCGAGAGCACCTGATTCGTAATCAGGAGGTCACGGGTTCGAGTCCCGTCGTTGGCTCCACTTTTGAAACGTTTTTGAAACACTTTTCAGCTACCATATCTTTTGATTATTTTGTAAAATTAATGTAAAATTAAAAATAAAGGAAATCCATGGTTCAAAAAAGAGTCGCTTTCATCGCTACTTCTATTATTCTACTTCTTTTTACCGGATGTGGACCGGGACTGAAAAATCTTGGAAAATCATCAGCGCACATGCAAGAAGCTCGGCAAGCTTCTACAAAAGCACAGTATCAAAATCTTTTTCATAAATACAAAGAAGAAAACAAAACCGATGATTTATTATGGGATTACGAGGCAGGAACTGTTGGCTACTATGTACAACACTATAAAGACAGTATCTTTTATTTCGACAAAGCAGAAGAATTGATCAAAAAGTATGATGAAGAGATTTTAGCTTCAAAAGTTCTCAGTAACGTAGGAGCGGTTCTGACCAACGATACGTTCATGGATTATCGTCCTAGAATCTATGAAAAAATCATGGTCAATACCTATAAAGCAATCGACTTTATCAACAAAGGTGATTTCCAAAATGCCAGAATTGAGTTTAACAGAGCGTTAGTCCGAGAAGACAGAGCAAAAGAGTTTTTTGCAAAAGAAATAGGGAATGAGAAAGAGAAACTTCAAAAAGAAAAAAAGAAAAAACTGCAAAATGTCCAAATAAAAAAACAGACCACAAGTCCGATAGAGAAAAAATACTCCAACCTATTCGCTTTCAAGCCATACAGAGATTTTACCAACCCATTTACCAACTATCTTGCAGGCATCTACTTTCTAAGCATCGGGGATTATGGAAAAGCAACAAATCTTTTAAAAGAGTGCTACGGTATGGTAAAAGGAATGGATAGTGGAGCTGAGTATGTTAAGGCTGATTTTGAACTCGCCGACAAAATGAAAGGCTCAGTATTGGCTCGAAAACAACATTATACTTGGGTGATTTTCATGAACGGCCTCGCTCCAAAAAAAGAGGAGTTGAAAATCAATGTCCCCGTTTTTCTAGTATCCAATAAAGTTTTATATACTGGTATTGCACTTCCAACGCTGAAAATGAGACCACGGGCTTTCGATGCTCTTGAAGTCAAAACACCAACGGAACAAAAGAAAACAAAAACTGTAGCAACAATGGATAGAGTTATCAAACTAGAATTCAAAAAACGGTTTCCTATAATTATGACACGGGCTTTGACAAGAACGATCACTCAAACCATCATCCAAAAACAGCTTCATGACAGAGCAGGTTTTCTAGGAGGACTTGCTGGAGCTGTATATCAAGGTATAATGAACAGAGCAGATACAAGAATGTGGGAGAGACTCCCAAAAGAGTTTCAAGTTGCAAGAATACAAAGTTCATCGGAAGTGGCTATCTATTCACCCAATGGTGAAATAGCAAGAATCCCAACTGATGCAAATCATGATTTTCTTGTATTTGTTACAATCCAGACACCACACAGTGAGCCGATTATCTCATGGCAAAAACTTTAAAAGGATCAAAAATGAAAAGATGGCTCATAGCATTGAGTGTTCTATTTTTACTCACAGGATGCGCCAAAAGTGTCAGCAACGAAGCTGTTTCAAATCCAGATAGAAATATCATAAAAAATAGTTACCTAGAACAAAAAGTAGAGATTCTTGATCATCATACACGATATACAAACGGTCTTTTAGAAGCAATGGTTCGGCTTCACAACAAGACAAAAGATTTTCAAGATTTGGAATACCGATTTATCTGGCTTGATAGTGATGGATTTGTAGTAGAAAAAGAGCCGTGGCAACCTCTTACGCTCAATGGCCTTGAAACGACACAGGTGAGTTCCATTGCCCATTCACCAAATGTTGTTGATTTTAAGTTCGAAATTCGTCAAAAACAGTAAAGGAGTTTTTATATGAAAAAATTGGTACTACTCTCAACCACTGCCGCTATGCTTTTTTTTAGTGGATGCGCGACTTCCTCGTCGCAAGTGCGTTATATCAATCATGAAAAGGCTGGTACATCAGCACCCGTTTCCCTAGGACTCGACTATGAAGATATCAATAGAGCAGCACAAAAACTTGTCAACTCTATGCTCAAATCTCCCTACCTTGATAGAATGTATAGGATTAAAATGAGAAAAGAGGGAAAACCACTTGTTTTGATGATCAGTGACTTTACCAATGATACCACACAAAGACTCGACATAGATCAAATTGTCAAAAAAATAAGAATTGCGCTTTTAAACAGTGGAAAATTTATTGTCACTACTGCACTAAGAGCTGGAGGCCCGGAAGATAGAGCGACAATGGAACTTAGAAAGTTAAGAAAAAATAAAGAGTTTAATCAAAAAACGATTGCAAAACAAGGAACGGTTATTGCACCAGATTTGAGTCTTTCTGGCAAAATCATCCAACGAACCACTCCTTTGCCAAATGGGGAGCAGCGAGTGGATTACTATATCCAGATGAGCCTTACAGATGTTACAAGCGGACTCGCTTTCTGGGAAGGTGAAGAGGTTATCAGTAAAGCCGGCAGCAGCAAAGCTGCACCATGGTAAAATTGAATAAAAGGAGTAAGAATGAAAAAACTGGTAACACTATTGATCGTTTGTATAAGTTTCCTCTATGCCACAGATATAGAGAGCTGGAAAAACGATTTTATCAAAGCACATGGCAATTTTGGTCAAACAGATGATCATGGAAGAACATTTTACTATGGTGAGGCTACAATCAATGTAACACCCCTTGATCCAGCCTATGTAAAAGAGTTGGTTCTAGCTTATGAAAAGGCGATGCTCAATCTGCAATCTGACTTTATCCTCCAGACATTTGGACGAGAGACTGTTCAAAGACTTGCAGAAATCGTAGAAAACGACTCTACGAACGCTGATCAATTTCCTCCTTTACCGGAAGCCCAAAAAATGGCTCAGCAGGGAAAAATCGCTACCATTTTCAACAAGGCCTTGGATGTTATCGACAAAAAACTTGACAAAGAGTTAGAAAAATTGGGCGTTCCTCCTCAACAACTACAAAAAATGACCGTTGAGCAACAAAAGACGCTTTTTAAAGATAAATTGAGCTCTCAAATTGTCAAAAAAGCATTTAGCAGTATGGAAGGACTCGTGCCATATCAAGTAAAAATAGGTACTATAATTACACCGGTAGGAAAAGCGACAAAAGTTGCTATCATTGCTATAACATCACCTAAAACAATCCAGTTTGCCAAAGATATCGCTCGACAGCGACCAACGCAAGTTCGCGGAAAACCACATATGTTAAGCGATCTTCTTCCGAAGGCAAAAGAGGATTATCTCAATGAAATAGGACTACGATACAGCTATGATGAACAGGGCCGACCGCTGCTCATCTCTTATGGTATGTGGTCTGTCTCGCAAAAAGTCACCTCCCCATCGCGCTATCTCAAAAAGATCGATCTGGCCAAAAGAAAAGCGAGAATGCGTGCAGAATCTTATATTGGTGATTTTATAAAAACCAATATACAAGCAATTGAAAGCCAAGATGCATCCTCTTTAGAGGAAGAGGTAGCAAAGAAAATCACTACGGTCGATGCTGCAGGCAACAGCAGTCAAAAAATAAGAGACAACATTAAAGAGACATTGGATAGTTACTTCAAAAAATTCAAATCCTCCTCGAACTTTAGTCTTCAAGGAACAAGTGAGGCCTATAACTGGGATTATAAAGAGCCTAAAACAGGTATGATATACGTGGGTTCTGTGGTGACATGGAACTATAACCAGCTCAACAATGTCAAAAGATATATTCATCAAAAACACAATACTGCCAAAACAACAAAGACTCAAGCCAAAACAAAATCGTCTGTTACAATTGAAAGAGAATCAAAAGTCATCAACGATGTAGAGGATTTCTAATATGAAACGATTGCTTCTTTGTCTTGTTCTATTGAATAGTTTCCTATGGGCTGGAGCGCACAAAGTTGTCTCCACCCGTGTAGTACAAGGAGTAGGAGAAGGAACAACGCGATCCGAAGCCATCACGGAAGCCTTAGTCGATGCCCTTGGACAACTTCAGGGAGTCCGATTGTCGAAAACCGCTTTTTCCAAAGACCAACTCATAGAAACAGACACATCATCAAAATCGGCTTATCTTTACAGCAGCAAAATCAAAAAGATAACACATGGAAAAGTAAATAGCTATAAAGTTGTTGAGGTGATGGAAATTGAACCGCACCATTATAAAGCCATCGTTGAAGTAACAAAACGCACTACCAGATACAATTATAAAGATGTGGGTTACAATCCCCATAATCGCCGTACTTTGGCGGTACTCCCTTTTGAATATAAGCCAACTTATTCGCTACATGGAATAACTATCGATGGAAGAGAGCTGAGTCGCCGGCTTACACAATCGATCATCAATAAGTTAACCCAAACAAGAAAATTTACCATTTTGGATAGACAAAATAGTAAATATTATGAATTCGAGAAAAGTTTCTTACTCTCCCCAGGAACGGATCCTGTTGAACTGGTTCGTATCGGTAAGCGACTTGGGGCAGACTACTTTATCATTGGTCAGATATTAGACTTTGGGACTGATGAAAAGGAAGGCAACTATCTATTAGGTCCCGATGAGACTACAGAGGAGGCTTATGCCACAATAGCCTATCGCGTTCTTTATGTTCCAAGACAACAGATCAAGTGGTCCGATACTATCGATATAGCATTTGAAGTGCCTCCTACCAAAAGAGCTGAAAGTCTTACCGTAAAAGCAGGAGATAAAATAGCTCAAGTTTTAGTTGATCAAATAATGTTCAATATTTATCCGCCACGTATCGTTCGCTCTTCTGGTAAACATATCATTCTTAATATGGGAGGCAACACCCTCCATCCGGGAGATAGATTTGAAATATATGCTCTGGGCAAAAAAATATATGATCCCTATACAAAAGAGTCTTTAGGACGTGAAGAGATAAAGATAGGAGAGCTGGAAATAACAAAGGTTTTACCTAAATTTTCCTATGCAAAAGTTATAGAAGGAAAAGCAAAAAAAGGAGCAATTATCAGACCGGCAGCAAGCAATTACAATGAAAATCAAAATGTAGGCAAAGAGTCCATGTTTGAGGAGATGTTCCACAAGTGATCTGCGTTATATTTGCTGGCGGGAAAAGCTCACGAATGGGAAGGGACAAATCCCTTCTCTCATTTGGAGACAAACCACTTATTCAGTATCAGTTTGAGCGTCTGCTTCCTCTTTTTGATGAGGTTTACATCTCCTCAAAGAGCGAGAAATTCAACTTCACCGCTCCACTCATTCTTGACAGCAGCGATATTTACGCGCCAACTCCCGCATTTTTGGATATTTTTCAAAATCTTGAAGAGTTTTTCGCCATAAGTGTCGATGCTCCTTTTATCGATAAACCGATCATAGAAAAACTGATTGAAGAAGCAAAAAAATATCCAAATAAAGACGCCATTATCGCAAAAACCAATTTCCCCCATCCTCTTATAGGAATCTACCGCAAATCGATTCAATCAAAGATAGAAAATGCTCTCGAAACAAACAATCTTAAGCTCAACTCTATTTTAAAAGAAGCAAATACCCATTATGTGGACTTTCAAGAGGATGAAAGATTTTTAAATCTCAACTATCCCGATGAATACAAAAAAGCTTTGCAACTCAAAAAAGTTTTGCTATAATTTCGACTCTTGACCCGTTAGCTCAGTTGGTAGAGCAACTCCCTTTTAAGGAGTGGGCCGTTGGTTCGAATCCAACACGGGTCACCACTACTGTAGCATCTTTTCCGCTTTTTTAGCATCAAAATTGTTATAAATCCTTCTTAAAATTTTGAAATTGTGCATTACAAAAAAGTGAGTGTTTCCAACTTTTTGCTTAAAGAGTTGGTAGCTTTTCTTAGCGGCCTCCTCATCGCCCAAAATCAAATAGGCATCTCCCAAATATTCATATGCAAAATTCTCTCCCATCTGTATCGCTTTTTTTGCCGCTTCTATCGCTTTTTTAGGCTTTAACGCCAAGAGATAATACCAGCTGGCCTTCCCATACACTTTCGTTTGATCGAGATAATCCGCATAAAAAACACACTCTTTCGCTTTGCTCGTATCTCCCTTTTGAATGAGATAGTATTCACATTTCATCTGTGATTTATTGAGATTACATTTCGTACATGGCTTATCGGCACCAAAGAGCAAAAGTGGTAGAATAAGTAAAAGTTTTTTCATAACACCTCCTAAAGGATTACAATGGTTCGACATATTGTCTTTATGAAGTTTCCTGATTTTAGTTTAGCAAAAAAAGCCAAAGAGAAGCTTCTGGGTATGAAAGAGCATATTGACGTACTCAAAGAGATCGAAGTCGGTATCGATTTTAGTAGAAGCCAAAGAAGTTATGATCTAGCCCTTGTAACAACATTTGAATCAAAAGAGGATCTTGAAACATATAGAGTCCATCCCTATCACCAAGATGAAATAGTGGCATGGCTCAAAGAGATAGGAACCGAAACGAAGGTGGTTGATTATGAACTCTGATTTAACCCATTTAGATGAAAAAAAACGTCCCAAAATGGTAGATGTGGGGGTCAAAGATGAGACGGAGCGCATCGCCGTTGCCAGCGGAATTATCGAAGTTACCCCCGAGGCATTTGACGCGGTAAAAAACGAAACGACTAAAAAAGGGGCGGTTCTTCACACAGCCGTTATAGCTGCCATCATGGGAGCCAAAAAGACACCGGATCTCATCCCTATGTGCCATCCGCTGCTTTTAACCTCTATCAACTGTGACGTGGACGAGCTTCCAGAGCTTCCCGGATTTAAACTGGTGGTCACTTGTAAGCTAAAAGGCAGAACCGGCGTGGAGATGGAAGCTTTGACTGGTGTGAGCATCGGACTTTTAACCATTTATGATATGCTCAAAGCGATCGACAAAGGGATGGTGATTAAAAATATCCAGCTTGAACGAAAGAGCGGAGGCAAAAGCGGCGATTTTGTGCGCTAACGGCACACATACTTCACTTTCGCCTTCACCTCGACACGCTGTTTAGTCTTAGCAGGTTCGGGAGCTTGGATATCTGATTTTACGGTCATGCTCTTGAGCATTCGTACCACAGGGAAATATCTGGTAGTATAATCGATACTTGTAATATGACACTGTTTCGAAAGTTTTTCACCAGCTTTTTTTCCAAAAGTCTTGGCCTTGTCTATAAGCCGTAACTGCAGATCTTGCATAACACTCTCGCGTCTGCTTCGTGAAACTTCCCAATGAGGATAACGTATACTAAATCCAAAACCTTTATGTATTCTGCTTTTTAGCTCATCTATTGCTTGTAAAACTCTATTTTGCGTTTTTGGGTCTTGGATAAAAAATTGATAACCAACCTCCCCTTTATATCCTTCACATACCCTTTTATCTTTTTCCCAGTGGCAATTTTGATAGAGCGAATATCTTCCTCCTTCATAACGAAGCCCTAAAGAACGAATGGTTTTATCCACGATTCCCAAACTGTTTATGATGGTTTTTTCACTCAAGTTTGTCATAAAGACAAACAAACCAAAACTATAGATATCTGGCTCGATATTTGCGGATGCATTGAGCGTAACATGTACATCTGTCGCCTCTTTAGAAGAGGCAAACAGACTCGAAAAGGCAATAAGCATGACCAAAAGGATCTGTTTCATTTTAAGCCTTTATCTCAAAGGACCATTTTCACATCTTTATGGGCCTTGAGTTCTTGATAGATATTTTCCCTCTCCTCTTCAGAGTGTACCATGATATCCGCATTGAAACTTTGATATTTTCCACGATTGCTCTGCTTTGAAAAGGTAATCGTTGTTGGACGATTTGTTACGCTTTCAATAGCTTCTCGTGTCTTTTTGGCATTTTCGCCAATCACTTTATACCGCCAAATGGTTGGATACTCAATTTTTACTTTTTGATCAAAATCTTTAAGCTCTTTCATCAAAACTCCTTTTTTGCTTATCATAGCAAAAAGAAACAAAAACTACTGCTACTTAAGTTACAATTAAGCTTATACTTCGATCAACTCATTTGCCAATATTTTGGCTTGCTCTAAAACTGTCTGGATTGCTAACTTTTGCATATTGGGCAGATATCCATTTTAAATAATAATTTTTATTTTTGTTCTTGTATTTTCCCTGATAGTCCAGTTTATTGTCGTATTTTCTTTAAATTTTTGAGAACAAGGCAATCTGAAGGGATATTTTTCAAAAATCAATGTCTATTCGTGATGATTTTGATGGAAGTATTTATTTTCCTCAAACATGTGAGGATTTTCTTCAATAAGAGGTGTACCTTTTTGACTCAATCCTCAAAAGATAAATCATTAGAGAATTTTATATTAAGAAGTATAAAAAAGCCACTTTTCAGTGGCTAAAAAATTATGAAGAATAAGGAACTGTTTTTAATAAAACCTCTTTTTTTATTTGGTATTTTGCACTATCTTCTTCTTCAAACCAGTAAGGATTAACCTGTTCGATTTCAACAGCCATAATTTGCATTTCCTCATCTATTTTGTCATTTTGACTTCCAGTATTTCCAAAAACAGCAATAGTCAATAATGCCATTATTGTTAATGTTTTTTTCATTGATGCTCCTTTAAAGTATTTTGTTGGAGCTGATATTATACTAATAATAATTATCAAAATCTTTATTTTTACATAGTAGATCTTATTTTTTTGTATTTTTTTATTTTTTGATGATTGTTATCATATTAGATAATAGAGTGCACTAATATTCGCAATTAAATTTGAATACTCTTTGGAAGAGTTTGAGAAATTTAAAAGAGCCAGTTTAGTCAGCAATCAATCAGCAGCTTTGAATAAGCTTTGCTCAAAACTCTCTTTTTATTTATATTAAATATTAATTTGATTTTAAGGATAAACAGCTACAATACGCTCCAAGCCTTTGATAGGCGACTATTTACGATTCGATCCCCTTATCACCTCTACAATCCCTAAAAAACTTAGAAGTGACCTTTGATTGAATCGTCTGTGATTCGCTCATTGAAGGTTAATATTTTTTAAAGAGGCATAATGACTTTTACTGATTTCAATCTGAAACCCCAAATAATGAAAGCGATAGATCAAGCTGGCTTCAAAGAGCCAAGTCCTATCCAAAAAGAGGCGATTCCTGTCGTATTAGCTGGAAAAGATATGGTGGGCCAAGCCCACACAGGTACCGGTAAAACGGCTGCTTTTGCGCTTCCAATTTTAAATATGTTAGAGCTCGATGGCGAAGTAGAAGCCCTTGTGATCGTTCCAACGAGAGAGTTAGCTACTCAGGTTAGCGACGAGATTTTTCGCCTTGGAAAATATCTTGGCATCAAAACAGCCACAGTCTATGGAGGAAGCTCCTATTCAAGACAGCTCAATCATATAGCCAATGCAGCAGTGGTTGTGGCTACTCCTGGAAGACTATTGGATCTTTTAAAAAGCGGCAAAATCGAACTCAATCCAAAATTTGTCGTTTTGGACGAAGCGGATGAGATGCTTGATATGGGCTTTTTAGACGATATAAAAGCCATTTTTAACTATCTTCCGACCAATAGACAAACTCTTTTGTTTAGTGCAACAATGCCACAGGCCATCAAAGAGTTGGCTCAACAGATTCTCCACTCACCCGAGTTTATCTCTATCACAAAAAAAGAGGTAACAAATGTAAATATCAAACAGTTTTACTATGTTGTAGATGAGCATGAAAGAGACGAAGCACTTATTCGTTTACTCGACTATAAAAACCCAACAAAATCAATCATCTTTTGCCGTATGAAAATAGAAGTAGATCGCCTTGCACAATTTCTTGAAGCACAAGGCTACAGCGCAAAAGGACTGCACGGCGATATGCAGCAGCGTCAAAGAGAAGAGACCATCAAAGCGTTTAAACGAGGTCAAATTGAAATTTTAATCGCCACAGATGTAGCCGCGAGAGGACTAGACATTAGCGATGTCAGCCATGTTTTTAACTACCATATTCCTTTTGACCCTGAAAGCTATGTTCATAGAATCGGACGAACGGGAAGAGCCGGAAAAGAAGGAATAGCGATCAGTTTAGTAACTCCTCATGAATTTAAGCAACTTTTACGCATCCAAAAAGAGGTTGGAAGCTCTTTAATCAATAAAGAGATTCCAACCTCTGCGGAAGTAAAAAACGAAAAGCAAAAATCGATGCTGGATATGATTCTTTCTCAAGAAGTATCCAAAGAAGCGATAGAACTTGTTGAACTTCTCGAATCACAAATAGATATCTCCACAGCTGCACTCAAACTGGCTTCCATGGTTATCAAAAACGATACTGTCAGTGGGAACGAAAGAATCGGCAAAAGTCTCAAAGAGATCGAAAAGATGCTTGAACAGGCAAAAAGAGAACTTTCCAGACCCCAAAGAAGCGGCGGACGCAACAATAGAGGATATCGAGGCAACCGAAGAGGCCGTAACGCCCATAGACGATAATTTGCTATAATAGTCCAACTTCACACAAGGTTGGACTATGCAACTAGGCCCAAATCCCATTGAAACGATTCGTAAAACAATCGAAGAGAAAAAAAGACCCAGAACCCAAAAGATCCATGACCTTCTTCAGCAAATCGACAAGCTTCGCAGTGAAATCGAAGCAGAAAAAAGCGAACTGAAATCCGAACTTATCGAAACATTTGAGATTCTTGAAAAAGCTATCGCCTCCCTTCCCAAAGATCAGCGCACAGAAGCCCAAAAGATCTTAGACGAGTACAAACTCAAATCACTGGAACTTTTGGGGATCCTTGCCGAAACTACAGAAGCTGCCATCATCACGGCTTTGGAAAAGGCTCAGAATGTAGAAGAAACAGTCTTTGAAATCACCAAAGATCTTGCCCATCAGACGATCGATATCAACGTAGATACACGACATATACAAGATGTCAGCCAAACGATCTTGCAAGTTGCCGCCAATTTGTCCGAAGCCAGCATCAACTATGCAGATGAGATTTTAAGAGGAACAATTCTTGGGGTAAAAAAGGGAATTCGTCTCAGTATCAAAAAATTCTACCAAACAATTCAATATACACCCGACGAAGCGCGTACACTGATTATAGAAAACTATGCATCTATCATTGAAAATTTACCCCATATGGATGAAATCTATATGCAGACTATTCATAAAGTAGCAAACCAGAGTGAACCGGGTATCAAAGAAAAGATCGAAATAATTGCCAAAAACAGTGAAACTTTGATAGAAAAAATCAAAAATGAAGCAGAAATAGCTGCCAATCTTCTTAAATCACGTTTTGAGGATCTCACCCACATACCATCTGTAAAACTGGATGTCCAAGAAGCAAAAAAACTTGGTTTAAGAGCCTTTTCGAAAGCGAAAGAGACTATCGAAAACGCCATTAAAGGGGCTAAAGATGCATTGGGCAAGTAGATTGCTTCTTATTCCTCTGTTTACTTTTCATCTACAGGCTCAAACAGAGGATGAGGTAGAAAAAGCACTACAAAACCTTATGATTCTTATGGAGAAATCTGCTTCCACTATAAAAGATTTTACACAAAACAGACAACCTGCAACTCCGGAAGAGCAATCTAGTTTCCAACTTTACTATAAACAGGTTCAAAACGGAGCCAAAGTCGAAAAAAGAAACGATTTTTTGATCAAAGCCCAAATCCAGTACAGACTACTAAGAGCAAAAAATGTTTCATTCAACTCCCTTCTTATTGTAGTTCACAATCAAAACGTTGAATTGTACGGAAAAGTTCACTCCGAAAAAGAGGCCGAAGACATTATAAATACGACACTACACACCAAAGGGGTTCGCTCAGTCACCTCCTATCTTATCGTCAAAAAGCTCAAAAGAGTAGTCTTGTAACCATGAATGCCGTTGTCGAATATCTTCAAAATACTCCAGAATGGTTTTTTGTCATTCTTGTTGTTTCAATCGTACTTATAGAGATTTTTGGCGATAGACCCAATTAATTATATGCTCCCAGATTTTTGAGTAACTCTTCATGGATCTTTCCATTGGAAGCTACGATAATATCCCCAAATTTATAGGGCTCTCCCAAGTGATTTGTCACAATACCCCCAGCTTCCTGCACAAGCAAAATCCCGGCAGCCACATCCCAAGGCTTGAGATTCACTTCATAAAACCCGGCAAATCTGCCACACGCCACATAGGCGAGATCGATCGCCGCACTTCCTAGACGCCTAATATCTCTTGTTTTTGGAAGAATCTTTTGCATACTCTCAATTACAAAGCGATAATCTTTTCCCATCTGCACTTTCGTGTAAGGAAACCCCGTAGCCAAAAGGGCATCTATCAAATTTTCAGTGTCGTTAACTGCTATCTTTTGATCATTTAAATATGCACCTGCACCTTTTTTGGCATAAAACAACTCATTGAGTATCGGATTATAAATCACTGCTTCCAAAGGCTCTCCCTCTTGCCAAACACCGACAGAGATACAGGTATAGGCGATGGAGTGAACAAAGTTTGTGGTTCCATCGATGGGATCGATATAAATCCCATCATTGGGTATTTCCCCCTCGAAACTCTCTTCTCCTACAATTTCCACACCTGGATAGATTATTTGCATTTTCTCTTTTAAAAAATTTTCTATTTTTGTGTCATACTGTGTGACAAGATCCACACTACCTTTTTTATGCACCTCTTTTTTGCCAAAATAGCCCTCTTTTAAAATCGCGCCTGCTTCCAAAATCTTATTTTGTAAATCTCTATTCATGTTTACCTTCTGTTTAATATTTGTTACTTTTTGTTTGCCATCATATCTTATCATTTCACAAATTAAATATCGAGGAGGAAAAATGAAAAAAGCCGTTTTTCTATCTGTAGCAACAGCATTGATGCTGAGTGCCGCAACTATTCATTTCAATGAAGCGCCAAACAACGTTCAACGAGTCATGCCAGGAAAAGGTAACAATGTCGTCCTTTCCTTTTATGATGCTATTAAGGATGCCAAAGAGAGCGTGGTCAACATCTCAACGAAGAAACGCATCAAGATGCCTGCTATGAGTCAGATGCCATTTTTCAATGACCCTTTTTTCAAACAGTTCTTTGGTCCAATGTTTCGCAATCAGGTCCCTAGAAGCAGAATCCAAAGAAGCCTTGGAAGTGGCGTTATCATCAGCAGCGACGGTTATATCGTTACCAACAACCATGTGATAAACAATGCCGACGAGATCACTGTCACCCTTCCAGGAGACGACACGGAATACAAAGCGAAAGTGATTGGAAAAGACTCTTTAACAGATATTGCTGTTATCAAAATCGACAAAAAAGGTCTCAAAGCGATTAAAATTGCTGATTCATCAAAAATCAAACCAGGAGATATCGTCTTTGCTATTGGAAACCCTTTTGGTATCGGTGAGACCGTCACACAGGGAATTGTCAGTGCCACAAACCGAAACAATGTCGGTATCAACACGTACGAAAACTTTATTCAAACAGACGCTGCTATCAATCCGGGCAACAGCGGTGGCGCTTTGGTAGACAGCCGTGGAGCTCTAATAGGTATCAACAGCGCCATTATCACAAGAAGCGGTGGAAACAACGGTATAGGTTTTGCGATACCATCCAATATGATGAAAAATGTCGTGAAAAAACTGATCGAAAAAGGCAAAATTGAACGAGGCTATCTCGGTGTCATGATCGAAGATCTCAAAGGCGATCTCAAAGATGTTTACAAGCACCAATATGGTGCGGTTATTGTCGATGTGACAAAAGATAGTGCAGCCCAAAAAGCGGGTCTCAAACGAGGCGATCTCATCATTGAAGTCAATGGAGAAAAGATTGAGGATTCCAATAAACTCAAAACGATTATAGGGTCGTATCCTCCAGGAAAAGAGGTAACGATAAAATATGAACGAAACAAAAAGCTCTATACCACAAAAGTCAAACTCGGCGAGCGTCCAGGAACCAATAGTTCTGCAGCGGAAGAGACACTCAAAGGTTTGGAGGTACAAACGCTCAACGACCAGATTCGAAGAATGTACAACATCCCACAAAATGTAGAAGGGGTTTTTGTCTCCAATGTCAAAGAGAAGTCAGCTGCAGAAAAAGCGGGTATCAAACCGGGAGATGTTATAATCGGTGTTGAAGATATGAACATCAAAAATGTCGAGGATCTCAAACACGCTTTCAAAAAATATAAAGGTCCGAAAAAAATATTTGTTAAAAGACAAGGAATACCTCTGATTCTCGTGCTTCGATAAGGAGTTGTATGAAAGTAGCGATGATAGAAGATGATGTAGAGCTTGCCGAAATCCTGAGCGAATTTCTTGAGCGATACGGGATCGAAGTAGAAAACTACGAAGATCCCTTCATCGCACTTTCTGCACTGCATCTCAACAACACGTATGATGCTTTGATACTTGACCTTACCCTTCCCGGTATGGATGGACTTGAGATTTTAAAAAAGTTGCGTGAATTTAGTGACATACCCATCATCATAAGCAGTGCGCGAAGCGATCTCAGTGATAAAGTGATCGGTTTGGAGCTTGGAGCGGACGATTATCTTCCCAAACCCTATGATCCAAAAGAGCTGGAGGCAAGACTCAAAGCAATTTTGAGAAGACGTGCAAAACCCCAAACAAAAGAGCAGAGTTTTACTCTCTACCCCAATAGACGAGAGATCCATTTTCATGGAAAACCTCTTCAGCTTACACCTGCAGAATTTGAGATATTATCCTATCTCATAGAACGTCCCAATCAACCAATATCAAGAGAAGATCTCCTTTACAACTGTGAACACCTGAGCGAAAATGCATCTGATAAAACAGTGGATGTCATTATCAGTCGTATACGCCACAAACTGGGGGAAAATCCAAAGCAACCCAAACATATCCAATCTGTCCGTGGTGTGGGATATAAGTTTACTCCATGAAAAAAAGTTCCATCTTTTTATGGATCACTCTCATTTTTTTACTTGGTTTCGTAGCTGTGGGAGGAGCCTACTGGCTATCTTTGCAACATCTCAAGGAGAGCGCTCAAAACCGATATCAAAAACGATTCGAATTTGTCTCCCAATCCCTCCTTTGGCAACTCAGCTCGGTCGATTACAATAAACTCATACAAGAGCTGCAAAAATTGGAATTTGTACCCATAACCCATCCCAAAGAGATTGTCAAAATCGCCAAGCACTCCACTATAATCAAACGAACAAAATATCCTGTTGGTGAGGTCATTATCCTCAAATATAAAGGTGATTACTATATCTGGGTTCAAAGTTATGGAAACATGCTTCTTCTCAAAGATATTTCCATGGATATCCAGCAAAGCCGTATTCTCTATACGGCGATCTTTGCAGTAACACTTATTTTGCTTTTGATCTTGTATATTCTTATCATCTTGAAACTGCGACCTCTCAAAAGCATCACAAAAGAGTTACAGCGCTTCTCAAAAGGCGATCTCGATATCGATCTCAATGTGGAAGGATTCAAAGAGATCAATGAGGTGGCCAACGCCTTACAAAACGCTGCAGACTCCTTAAAAGCGATTCAAAATTCAAGAAAACTGCTTTTGAGAAATATTATGCATGAACTCAAAACCCCAATTGCGAAAGGACGTATCCAAGCAGAGATGGTAGAGGACGAGAAACAGAAAAAGCGACTCATACAGATTTTTGAAAAACTCAATTCTCTCATCAACGAGCTGGCAGCTTTGGAAGCGGTGAACTCAAAAATCAAACCGAGCCTTGAAACCATTACGCTCAAAGATATCGTCGAGGAAGCGATCCATATCGGTATGTTCGACAAACAGGATATTGAAATTATCGAAAAGCAAAATCCGACAATAAAAGCAGATTACAAACTCTTAGCCATTGCAGTCAAAAACCTTATCGATAATGCACTGAAATACTCATTGGACGCAAAAGCGACAATCGTCCTAACTCAAGATGCATTGATCGTTCAAAATAGAGGCAAACCTTTACAAAAAGAACTCTCTTTCTATATCGAGGCTTTCAATAAAGAGGGGAAAAGAAGCGGTTTTGGGCTTGGGCTGTATCTAGTGGACAATATTTTGAAACTCCATGGATATACACTTCAATACCACTATGAAGATAATCACAACAAATTCATCATCTCTTTGAAACCTTCACACTAACTGCTGAAGTCTTTCCAAAAAAACTTTTTGTGCCTCAAGAATCACCTCTTTCGCTTCTTCAATCGTGAACCATTTGGCTGCATCAATCTCCGGAAACTCCAATATCCTTCCTTTATACTCCATATGAACCATATTGGATCGAATATCGGTATCCAGGTCTGTCTGCAGAGCAAAAATATGCAAGATCTTATTAGAGGTTTTCGTCTCTCCAAGATCCAAAAATTCTCCATCCAACCGCTTGCCAGTCTCTTCGAAAAACTCCCGCTTTGCTGCCTCCAAATCATTTTCCCCCTCTTCCACCTCCCCTTTGATAATCCCCCAGCTTCTTCTCTTTCTCTTCCAAAAAGGGCCTCCAAGATGTCCCAAATAGACATACAGCTCCCCATTTTCCGTTTTATATGGCAAGATACCGGCACTCTTTTTCATCATGCAACCTTTAATGAGATGTTAAGTTATAACATTTTACACTTATCTCAAAAGGAGTGCGATGAATCTACAAAAAGTGCTGTCAGGATTCTTTTTCATTTTGGCAATGACGACAAATTTCGGATTTTTTTACGGCAACCCTGCCGATATTGAATTTCATAGCAAATATGAGCTTTTTGCAGCGATTATAGTCAACCTCATCGCAACTATTTTGAAACTGGGCGATAAGACGCAACTCGGCTCCGTTTTGCTTGCAACAAGCCTTGTTGCAGATATACAACTTATTGGAGCAGCCAGCGTGTGGGCATTGGCAGTCTATGTTCTAGGGGGTCTCAATACCGAATCTACTGTCGCTATCATTTCCATGAGCGGTGGAGCGCTTCTTGCCAATATCGTCTCTGTTTTACTGTTTGTAGGCGATACACTCAAATCCAAAAGGTAATCATGGAAAGCAACAGTGCATGGATCATCATCCACAGGATGAGGATTCCTCTGCTTGTTATCATACTCACATTTGCCATCTCCATCATCGGGCTTACACTCATTCCCGGTGTTGACGACCAAGGTCGTCCATACCATATGAGTTTCTTTGATGCATTCTACTTTGTCAGCTACATGGCTACCACTATCGGCTTTGGTGAAGCACCCTATACATTTACCTATCCGCAACGACTTTGGGTCAGTTTTTGCATCTATTTAACTGTTATCGGATGGTTTTATGGTATCGGTAATATCATCGCGCTTATTCAGGACAAAAAACTGGCACGAGAACTGGCAATCGCCAGATTTCGATCTAAAGTTGCTAAACTAACCGAGCCCTTCATCATCGTCCTTGGTTACAACAATGTTACAAAAGAGATCATTCAAAGGCTTAGTCAAGAAGGTATTCGGATCGTCGTTGTGGACAAGGATGAGAGTAAAATAGAAGAAATAGAACTTGAAAACTTCATCCCGGAAGTCCCGGCCATCAGCGCAGACACCACAAAACCACAAACTCTTAAACTTGCAGGCATACACCAAAAAAACTGTAAAGCGGTCGTGGTACTTTTTGAAGATGATATCAAAAACGCCAAAATTGCTCTTATGTGCCGGCTTCTCAATAAAAAGATCGATATCATTGTCAAATCTACCACCAAAGAAAACACAGAGCACCTCCGAAATATCGGAATCCGTCATATAGAAAATCCTTTTAAAATCATCTCTGACAGACTCTATTTTGAAATCACCGCCCCCTATATCTGGCTTTTGGAGATGTGGATTTTCGGTCATATTTTACGCATCCGCAAAAGAGAATTTTTGCCAAAAGGAAAATATATCATCTGCGGGGCCGGTCGTATGGGAAAAGCGTTGGCCGAAGGGTTGCAAAGAGCCGGTATCGAGTATGTCTTCATCGACATCAAATCGAGTGAATATAAAAAGATGAAGCAAAGCGCCATATATGGTGATGCAGAGGATATCAAGATACTGCTTGATGCGGGAATACAGTCGGCTTCGTGTATTATTGCTGCAACAAAAGATGATATGATCAATCTCACCATTTTATCAACTGCAAAAAAACTCAATCCGGGAATCTATACGATAGCCAGAGAGAACTCTCTTGAAGATATCAGTATCTTTAAATCGGCACGAATCGACAAAATCTACATTCTTGAACGTATTTTGGCCAAATATACCTACAATTTCATTGCAAAACCTTTAGCCAATCGATTCATCCGACTCATCCACAGAAAAGATAATCTGTGGGCTATGAACGTTGTAGGAAAATTGAGCGCAACAATAGGAAAAAATCCTATCCTTTTTGAGATCCAGATCACTGAAGAAAACGCATACGCACTCTGTAATTTTATACAGCAAGGCCAAAAAATCACTTTAGATGTTCTTAGACGATCCAGAAGAGATTACAGAGTGAAAAACAAAATACTCTTTTTGCTCTACCATTATGAGGAGGAAGAGCACAAAGAGACGATCCTGGTTCCTTCAGACGACGTAGAGGTCAAAATAGGCTGTTCTTTGCTGGTAGCATGTGACGAAGAGGCAAAATCGGATTTTGAATACATTTTGAATAACTATTATGAACTCTACTACGTCTTGACAGGACGTGAGCAAAGAGTAGGTATTTTCAACCTTTTAACACAAACAGCATCAAATAATCATCAATAGACCACCTCTTTTCCAATAACTATTTCATTACAAAACTTTCAAATTTTTTAACTCCCCCAAGTAGATAGATATAGACTTTTTGATCAAAAATTTTTGCTTTTATAGCCTCTTTTTGTGCCCGGGCTGCCGATAAATCTGCGATAGAGCGACCAAGCTCATCCGCACTGGCAAGCTGATTGTCAAATCGTCCTTGCGTGAGTCTGTAATACTCTTCTTGAGCTTTGACTCTTGCTTGAGCGCTTCTAAGCTTCTTTTTTAAAGCCTTGAGTTTGACAAAAGCATTTTTAACATTTGTTATGATCTGTTTTTGATACTGGACTATTTGCAAAGCAGTAGCTGCTTTTTTTATTTTTGCTACTTCAACGCTATTTTTATCACTTCCTCCAGCAAAAAGATTCCACTGCAAAGCTACTCCCGCATAACTTTGATCTGCGTTGGTATAGCCATCACCATTAAGAGCAAGGCTGTCTCCATGTTTTTTGAGTGCCGCTATCAAAGCAACATTTGGATAAAATCTGCTTTTTGCCAAAACGATATCTTTTTCATCGATGTGCAGTGATTTTTGTAACGCCAACAGATCCTCTCTTTGGTGCAATGCAGTCTGTAATATTGTCTCTTCGTTTGGCTCAGGAAACGCTACAACACCATCAATAGAAGTTATTTTCGTATCTAGAAGATAAGAAAGCTTATTGAAAAGAGTATCTACTTGGCTTTTTACTTCTGTTAATGCAGCCTCTATCTCATACTTTTTAGCTTCAAGATTGTACAATTCACTAGGAGCTAACAGACCATTATCATAAAAGCCTTTTGCCTTTTTGTAGGCAAGCTCTATTGCCTCCTTTGCCTTTTGAAGTGCTTTTTGTTTTTGATTTAGAGCAAAAATAGAGCTATAAAGTATCGTCGTTTGCATGTAAAGATTTCTTTTTAGATCCTTTTTTTTCAGTTTTGCTTTTTCATACTCCAGTTTTGCTTTATCGATTGAAGCGGTAATAGCAAAACCGCTAAAGAGTGGATATGTAAGCCTCAGCTCTCCTTGCCACTGCTCCTTTTTACCCATTGGAACTCCCATTACGGGAGTCAGAGGCATATGCAGATACATTGTGGGGGTATCTTTAAGATGGACTCCTTGCAAACTCAGATCAAGCGATGGCAAAGCTTTCCCTTTAGCAGCCTCTACCATATTCTTTGATGCTTGTGTCATTTTTTGAGCCTGTTTTAAAAGAAGTGAATTATCAACACTTTTTATAATCTGCAAATAGCTTTGCGCAAAAAGAGACAAAGCGGATGCAAGCAGTACTATTTTTTTCATCTATTCCCCTTTGGTATTTTAATAAACAGCAACACCACAAAAAGTACCCCAAGTATACCCCAGTATCCTGCGTGCATAAAGGTATTGTAAAATCCATAGTTAAAGCTCATAAACTCTTCATAATTTCCAAAAATGATTTTGACTTGATTCCAACTCATACCAAGCAGATTTTGTATATTGTGAAGAAAATTGTGAACATACTCATAATTTTGCAGTTCATTCATCCGCAAAAAGTGCATATTTTTAAAATACTCCATATTGTTTGTAGCCAAAGCCGTGCCAAAGCTTCCGCCTACAAAACGAAAATAGTCCATGAGCACTATGGCAAGCTCCCCTTTGTTTTGGGGCGCACTTTGAAGCACCATAACCGTAACCGGTGCAAAAAAGAGCCCCATTCCTATACCAAAAGGAATTGTTAGAAGCATTGCTTGATGCATTGGCGTATAGTAGTTGAGCTTTGGCAAAAGAATGATGGAAGTTACAACATAAAAAAATGCCGCAATGGCAACCGCCTTTTTTGCCCCAATTTTGTCGGACAAAATCCCGGCAATTGGCGAAAAGATCCCGATAAACACCGCAAAGGCAAAAACGGCAATTCCGGCGTTTAGTGTAGGAAGCATTTTGATGCGCTCATAGTAAACAGGTAGCAAATAAAAATATTGATACATCGAAAAGCCAAGAATAAAAAAGTAGATCATCATTCCATTAAAAAAGTCAAAATTTTTAAAGAGCGAAAAATCGATAAGCTGATATTTTGAATTGATTTCACTCAATGCATAGAGCAAAAATCCAATAATCGTACATACAAGAAGCAAACCTATCAAAGAGCTGCTAAACCATCCGTACTGCTGCCCTTTTGAAAGCATTATTAGCAAAGAAACCGTAGCAAAGCTCAGCAGAATAAAACTAACAAAATTAAATCTTAGTTTTTCAAAAAGCTTCTCTTTTGGCAAAAAGATAGCTCCTGAGATGAAGAGCAAAATACCTACCGGCACATTGATAAAAAAGACCATCCTCCAATTATAAAATTCTGTCAAATACCCACCAATCGTAGGACCCAACGATGGTGCAAAACTGACTCCAAGAGCAAAAATCCCCATCGCCAAGCCCTTTTGATGCGGCGGAAAATAGCTAAAGATCATAATATGGCTTGTTACCATAATAAAGGCTTCGCCAACTCCTTGCAATACCCGAAAAAGAATCATCTCTTCAAGTGCATTGGAGATACCGCAAGCAAAGGAAGCAACTGTAAAGAGAGCCACGCCTGCCAAAAAGATCTTTTTGGAGCCAAAATTTTTGATAAGCCACTCAGTAATAAGTAAGCCAATTGCAGCAGCTATCATGTAGCTTGTGATGATCCATTGCACACCATACAGATCAGTAGCAAGAGGACCGGTAAGTTTGGGAACTATGACATCTACTACAGTCGTATCTAATATTGCCATAAAAGCACCTGCCATAACAATAACAGAGTATATGGCGCGTTCTGCGGAAGTTATATTCCAGGGCTTTTTTCCCTCATCCAAGATGGCATCTTCAGCTGGTATTGCCATGCTATCTCCTCTCGATTGCCACAGTGGCGCCCATACCTGCACGAAGTCCTTCGATATTATCCAACTTTATGCGCACTTTGAAGCGCTGGTCGAGCTTAGTGAATTCTCCGCTTGCTATATCGCGAGGTACGAGGCTAAAAGTGGCTGCAGATGTCGGTGCGATAGACTCCACCACTCCAGTGTAAACTCTATCAGGAATTGCATCTACCTCAATTTTTACGCTGTTTCCCGGTTTTACCCCGTGCATCTTTTTTTCTGAGAGCAACACTTCACAGTAGAGCTTCTTCGGATTTGTTATGGCATAAACGGGGCTACCTTTTTTAATCACCTTTGGTGCGTCGAAAAACTTTTTGGCAACTACTCCATCAAAAGGAGCATAGAGTTTTGTGTAAGATATTTTTAGCTCTATCTCATCAATTGCACTTTTTAAAGCATCTTTTTCTTTTTGAAGCGATTCAATCTCTTTTTTTAGCTCAAAAATAGATTTTTCTTGATTTTTTGCTATTTTGGCTCTCTCTTTTAACTCTTTTCGTTTTATTAAAAGAGCAGCTATCCCTTTTTGCATCGCTTGAAGCTCTTTTTGCATCGCTACTTTTTGCGTCTGGACTCTTTCATAGCGATCTTTTGCAATGAGTCTTTTTTGAAGGAGAGTTTTAAAGCGCTTTTCATCTTTTTGTATCTTTTTTAGCTTTGCACCAAATGCTGCCAACTGTGCTTTTTTGGCTTCAATCTCTTTTTGCAAAGCTACAATTTCTTGAGTAGCAATCTTGCTTTGTAAAACAAGATTTTTTTGAAGCCTTTTTTTCTTTAGTTGCAACGCCTCTATCTTTTTTTGTAAAGCATTCTTTTTATTTTGAAGCTTCTGCTTTGCTTTTAAAAAGTCCTTATCATCAATTACAGCTAAAAGTTCACCTTTTTTAACTATATCGTGCTCATTTTTATTCATTTGTATGACTTTTCCACCAACTTTAAAACCAAGCATCACAAGTTCATCACTTTTGATAAACGCTGCATCACTGACAGCATTGATTTTTCTAAAATGCAGATAATCAAATCCAAACCAACCAAAAACAATAACAAGCAAAATGATAATAATTGAGCCAATTTTCTTGCTCATACCTTCCCTTTGTGAACGAGATTCACAAAAATGATATATAATTTTTCATTAAGATGTGCTGAGTTATAATGGCTAGGAACAAGAGGTGCATATGAAAGAGCTCATAAAACAGAAAATTGTAGAGACAAAAAAAGAGATCCTACTTGAAGCGGTTTCAAATCTTTTTGAGCAACAGGGATTTGCAAATCTTAAAATGCAAGATATAGCCAAGTATCTTGGTATATCCGTAGGGGCTCTCTATAAGATTTTTGCTTCAAAAGAGGATCTTCTATTAGCCTATATAGAGTTCGAGATACAAAAATTTTATAGGATGCTACGAAACCAGACAAAGAACATAAACGACCCCTTTTTTTGTCTCCAACACTATGTCAATCTTAAATTTGAAGTTTTCAGACAAAAAAGAAGAGCAATAGAAGATCCCTTGATGGGAGATCCTCTCTTCTTTTTGAAAATGGGTAAAAAACAGTATATGCTGATAGAACCTATTCACAAACTCCTTGCTTCATGGTTTGAAAGACTCCATACAAAGCATCCTTTGAAAGAGAAGAATTTTTTAAAAATTGCATATCTGTTTAACTCCTATACCAATGGTTATGTGGAATATTGGATTGTTCAAGGAGACGAACTTGACCCAAAACAGGTTGTAGAACTTTTTTTACAGGGTGTGCAACAATGAAAAAGATAGCCTTGGTACTTGGAAGCGGAGGTGCAAGAGGATATGCCCATATAGGAGCTATCGAAGAACTACAAAAGCATTTTGAAATCATAGCTATCAGCGGGGCATCTATGGGTGCACTTATTGGAGGTCTTTGGGCTGCTGGGAAACTGGATGAATATAAAAAGTGGGTTTTGGGACTGAGCGCATTTGAAGTGATGAAACTGCTCGATTTTTCCTTTGACAAGCGAGGGCTTGTTGGAGGAGAAAGGGTTATGAAAAAGCTTCGTCAAATTTTGGGAGATATCAAAATCGAAGAACTTCCTGTCACTTATACGGCCGTAGCCACAGATTTGAATAAAAATAGAGAAGTCTGGTTTCAAAAGGGCGATCTTTTGGAAGCCATCAGAGCTTCTATTTCGATTCCATCCTTTTTTACTCCCATAGAACAAGATGAAATGCTGTTGGTCGACGGCGGAGTCCTCAATCCTCTACCCGTAGCTCCTACAATGGCTACACCGGCTGATTTGACCATCGCCATATCGCTTCTTGGGGAAGAAAAAGATATAAAAATAAAGGTTCCCAAAAAAGTCGAGCAAAAAGAGTCTGAACTTGAAGGTTTGGTAAATGAGGCAATAGAAAAAGCTCGCTCACTCTTTGCAGATCGACAAAAAGAGTATCATCTTTTCGATATTATGGATATGACCATAGAGACAATGCAAAAAACGCTGCTCAATTACCGCATAGGCGGATATCCTCCCGATATTTTAATAGAGATTCCACAGAATATAGGAGGAACACTCGATTTTCATAAAGCATATGAGATTATAGAGATAGGTCGAAAAAAAGCAAAAGAGGTTTTAAAGGATATTGCATGAAAATAGTACAAAAATATTGGATCGGCTTTTTTGCATTGGCTCTTTTTGTCATTGCTTCAGCGCTTATCTATATCAAACTCCACCCAAAAGAGCTTCCGCCAAACCTTATTGAAGGAGTTGGAAGATTTGACGGGGACCTTGTCAATCTCAACACCAAATATCCGGGACGAGTGCAAAAGATATTTTTTGATGATGGTGATAGAATAAAAAAAGGAGATGTTGTAGCTGTTTTAGGCAGCATTGAGTATGAAAAACAAAAAGAAGCACTCCAAAAGCAGATAGAAGCCAAACAAAAAGAGCTGAGAGCAAAAGAGAATGAGTTTGCCGTTGAGAAGACGAAAATTCCCAATATACTGCAAAAGGCTAAATCTGCATATGAAGCAAAACAAAAAGTTCTTCAAGAACTATTAAGCGCCATTTCGTCCCAAAAAGAGGTGGTGGCACAAGATAGACGGGATTTCCTTCGTATTCAAGATCTCTATCGTAAAAAACTGCTCCAAAAACATAAACTTGAAGAGATTACTTTAAAATACAAAACGGATAAAAACCGCCTAAAAGCACTTTTGGCCAAAAAGGATCAGCTCCAAGAAGCGATTGCCATTGCCAGACGGGATGTGGAAGATGCAAAAGCGGCGCAAAGGAGTCTACAGGCCATTGAGGATGGAATCGAGGCGTTGAAAAAGGCGATCGCTGCTTTGCAGGCGCAAAAGGCGCAGATTGAAGCAGTTATAAATGAGCTTACCATCAAAAGCTCCCTTGATGGATATGTAGTCGAAAAAATAGCAAATGCCGGTGAAGTGTTGGGTGCTGGAATGCCGGTAGCCACCCTTATCGATCCAAAAACGCTCTATCTAAAAATCTATGTGGATACAATCTCCAATGGCAAAATAAAACTGCACGATAAAGCAGTGATTTTTTTGGACGCCTATCCCAACAAACCGATTCCGGCTGAGGTAGTGAGAATTGCGCAAAAAGCGGAATTTACCCCAAAAGAGGTAGCTGTACGAAGTGATCGAATCCAAAGGGTCTATGCTGTACATCTAAAACCAATCAAGCCAAATCCTTTGTTAAAACTTGGGCTTCCTGCCATTGGCGTGATCTCTTTGGATGGCAAAGGTTTGCCAAAGAGTCTTGATGAAATACCGCAGATTTAGGAATTTGGAATTGGTAAAAAATGAATAAAAATTCAAATATCCAATCTTCAAGGTCCAATGTCCACAAAATAGACAAAAATGTTGTGGTTCTTGGCTGGGTCAGTTTTTTTACTGATATGGCTACAGCTATGATCAATCCCATTTTACCAATTTTTGTAGTAGTAATCCTTCATGAGGGAGTAGACAAGCTTGGCATTATCGTAGCAGTCGCTACTTTTGTCTCTTATGCTCTGCGGCTTCTTTCAGGCTATATCTCGGATCGATACGGCATCGTCAAACCTTTGGTTGTGAGCGGATATGCACTGTCTGCCTTAAGCAAACCTCTTATCGGATTTTCTCACTCCTACAAAAGTGTAGCGGCTCTAAAAGGACTAGAGCGCCTTGGAAAAGCGCTAAGAAGTGCGCCAAAAGATCTGTTGATAGCAAGTTACAGCAAAAAAAGAGCTGCCGGAAAGACCTTTGGTTTTCATAAAACATTGGATATTGCCGGAGAGCTAACAGGCACGCTTATTGCCTTTTTTGTGCTTTGGAATTTGGGAGAAAATGAACATATTTTTAGATCCATCTTTCTCTTTACCATCATTCCGGGGCTCATCGGTTTTATTTTAGTGGCATTTTTTGTCAAAGATATTCCTAAAAAGCCTAAAAAAGAACGATTTACTCTTACTGTAAAAGACAAAAAGGTCATGGGGGTTTTGCTCTTTTACTTTTGGTTTGTCTTTTTTATGTGGAGTGATGCCTTTTTTGCAATAAAGGCAAAAAGCGTAGGAATTGCGGTGATGCTTATTCCTTTACTTTTTGCCGTCTCAACAGGCACGCAGACGCTCACAAGCTATCTACTGGGTATTTGGATAGACAGAGTTGGATCGATAAAGGTAATGAGCTTTGGTTACCTAAACGCCATACTTGCTTTGATAATGCTATGGATGAAAAATCCTCTTTTTATCTGGTTTGCTTATGCTCTTTTGGGACTCTTTAGCGTTTCAACACTCAATGCCATTCGAACCTATATCGCAACAAAGAGTGATAACAAAGGCTCTGTTTATGGAGTCTTTTACGCCGGTGTGGCACTTTTTGGCGCATTGGGAGCGTATGTGTGTGGAACAATTTGGCACTCTTTTGGAATGGAAGCAGCAATCAGTTTTTCTTTGGCTGGAACGACTCTGCTTTTTTTGCTCTTTTTAGGAAAAATGTATGCTAGAAGTTAACAATGTAACGGTGCGCTATAAAAATCGCATAGGCATCCAAAACGCTAGTCTTCAAGCCAACAAAGGAGAGATTGTAGGATTTATCGGAGCAGATGGTGCCGGAAAAAGCTCATTGATGCATGCGATTGCCGGAGTCATCTCCTTTGAAGGAGCAATTCGCTTTGAAGATACAACCTACCACTCCCCAAAAGAAGCGGAACCAGTGAAAAAGGATATAGGCTTAATGCCTCAAGGCCTGGGACTGGTTTTGTATGATACATTAAGTGTTGGAGAGCATCTGGATTTTTTTGCAGATATTAGAGCCTTAAAAAAAGATACAAAGTTTTATGAATATCGCCAAAAACTCCTTGAAATGGCTGGACTTTCTGAGTTTTGTGACCGGCTTGCTGGCAATTTAAGTGGCGGAATGCGCCAAAAACTCTCCCTTATCTGCACTCTTTTGCATAAACCAAAGCTTTTACTGCTTGATGAGCCAACTACTGGTGTCGATCCTCTGAGCCGACTGGAGCTCTGGGAGATACTCGATAATATTCGCAAAGAAGAAGGTACAATTGCCCTTGTAAGTACTGCCTATATGCAAGAAGCTGAGCGTATGGACAGAGTACTTTTATTTGAAGAGGGGCAAATTATTGCCAGAGGCAAAGCAAAAGAGCTTATAGATTCGATAAAAAATTATGTCTATGAAGAGACAGAGTGTGAAAAGGAGTGTTTCACTCTTCATGGTACAACCTACTCCCTTAAACCGCTGAGCACTCCTCATAAAGAGGCAAAGCTGGAAGACATCTTTTTTGTCAGTGCCCTCAAAGCTGGCAAGATACCACCAAAAATCGAAATTGAAGAGCGATCAAAAAAAATCGATCTCCCCCAAATCGTGATGGAAGCCAAAGGTCTTACCAAGAGATTTGGCTCCTTTATAGCAGACGATCATATCGATATGGTGTTGAAAAGAGGAGAGATTTTAGGACTTTTGGGAGCCAATGGAGCCGGAAAAACCACTTTTATCAAAATGCTTTTGGGACTCTATCCAATCGATGAGGGGGAGTTGATTTTGCTTGGCAAACCGATAAAAAGTGGTAAAGACAGGCAAGAGCTGAAATCGAAAATCGGCTATGTCTCTCAAAGATTTGCTCTGTATAAAGATATGACGGTGCGAGAAAACCTCATCTATTTTGCCAATATGCATAAACTTCCTCCCCTGAAAGCTCTTAAAAAGATCAATAAATATGCAAAAGAGCTTGGATTTGAGGAGTTTTTAGATGATTTTCCAAATTCACTTCCACTTGGAGTGAACCAGCGCTTCTCTGTAGCAGCAGCACTGCTCCATGAGCCGGTGGTTCTCTTTTTGGACGAACCGACAAGCGGAGTGGATGCGATTGCCAGGGCTCAGTTTTGGGAGCTTTTGAAACTATTGAAACGAAAATGGGGAATCTCTATCTTGATAACCACCCACTACATGAGTGAAGCTGAATTTTGCGATAGAGTTGTGCTTTTAAAACGGGGGAAAAAGATTGTCGATGAGACCGTTCAAAACCTGCATGCAAAACACCCTGATGCAAAAAGTTTTAAAGATATTTTTCTTTACTATTACAGGACAAACCAATGAAAGCAAGAGTCATTTTAGCCTATATGCGCAAAGAGTTTACCGAACTTGCGCGATCAAAGCTCATCTATCTAGTGTATCTGGTCCCAACAATGATTTTACTTCTTTTTGGCTATGGAATACGGCTTGAAGTAACCCATGCAAGAGTACTTTTACTTGACAATGATACAAGCAAACTCTCAATTCATCTTATAAGCAAGTTTGAACACTCAAAATATTTTACTCCAACTATCTCTCATATAAGCGAACAAAAAGCTCTGCGCCTTATGAAACAAGCAAAAATCGATGCCATCATCATTATTCCAAGCTCCTTTGAAAAGCGCCTTTTACACGGGCAAAAAAGTGAAATTGGTATCTTCATAGACGGTTCCTTTCCTATGCGAGCACTCACTATTCAAAGCTACATAGAAGGCACGATTTTACAAGCAGCTCAAGATTTTGGCGCAAAAAGGGGATTAAACCTAAAAATTTTAATCAACCAAAGAACACTTTTTAATCAGGCTATGCGAGATGAGGATGCAATAGTCCCAGGACTCATAGGACTTGTTTTGCTTGTTGCTCCGGCACTGCTTTCAACGCTTTTGATTGTCAAGGAAAAGGAAAAAGGAACGATTTTCAATTTCTACGCTTCACCTCTTTCAAAATCTGAATTTTTGGCAGCAAAATTGATACCTGTCTTTCTTTTGCACTCCATCACCATCTTTTTGCTTTTTCTTTTGGCGCTTTATATTTTTGAAGTACCCTTTCGAGGAAATTTTTTGCTTTTTTGGATAGCAAGTGAAGTTTATGTGCTTATTAGTCTCTCCATTGGGCTTTTAATATCCATCATCACCAAAAGACAGATCGTTGCAGTGGTGCTTACCGTCATTGTTACTGTGATCCCCGGATTTTTATACTCTGGAATCTTGATGCCAATTTCGTCCATGAAAGCAGAGTCTTACATAGAAGCCCATCTTTTTCCTGTAATGTACTACAACCATATCGTATACGATACCTTTTTGATCGGTCAGAGCTTTCATTCACAAAAAAATATTTTCTATTTAGGGATTTTAGTGGGATTTTTCCTGTTTTATTTTCTCATTGGTTTGTCTCTTTTAAAAAAGGAGATGCGATGATACGCTTCCTTGCAGCTACATTTATCAAAGAGATTGTAACCTTTTTACGCTCTCCTTTACTAGTACTTGCTGTACTTTACTTTTTTACTCTTGATGTGTACATTGCAGGAGCTGGAATTGCGGTCAAACCTAGAAATGTAACGATTGGGTATGTCGATTATACCGGCGGAAGAGTAAGTCAAAAGATTCTTTCTCATTTCCATGCTCCGGAATTTAAAAAGCCAAAACCTTTTTTGGATGAAGAGCATCTAAAAAAAGCAATTTTTAATAAAGAGATAATGGTTGGAATTATTTTTGACAGAACATTTGCAGTAAACTATGCGCAAGGCAAAAAAGCCACGATCAACGTTCTTCTTGACTCCACAGCCGCTGCGCAAAGTTTCATTACGCTGAGCTATCTACAAAATATTATCCTTGAGTTTCAAAAACTGCCTTTACCGCTAAAACTCAAAACCCATAAACTCTTCAATCAAAATGCCGATACCCATATGTTCATCTCTTTGGCTGAGCTTCTATCAGTCATCACGCTGCTGAGCGTGATTCTTACAGCAATGGTCTTTGTAAAGGAAAAAGAGGATGGAACATGGGATTTGATGCTTTTGATGCCAGTTGATGCAAAAATCACTATTTTGGCAAAAAGTCTCTCCCAAGTGATTATCATCCTTATAGGGACATTAATATCTGTCGGATTTGTGATTTTAGGAGCTTTTCATACACCTATTAATGGCTCTTTTTGGGCTTTTGTACTGCTAAGCTTTTTTTATATTCTTAGCAGTGCCGGTATTGGGCTTTTTATTGCAGCCGTAGCCAAAGATACGATGCAAGTAGCACAGCTTGCCATTTTAATCATGATGCCAATAATCTTTTTAAGCGGTGCTTGGACGCCAATTTATGCAATGCATCCGATTTTACAAAAACTCTCACTGCTCTCTCCACTTCGCTACTATATAGAAGGAAGCGAGAGTATCTTTTTTCGAGGCACTGCATTTACAGATCTTTGGCCCTATTTTGCCGGGGTTATTCTTTTGGGTATACTAACTTTTTGGTATGGTTATAAAAAAATTGGAAGGTTGTTTTAAGTGAAAAAATTTTTTACTCTTTTTTTGCTATCAATTACTCTTTTTGCTGCACAACCTTTACTCACAACAACGATGCATCCTTTCAGACTCGCTTTTTACTCTTTCTATCCGCAAAACCCGCAGATTTGGCAAGATGAGAAATGGCATACCCAACTGAGCCTTAGTGAAACAAACGATTATGATGAAGAGAAAGCCTATTTGATCGATTATGAAATAACCACTTTGACACTTGCATTTTCCAAAAATACAAATGGCAATGCACAATTTCGTATCATTCTTCCCGCCTATTCTATAAATGGCGGTTTTCTGGACTCATTTTTAAACTGGTTCCATCGAGCCACCGCCACTTTGCCCTCTGCACACAATCAATACGGAAACAACAAAGTCCATTTTTTCTTTGGCTCTATCCATAAAACCTCTTCTTACGCAACATTTGGCAATGTCCAGCTTGAATACACCCACCGATTGCCTTGGACCATTAAGGGCGTACAACAGGCACTCCATTTTGGGATCAAGTTGCCTACTGCCAAAAAGAACAGCGGTTTCGGCTCCGGCAAAACAGATACGATGATAGGCTGGTTGGGATATAAAAAATTTACAAAATCATCACTACTTCTCAATATCCAAGCAGCAAAAATAGGAAAATACACACAAGGAAATATCGCCAAGAGCAAAAAGTATCTCTATACACTGTATGCACAATGGCAAAAACCCGTTTCATTTGGAAAAGTTTTGCTTGGATATCGTTTTCTTTCAAGTGCCTACGATTCACCATATGCAAGTATCGACAGCTGCTCCAATATCGTCACTTTAGGACTCGCTACCCACTGGTTTGGTAAACAAACGATCATTTTTCTTAACGAAAATCTTGCTCCGTTTCGAGGAGCACCCGATATCACAATAGGGATCAATATCTCATTATAAAAGGATTAACAATGCGATGGCATTATGAAGATATAGACTATTCCAAGGTAAATTCCAAAGAAGTACGAGAATATGACTTTCTCTTTTTTCTCATCACTAGTGCCTCTTTCATCGAAATCACTTCGGATGTGTACGAAAAAAATCTTGCCATCTTTTATGCAGACAACAAGAAAGTTGTCGATTGGCTTGAGAATGTGTGGGAGCCAGAAGAGCTGCAACATGGACGTGCATTGCGAAAATATGTTCAATCTGCCTGGCCCGACTTTGACTGGGACGCTGCATATGAGCGGTTTAAGAATGAATATCTGCCGCTATGTACCTTAGATGAGTTTCAACCCACAAAAGCAAAAGAGATGCTGGCAAGAATGGTGGTAGAAACAGGGACAAGCACCTTTTATAAAGCGATTGAAAGATTTTCCAAAGATCTTGACGCACCGGTTTTGGGAGAAATTGCTCACAATATTTCCAAAGATGAGGTCTATCACTATGATGTTTTCTATGATACATACAAAGAGTACAATAAAACAGAAAAACTAGGCCGTGACGAGGTCATCAAAGTCGAATACGACAGACTCAAAATGGTCGATGGAGAAGATGGAAGAATCGCGTTCAAAGCAATCTATGAAAGTACGCACGATACACCATTTCGTGATGAAATCTATGAGCAGCATAAAAAAAATGTGGCCAAATTTGCCAAAAAGTACTATCCATACAATATGGCGATAAAAATGCTTTTGCAACCGCTCAATCTCAATAAAACCGTCGAAAAGGTGACCGTTCCTATGGTCAGAGGAGCTTTGAAAATTTTAGGAATTTAGATGCTTTTGCACCTTTTTGCCTATCCCGCCCATCTTCTGCTTGCACATGGATACTTGGCACTTTTTATCTGGAGTATTCTGGAAGGCGAGATAGGACTTATGCTAGCAGGCTGGCTAGCTTCGATGCATCAACTGTTTTCCTACGAAAAAGTAGTTCTTGTAGCCATCTGCGGAGCATTTCTTGGAGACCTCTTTACCTTTAGTTTCGGCAGGCTCTTTGAAAAAAAAGCCCTTAGTTATCTGAATGCCCATCCTAATAAAAAAAAGATGGTGGATCGTTGGATCAAAAATTGGGGAGCGGCAGTTATTGTTTTTGAAAGATTTATCTATGGCACCCATATCCCCGTTCTTTTATCCTTTGGCATGAGTGGCTATCCCTTCTTGAAATTTATTTTCTTTGATATTATAGGCATTATTTTATGGGCTTTTACTTTTGTATCTATCGGCTATTTTTTTGGGCAAAGCGCCATTAATATCATTTTGCTTATCCAGAAAAATATACTGGTCGTTCTCTTTTTTATTCTTCTTTTCCTTTTTATTCTCCGTACCCAAAAAGGCGAAACATGAAACAGCTGATTCTCCTATGCATGATGACGCTGTTTCTTTTTGGAGCCGATATCAATAGCACTTTGGTTCATGCCGATGCCAAAACATATGAGTCACTCTTGGCTACACTGAAAAAATCGCAAATTCATAATGACGAAACAGCTTTACAAAAAGCTCTTTTATACAAGATTATCAATATAACCAAATATCCTCCAAAACCACCCTCTTTCGATATACGAGTGCAAAATCAAGAAGATTTTGAGCAACTGGTGCAAAAAACAATACAGTTTATCAATGAATCTTTTGAAAAAAAGAGCACATTGCAGCATCTTCAGCAAAAACAGCAAACTTTAAAAGAGGAAATTTTGGGTGAAAACAATAACTCAAAACTTTTTACACTACAACTGCAATATACATTTTATACAAAAGCGCTTCGTACTTTAAAAGAAGAACTCAACAAAAGAGAAACAATTTTTGGAAAACAGATTACTCCTCTTCTTCTTCGTAGCATACAAACAATCTCTTTTGATCAAAACAAACTGCAAAAAAGAGTTTCTCAAATAGAGCAGGATTTAGATTCCGTTCAGAAAAAGATTGAGGCAAAAGAGGTAGAAAAAGAACGTCTGGAACTTCTTGGCAGAAAAGATAGAGTTAAAAATATAGAACAGTCCCTGGCGCTTTTGCAAAAAGAGAAAAGAAAGCTTTTGGAAAAAAAATTAATCACCCTTTTTGACCTCTACACAATCGCCCTACAAAAAAAAGAGACCAAAACCGTTTTTAACTTGCAGAAAAAAATTCTCGATCTCGCGAAAATTCTCAATGACCCTCACACAGTAAAGCGCCTAAAAACTCTTTTGACAAAACTTAATGTACAAATCTTGGGAAAAGGTGAAACCATCAAAGGAGCCACTCTTCAACATATCAAAGAGGCGGCTAACCTTCTATGGGATAAACTCAACAGCCCCCTTTTTATGATCAATCAGACGCCTATAAGCACTTTGAAGCTTTTTATCACTCTGCTTATCCTCATTTTTGGGTATCTCCTTGGTGTTTTGTATAAAAAAAGTATTCAAAAACTGGCACAAAACTCTCATTCTATCACACCATCTACCAAAACACTCCTGAGCAATATCGGTTACTATACAATAGTCATTGTCGCCTTTGTTATTACACTCAATGTATTAGGCATCGATCTTTCCTCCATCGCTTTAATTGCCGGAGCCCTTTCGGTGGGTATCGGTTTTGGATTGCAAAATATCGTATCCAATTTTGTCTCCGGACTTATTTTTGATGTTTGAAAGAAGCATCAAAATTGGCGATTTTGTAGAAATAGATGAGAATCTTCGGGGAAGAATTTCCGATATCCGTATGCGCTCGACCACAATAACGACAAATGACAATATCGATGTAATCGTTCCGAACCAGGACCTCATCCAAAACAGAGTCATTAACTGGACGATGAACGATGATATTCGCCGATTTCGTATCCCTTTTGGAGTCGCTTATGGAACGGATGCCAAAAAGGTGATTCAAGTGATCAAAGATGCGGTCAAAAACAGTGGATTTGGAGATATTTACGAAGATTCCAAAAGGAAAACAAGAGTGATTATGACAAGTATGGGCGACAGTAGCGTCAATTTTGAGCTCCTTGTCTGGATCAAGGGGAAAGAGGCTCTCTATCCAAGACGGACGACCTCACGATTTTTGATCCTTATCTATGAAACGCTCAACAGACATGGTATCGAAATCCCTTTTCCACAACGTGACTTGCATATAAAATCAATTGATGCAACCATTCCTGTAACAACCCGTAAAGCAAACTAAACAAGAGGATCTGGTTTATGAAAATAGTATCCTTGAGAATAATCTATTCCCAATTCTTTTACAAGCTCAAAAATTTCCTCATTCTCAACAAACTCTGCAACTGTCTTAATCCCTAAATCTTTTGCAAGACTGACGATATGCTTTACAATAGTATAGTTCACTTCATTTGAAAGATTCTTGATCAAACTTCCATCAATTTTAATATAATCAGCGCCCAACTTCAAAACATAATCGAAATTTGCATACCCGCTTCCAAAATCATCAATCGCAATTTTCACTCCATATCGTTTCGCTTCTTGAAGAAAACTTTTTATGATACTCTCAGTTTCGATATATTCCGTTTCTAATATTTCGATCGTAATATATTCGCCATATTTTTTTAGATGTTTCAATAGATATATCCGAATTTTCTCATTTTCTATATCTTGAAAAGAGATATTGATGGAGATATTTGTTTTATTGTGTTGTAAATAGGAAAATATGTATTCATACATCTGTTTTACTAGTTCAAAATAAAGACCGCTCGTTTTTGCAATATCCATGAAATAATATGGTGTTATTATGGTCCCATCATTATCTATTCGTGCCAATATTTCACAATAGACTCTTTGCTGCGTTTTGTTATCTATGACATATTGCTTAAATGCACGAACCTTTTTATTTTTAATCAATTGTTTCAATGTAATATATTTTTGTTTGAAATTTTCGTGCTGTTTTTCTATTTGATTCGGATCATATATCGCCACGGGATTGTTGAGTGTTGCTATTTTGACAGCAAAATAGGCCTTTTGCAATGCATTTTCAACATTTGCATCAATAATGGCACAGTGAATATGGATATCTATATCTACCCCATCCACATTTAGACTGATAGCATCAAAATACTCGACTAAATTTGTACTAAACTCTTTTGCTTCTTCTAATGAACCATTAAAAAGCGTAAAAAATTGATCTGTCACAGCATGAAAAATAGGTACATTAAACCGCTTCAACTCTTCAGAAAACTTTTTTAAGAGTTTATCGCCAAATTCTATACCAAAAAGTTCATTGAATAGCCTAAAATGATATATATCTATATAGATGAAATTCTGATATGTAAACTTGCTTTTATAAAGAAAAAAATAACTAAGATTGGGTAAATTGGTAATTCTATCGAAGAGGAGGATACTCTCTTTCTCCTGCCTTTGCAAAAAGGCGTGATACGCAAAGGCAATATCACCACCCAATTCTTCTAAAATTTGTACCTCTTCTTGCAAAAAAGAACCATCTTTTTCAATATACAAATTTCCATATACTTCTTGAAAAGCAGACAATTGGACACATAACGCTTTTGTCACATCAATATTCCTATCTCCAATGCCATATTGTCCAATGACTATATAAACCTTTTGAAAATAGATGTACTCTTTAAAATATTGAATACACTCTTGCAAAAACATTTCAAAATTTTCTTCCCGGACCATTGTCTCATTTATCTTTGAAACCAACTCCATTAATGTTCGTAAATACTTCTCTTTTTGATATGCCTCTTGAATTTTTTTATTCAGACTTTTGATTTTTTCAATTTTTTCATAGATAGTATGTTCAATTTCATTAAGCTCGACAAAATGCAAATTGTCTATCTTCTCAGGTTGTTTCGTCCACAAATATAACTGCAAAACTTTTGTATAAAAATAGTAAAATCCAAACCCCAAAATTAAAAAAACCATTAAAATAAGACCTATCAATACAAAAAGCTGTTTTTGCATAGCTTGGACAACAACTTGTTTTACAAAATCTGTTCGAAAAACAACAAATAATTTCATATTTTGATTTTGTTGCTTTTTTTCGTCAAACATCGTTAATGGCATTTCTACCTTCACCCACTGGCTATTTTGAAAAATGTTGACATGCATTTGATCCAATGGAACTGATTGTAAAGACAAAAATTTCTGTGTATTACCGCTACTCTTAAACACAATATGACCATTTAAATCAAGTATATAAATCGCTTCGATATGCTGTGAACTGTTTTTAATGCGATCCAAATAGGTAGAAATTTTTGCTCTATCCATCAAAGGATCTTCTAAAAAGATTTTAATTTCCAGCAATTTATCTTTTATATCATTGTAATAATGTTTATAAAGAGATTTTTGAATTGTATTTGCATAAATCACTATGGAAGAAGCAGTAAGAAAAAAGCCTCCAATCAAGATAAGAAGTGCAAAATGCTTAAAACGTAGTTTTTTCATAACAGTAAACTCTTTGTATCAAAACCTTGGCGCTGAATATATTCAACCAGTTCTCGTGATGGATGCAAAATCCATTTAACCTCTTTAAGAGAAGCCAAAAAATCCTGATACGTAACACCATCATCCATATATGGTTTAACAACTTTATAAAATTTTCTTGGATTTTTTTTCAAAACAGAAACTGCCCTTTCAAATTGTCGGAAAATAAACTCAGTATATTTTTTATCAAGATTGGAAAAAAAGAGATCAATTATTTTTACAGTGTGTAAAGTTTTTGATGAAGCAACCTCTATAAATCCCTTTTTTTTTAAAATAGTTGCATACGGTTCATAAGTAACTACCAGTGAAGGACGATTAAACTTCTCCTTTATAAAACCATCTTGCACACCATCTATCAGTTCAAGATGTAAAGTGAGGTTATGCTCTCTCACGAAAGCTTCCAGAAGAGCCTGATTCACACTGGATACTTCAAGATATGCATCAATATCATGAAGCTTGTACAACTGCTGTAACGGTACATTTGAAAGTATCTTGTCTGCACCGTATGAGATATCTACAAAAAAACAGGGTTTATACATATTTTTCAACTCTTTTTGGGAAAGTAACTCAAACTGTGTAGCAAAAAAACCATCACAAAGATTACTTTTACACAAAACCACACTCTCGCTTAAAGAATTCGTCCACTTAAGACGAATGTTCATCGGTTCCAGCCAGCCCTCTTCATATGCATAAGCAATAGGTAGATAACCGATCCAACTATTTGCTGAAATAACAGTTTCTTTTTCCGGTTTTGTCGTACATCCGCCCATAAAACCGAAAAAAAGAACTATAAATATAATACTTACGTATCTCATAATTAAATTTTATCAAAAACTTTTTCAATTTTACTTATATTTTAACAACGAAACATTACAATAGATAGTAAAATGTTTGAATTTGTAAAGGTAATATATGAAAAAGATCTACAATATCGCAATTATAGGAGCTGGTCCGGCAGGTATTGGAACAGCAATAGAGAGTTTTATCTTTGGTATCAAAAATATTTTATTGATCGAAAAGGCCGAAAACCACTCAGCCACCATTAGAACATTCTATAAAGACAACAAAAGAGTGGACAAAGACTGGATGGGGCAAAAGGTGGAGTGCGAAGGACGAATTATCTTTATGGATGGGACCAAAGAGACCACTCTTGATCTTTTTGATAAACTTCTTGATAAACACAAAATCGAGACACAATTCAATACCGAAGTAGAAAAAGTGGAAAAAAAGGAAGATATATTCATTATATCGACTACAAACAACGATACATTTCAAGCAAAGAATGTGGTTATTGCCATCGGAAAAATGGGTAAACCAAACAAACCATCCTACAAAATCCCACCAAGTATCCGACAGTTCATCAACTTCAATCTGGATAAATGCCAAAAGGGTGAGAAGATTTTAGTGGTTGGCGGTGGAAACTCTGCAGCAGAATATGCCTATTTTTTAGCCGATACGAATGATGTCACCCTCAATTACCGACGAGAAAAGTTCACAAGACTCAATCCCGAAAATGAGCGAATCATCACTGAATATGCGAACAAAGGCAAATTGAAACTCAAACTTGGTGTTGATATAACAGCCCTTGAGAGCGAACACGGCAAACCAAAGGTCAATTTTACCGATGGATCCAGTGAAGTGTATGATCGTATCATCTATGCCATAGGTGGCACGACACCAACGGAATTTTTGAAAAAATGTGGAATTGAAGTGGTAGACAATAGAGTCGAAGTGGATGAAAACTATGAGACTAAAACGCCGGGACTCTTTGCAGCCGGGGATATTGTCACACCAACAGGAGGGTCCATCGCCATCGCACTCAATCACGGCTACCATATAGCCAAACATATCAAAGAGCGATTAGGAGAGTGATCACTCTCCCATAAACCGCTTTTTCCTTCTTTGCACATCATCAAGATAGGAGTGAAAATACTCACTGTTTTGATAGCCAAGAATCGGTCTGATGATCTCTTTGCCATCTGGCGTGAGGAAAAAGATCGTAGGAGTATATCTTGAACGTATCCACGAAGGAAAATTTTTCTCCTCTTTAAAAACTCTGACCGCTACGATATTTCGCATTCGGTGTATAATCGAGGGATCTTCAAAAGTAGTTTCGAGCATCTTCTTGCACCAGGAGCAGTTGTGGCTCTCATAAAAGACCATAATGGGAAGATCTCTTTTTTTTGCTACTTTTTGTGCCGTTTTGAAATCTTTTTGCCAAAGAATCCCGGCAAACAGCATCAAAGGCACCACTAAACTTACAAAAACTCTCATCACCATTCCTATCCGCAATTCAGACCATCACAGCTACGCACAACACCCATATCTCTGGCATTGTTTTTTAAAAAACGCTTCAGATATTTCGCGCGCCTTATAAAATAGTTCGAATCGATATACTTCATCGCTTTTGGATTATCTTTATGCACCTTGCGAAGTCTCTTTGCATTCTCTGCAAACATCTGTGTCCATTCGTCACTATAGAGCATAGCTGCACCTTTAAAAGCCGGTCCATGACAATGAACACACAATTTTTTGTAGGCATTCAACCCTTTTGCACCATATCCAAAAACAAAAATTGGTACAAAAAACACCATAAAACGTATCATCTAAGCCTCCTCTCCCAGGCCAAATACATTGGACAAAGTATTGATATAGTTAAAATAGCCTGTAATCGCTACGGCTTCCAAAATCTCCTTATCACTCCAACCAAGACTTTTAAGATACTCAATATCTTCTTTTGTGATTTTGTAGTTGTCTTTTTTGCTTGCTCGAATACAAAATCGAAGCAGCTCTTTTGTCCTCTCTTCCGCTTCTATTGCATCAACTCCTTGTAAAATCGATTCAATCTCTTTTTCATCAAGACCCAGCATTCTGGCAATATTTTTATGTACATCCACACACATCTTGCAGCTGTTTTCTTTCGATATCAAAAGTGCGATAGCCTCTTTGATAAAATAGGGAAGATGTGTCTGTTTTAAAAGATAGTTTTGCACCATCATATCCGTTGCATTGTAGATATTCTCATCTATTGCCAAAAGTTTGAAAATCTCTCCAAGTTTTCCGGTTTTTTCCAAAATAGGACGAGCTTTTTCTTGAATTGCAGGACTCATCTGTTCAAATTCCGGCAAGTTTATATGCGCCATCTACACTCCTTTACATTTTTTTAATGCTTGTACAGCTTTTTCAGTAAGATAGGGCATTAAAGCTTTGGAAACCTCCTTGGAAACCTCTAAAGCCATTGTTTGAGAAATCTTGTCTCCAAATATCTGTAAAAAAAGGATCCAAAAGTTGCTGTATAGCGCAACCGTATTCGCTATATGTCGTTTCATCTCTTCTGTCAGTGTAACCATACACTCTTTTTTGATAAGATGATCTATAAGATGGACAAGCTTTTCATACTGCACTTTTGTATCGTGCTCCACCTCCTGTTGCAAAAGAGGATCTTTTTGCATCAAAATAACCAACTCCTTTTTTAAAAAGCGGTATCGCCACCAAATAGCTGCGACATATTCGCAATACTCCATCATTTCACATAGAGTCTCAGGCAAAGCTTGATTCTCAAATCCCACCTCCTCTCGCATCTTCTGATACAAAAGACGGATAATCTCCTCTTTATTTCGGAAATGATAATAAAGATTTCCCGGACTGATACCAGCCGCTTTGGCAATATGATTTGTCGTCACATCTTTTGTTCCGAACCGATTGAAAAGCTCCAGTGCCACTGATAAAATTTTCTCTTTTGTTTCCAAACCCCACCTTTAGAGTAATTACTCTAATCACATTGTAGAACAAATTGATATGCTTTGTCAAATAGAAGAAAAAATTATAGATAGCTTACTCTGTTTTTACCGTTTCTTTTCGAGAAGTAGAGGGCTTCATCCGCTCGTTCCAATAAAGTAGGAAGTGTATCGCCGTCTCTTTTGTTTGTCATGCCTATACTCACGCTCAATGGATATCCGAAACGTTGACTCAATGCCTCAAATTCGAAGCGGATACGTTCTGCTTTTTCCTTTGCCATCTCTTCATCCAGATCAAAATAGACAACAACAAATTCTTCTCCACCAAATCGACCGACAATATCGGATTTTCTTGAATTTTTTATGAGGATCTGCGCAAAAGCTTTTAAAACTTCATCTCCAAAAAGATGCCCTTTTGTATCATTGATTTTTTTAAAATTATCAATATCAATCAGCAAAAGAGAAATATTTTTCTTATTGAGGTGTGTTTGCAGTAGATTTAAAAGACTTTTTTTATTCAAGAGTCCTGTCAAACCATCTTTTTGCACTTCACTTTGCAACTCACTCTTTTCTCGTTCCAACTCCTGGGTTGTTTTCTCTACAAGATTGATCAATGCATTGATAGCTCGAATAGTACTATTGTCATCGACATACTCTTTATTGTACAAGTCAAGATCTTGTATACTTTCTTCCCGTTCCGAAGCAGCGATTAAAGTGAGGCTTTCATTGAGCAGTTCATGCCCATCCTTCATAGTGACGAACTCTCCGTACGTAAAAAATCCAATATTTGGCGATACTCTTTTAAAAGGTATGATTTCTTCATGGACTAGATCACCCAAATAACGTTTCCTTGCAACACACGAAAATATAAAAAGAGATTCGAACCGTTTTTGGAACATCTCATTATGGAACAGTTTTCCGGCAGTATCCAAAATCAACAGTGTATTTCCAAATCCAAACCGAACACAAGAGCCTTCCGGGACATTCCCTGCAAAAACAAGTGTTCCATCTTCATTCATTGCAAGGGCAGCTCTTGCAATATATTTCCCGTCCTTTTCTACCATCAAAGGAAATTCAATGGCGCTGTCCGGAAGATTCTTTGCTATCTCCTTTCCAAGATATCGCTCATAAATTTCATAAATCGGTTCTCCATCAAGCTCGTATACAATATTTCCTGTCGATTTTGTTACAACGAAACTACGACCTATCGGTTTCCATCCAGTCGTATAGTAGTTGAATACCTGAAGCTCCTTCGAATCGAAGGCTACTGCTACCGCACCGTTTTCTATCACTCTGTTTTTACAAAACACATAAGTATTTTGAAGCTGACCGTAATCCCCAGCCAGTCCACCACCTATCACGACCTTTGTCTCATTTCCAAAACCTTTTACCAGCTCTTCTCCATTGGTTCTCATCCCGTCGGCCAAAAGCAAAATGAATTTTGTATCAGAAGTGACTAAGCGCTTTTTGAAGTACATACCACCTTCATAATGGGGATTATCTGAGGAGAATTGGTCATATGTCACAATGTCCGATTTTATAAACGTATGTTCCATATTGGTAAAAGAGAGTGCCACATTCTTCTCATAAATCTTTGAATCGACTATTTCTCCTGCAGTGGTAGAACCCACGATCGTTGCATCAGGTAAAAGCGAAACAAGAAGATCAAGGAGATTTTGCATAAACACTTTGTGTACGATACCTGAATAGACTTGTACCAAAAGCCGATTGCTGTTTTTGATTCCTTTTTCTTTGATAAATGATCGCAACTGTTTTTCATCGTGAAAAACAGTATTGAAAGACTTCATCGGCGCTCCCCATTATGGCAATTCCTACACCAATTATAAAGAGAGGATTCTTTGAAAAAACTGAATTATCAATAAATAATTTTTATCAACTCAAAATTCATTAAAAATTTATAGTTATAATTGTGTGAAACTGTTATGAAATTTATTCAAGAAGGCCAATATAGCATGGATATCATTATCGCCGGAGCCGGTAGGGTCGGATTCAAACTGGCTCAAACACTCTCTGTCAAACACAATATCATCATCATAGACAAAAACAAAGATGCACTCTCACGCCTTACCGAATCGATCGATGTTATGCCGATATATGGCAATATTGAAGATCCGGATACCTTTAAAGCGTTAACGGAAAGGCCCTACGATATTTTTATCGCCGTAACGGATAACGATGAAGCCAATATCATCTCTACTTTGATTGCCGATGATGTGATTGATGTGAAAAAAAAGATCATCCGTCTTCGAAATCCCTTTTTCGCAAAAAGCTCAATTGCACATAAGATCGGTATTTATGAAGCGGTTTTCCCTTTCATCGCCGCAGCAAGATCTATCAAACTGCTTCTTGATTTTCCAAAAGCGAACAATGTAAAAAACTTCATCTTTACACCCCAGACTCTCGTATCTGTTTTGGTTGAAGGAAGTGACATCCATTCAATAAAAGAGATCGAGTCACAAGATATCGTCGTAGTAGGAATCGAGAGAGACAAAAAATTTTATATCCCTACGGATAATGAAGTAATTCAACAAAAGGATCTGCTCTATCTTTTTGGGCAAAAAGAGGAGATCAAGAGGTTGTGTGACAGACTCAACCGGAATGCTCCAAAACAGATTCGAAAAATCGCCATTTTTGGAGCCGAACTTCTTGGACTTGAGATTGCAAAAGCGTTTTTGGAGCAAAAAGTAGAACTCAAGATCATCGAAAAAGATCCCGAACTTTGCAAAAGAGCTTCAGAGATTTTACAAAACAGAGCAACGATCATCAATAGCCGTTATGTAGAACATACGATCTTTGAAGAGGAAAATGTCAAAAACGCCGATATGGTCATCTCCACTAGCAACGACGATGAAGACAATATCATACGGTGTTTGGAAGCAAAAGAGTATGGCGTGAAAAAGACAGTGGCCGTGAACAACGATATGGAGTTTTACTCTTTGATGCACAAACTCGGTATCGTAGCCGTCCGTGGTCCCAAAATGAGTGCATACTACTCCATCTTGGAAAAGATAGCTTCGAGTGCAGTCATCACAGAGCGGCATTATTGTGGCGGTCGAGGAACGATATTCATGCGAAAAATCTTTCCAAATTCTCCTCTTATCGACAAAAAAATCAAACCACTCTTGCAAGAAGATATCATCTCTTTCATCATCCGAAATGGTAAAATTCAGCCCTTGCAACAAAAAACAGCACTCAAAGCCCTAGATGTCATTGTCGTATTTTCCAAATCTTACTTAGAAGAGAGGGTCAAAAAGTGGATCTACGCTCTATAAAAAATATTGCAAAATTTCTATCCACAATAGGACTTGTTCTCTCTCTGTTTCTTGCCATTCCGTCACTTACAGGTATCATTTACCATGAATCTATCAAACCCTATCTTATATTTAATCTCATCTTTTTTCTGTTTCATTATCTGCTCTTTTCCCTTCTTTGGAAACATCCGGCACAAATGAGTATCAAAGAGGGAATCTTTGCTGTCAATCTTGTCTGGATACTACTTGGTATCGGTGGCGGTATCGGCTTATATCTCACCTCCAATGTCACATTCGCTAAGGCTTTTTTCGAAGCGATCAGTGGTTTTACCACGACAGGAGCAACAATTTACAGTGATATCGAATCCCTTTCTCACACCACTTTGATGCTTCGAAGTCTCTACCACTGGCTTGGCGGAATGGGAATCATTGTTTTGGGTGTCGGCCTTTTGACCATCATCAATCCCACCGGTTCATTGACACTTTTTAAAGCCGAGTCGACCGGTGTAACACTGGAAAAACTGACACCAAAAATCAAAGATACGGCAAAAAGACTCTGGGCTGTCTACATCGCTTTGACACTGCTCGATACTCTTTTACTCTACGCTGGGGGTATGAATCTTTTCGATGCCATCAATCACGCATTTTCCACCATCTCGACAGGAGGGTTCTCTACAAAAAACGCGAGTCTCGGATACTGGGAAAACAACGCATTCATTTTGTGGGTTACAACATTTTTTATGTTTGTAAGCGGTATCAACTTCATCGCCCATTTAAAAGCATTTTCAAAAGATTTCAGTGGATACAGAAGCGAAGAGGTCTTATGGTATACAGCTATTTTTTTGATCCTCTCTTTTGCATTGAGCTTTGTTCATATCTTTATAGGACATGACACAACGTTTCATGCATTTACCCACTCTTTTTTCACCATCTCTTCCATTATCACTACCACTGGATTTGCATCCACCGACTATGGGCAATGGTCAGCAGCTGCTATCGCCATCATTTTTATTCCGATGTTCATCGGCGCCAATGCCGGCAGTACCGCTGGGGGTGTCAAAGTCATCCGCTATGTGGTACTACTGAAAAATCTTGGAGCCCAAATCAAACAAATTCTTCATCCAAATGCAGTTATAGGTGTCTACATTGATCAAAAACGTATCGGCAGCAAGGTCCTTGGAAGCGTCAGCGGTTTTTTCTTTATCTATTTTTTAACAACATTACTGCTTTCTTTTTATCTCTATGCAAAAGGATATGATTATCTCACTGCAATGAGCGCTGCAATAGCGGTCATTGGCAATATCGGTCCCGGTTTTGGACATGTGGGACCGGCAGATAACTTTACCATTTTCAGTGAATTTGATAAAGTGGTTTTGGCAATTTTCATGATCATAGGAAGGTTAGAGTTTTATACATTTATCATCCTCTTCTCCCGTGAGTTTTGGAAAAAATTTTAAAGGATCAATATGCAGTTTTTTGTACCAAACCACTGCCCTAATTGTCATAGTGAAGGCAAAAAGATAAAATTTGAAAATCTTTTATGTAATCTCAAAGATATCTCCACACTCAATAGAAACAAAACCTACTATTTCTGTAAAAATCCAGCATGCGAGGTTATCTATTTTAGCGGTTTGGAAATTTTTACCAACAATGATCTTTTTCGTAAAACTGCCTATAAATCCAAAGATCCGGACGCTACGATTTGCTACTGCTTTGGATACAAAGTCAAAGATGCAGATCAAAAACATTTTGAAGAGTATTTGATCAAAAAATCACACTTTTGTGCATGTAGTATTCGCAATCCAAGCGGGAAGTGCTGTAAAAAACTATTTGAAACCTTGTTGGAGCTTCCATCATGATACGACGACACATTACAGAACAGACAGCCATATTTCTCTCCTTTTTAAAATGGATGATTCTCTCTACCGTAACGGGAATCATCATCGGTACTATCGTCACACTTTTTCTTAAAACAATCCATTTAGGCGAAGGACTACGTTCCCAACTCCCTTTTCCCTACTACTATACTCTGCCCTTCGTTCTTGTTTTTGTGGTATGGCTTATCAAAACATTTGCTCCCAGTGCCGAAGGACACGGAACGGAAAAAGTGATCGAGGCGGTTCACAAAAAACATGGCAAAATTGATCTCAAAGTGGTGCCTATTAAACTTATCGCTACCGTTTTGACACTGGTCTCTGGTGGTTCAGTAGGAAAAGAGGGGCCCGCAGGCCAAATCGGTGCTGCTTCTGCAAGTGGACTCAGCGATCTTTTGCGATTTAGCGACACCGATCGCAAAAAGATTGTTATTTGTGGGATTAGTGCCGGCTTTGCATCCGTTTTTGGCACCCCCATTGCCGGAGCTATTTTTGGAGTAGAAGTCCTTATCATAGGCGTTATCTTGTATGATGTGCTGCTACCCTCTTTCATCGCAGGTTTTGCAGCTTTTACCACCGCACAGTTTCTTGGCATCCAATATACCTATTTTGATTTCCATTACTATCAAAGTGTCTCGCTCGATATTCCGCTTATTTTAAAAGTGATTGGAGCCGGAATCTTTTTTGGACTTGTAAGCGATATTATCGTCACCTTCATGAATCTCATCCACAAAGGAATTGAAAAAATTCCTCTCAATCTTTATATAAAAGCATTTATTGCAGGTATCATAGTGGTGCTGATCGGCATACTTTTTGGGGACCAGTATCTGGGACTCGGCATGGATACGATCAAAGATACCCTCAATCCAGATCCCTATTTTGCCAAAGATCTTCCCTGGTATGCCTTTTTACTCAAAACAATTACCTCAGCACTCACTTTAGGAGGGGGCGGAAGCGGTGGTGTAATCACCCCGGTCTTTTATATAGGTGCAACCAGCGGACATGCTTTTGGAATGTGGTTTGATTATCAACATATCGCTTTATTTGCGGCACTCGGTTTTGTAAGTGTTTTAGCAGGAGCTACCAATACCCCCATTGCAGCTACTATCATGGCAGTAGAACTCTTTGGTCTTGAGATCGCCCACTATGCAGCGTTAAGTGCAGTGATCAGTTTCTTGCTTACAGGACATAGAAGTATCTTTCCTTCTCAAATCCTTGCAATGCGAAAGAGCGAAATGCTCGAGATCAAAATCGGCGAAGAGATTGAAAAGGCTGAAGTAGAACTGGAAAAGAAACAGTTTAGCAAATTTCAACGGATTCGAAGAAGAATTTTGAGAAAGAAAAAAGAGCGGGGACTCTAACGTCCCTGTACCTTTTCTATTTTTTCATGAAGTTTTTGTTTCATATGTATCATCTTCTTTTGTACCATTTCGGGATGCTCAAGAAACATATATCCTTTATACCCTGTATAGATACCGTACAAAACAACTAAAATACCTGCAATCTGTAAGGCAACATGGCGAAATTTCATCTGCTGCATGAGTGAAGAAAAATATCCAAGCAAAAAAAGTACTGGAATTGTAGCCAGTCCGAAAACGAGCATCACCACACCACCCCAAAACGGCGATGCAGTAGCTGCCGCAAAAGCGGCAAAGAAGTAGACAAACCCACATGGGATCAGCCCATTGAGCATTCCAAGAAAGTAAAAACTAGGTAATGTCTTGGAGGCTATGAGTTTGCGAAAAGCCAAGCGAAAAAAGCCGATGTTTGTTGTAGAGCACTCTACACTGCTTAAAAACCGAATCTGTCCCATCAAAGAAAGCCCCATCAGTACCATCAAAACACCTACGAGCAGAAACAAAATACCTTTACTAGTCATGCTAAAAGAAAATACTTTTCCAAAAAAACCAAAAATCATTCCAATGATCACATAAGCGGTAATCCGTCCAAGATTGTACAGCAGATGGGCCATTGCCTGGTGGGATCGGTTCCATTGGTTATCTACCTTTGCGGCACTGTACGCCATCACAAATCCTCCACACATCCCAATGCAGTGCCCGATACTTCCCAAAAATGCAACTAAAAAAAGTGTTCCAAGATCGATACTGTTCATATAAACCCTTTATCACGTATCATACAATATCTTTTTGAGTTTTAATTCAATCTCTTCTGGCTCCCAAAGAATCTGTTTTTTAATAGTTCGATTAGTAGCAAGTCGAAGGATTATCTCTAAAAAGTATGCTCCAAAAAAAGCCAGCAACACATACCATCCGACCAAAGGAAGCTTTTGTTGCGTATACGCCAATGCAAAACCGGCAGATGCAAATGTACCAATAGAGGCAAGGAGTACAAAAAACGGATTGGCTCCAGTCTTTTTGAGTTTCAAAAAATGTCCAGTATGTACAAAGCCTTGAATCAACAAAACCACTATAGCTGCAACTGTAGCAATCTCTTCAAGATGTAAAAAAAGAACCATTGGAACAATCAAAAGAGCCGAGACAATCAATCCTTCAGTCGATTTAAAGACATTATACTCATACACTTTAGGAAGTTCTCCCTTTTTTGCCAAGTCGTAACTGATCTGTGTCGCTGCATACAATGACGCATTGATGGCACTGGTCGCACTAATAAGAGCAACGGCTGCCATTATTTTAAATCCCAACTCACCAAATATAGGCTTTGCAGCTTCCGCCAAGGCGTAATCTTTTGCTTTGATCACTTTTGAGAGAGGGAGATTGCCTATAACAGCTACTGATGTTGCTACATACAAAACAACAACGATACCAATGGAAAGCAGCATCGCCTTTAACATCGTTTTATGAGGATTTTCCATATCTTCTACACTGTTTGTAATTACACTAAAGCCTTGATAGGCGAAAAAGACCAGTCCTAAAGCATACAGCATATCAAGCCAACCGTGGGCTTTGTCAGGAAGAAGTCTTTGCGGTTCGATATAAAAAAGAGCCGCAACTACAAACAGTGTAATGGCACTGAGTTTAAAAACGACAATATAATTCTCACTCTTTGCTACTATGGAAGCACCCAATAAATTAACAAAAGTAAAAAAGGCTAATATCCCGATAGCAAAAAGATTGACAGTAAAAGGAGTAATACCAGATGATGTATACGTAGCTGCATAAATACCAAAAGATTTTGTCACTGCCGCTAGTCCTATGAGCTGGGCAAGATAAAAAAGAACTCCCAATGCACCACTAAAAAAGCCTTCACCATATTCATGAACCAAATACTCTATCACGCCTCCACGGCTTGGATAGCGAAGAGCAAGCTTGGCCAGGGAATACCCTGACAAAAGAGCGATGAATCCACCAATCAAAAAGGTATAGATGACCATATTGCCAGCAATCGCTCCAGCCTCTCCTATGACAATAAAAATCCCAATACCTACCATAGAGCCAATTCCCAAAAAGGCTGCGCTCCAAAGTCCAAAAGCTTTTTTAGATTCCACAAAACCTCTTTAAATCTTCTTTAATCTCTTTAGAACTATACTATAGTGAAACAAAGGTGAAAAATGGATAAAAAAGCGTATAAAAAAGAGCTGTATCGGCTTCAAGTGGAACTTGTCAAATTTCAACGTACTGTCATCGAAAAAGATCTTAAAGTATGCACTATTTTTGAAGGACGCGACGCAGCGGGAAAAGATGGAACAATCAAACGATTTACCGAACACTTGAGTCCTCGTGACACAAGAGTGGTAGCTCTTCCCAAACCATCCGAGCTTGATAAAAAATACTGGTATTTCCAGCGTTATATCCACCATCTTCCCCGAGGAGGAGAGATGGTCTTTTTCAACAGAAGCTGGTATAACCGTGCAGGTGTTGAAAAAGTGATGGGATTTTGCACAAATGAAGAGTATGAAAAGTTTATGCAAGAGGTACCGAATTTCGAACACCTTCTGGTTCATGACGGTTTTATCTTTACAAAATATTGGCTTGATATCACAAAAGAGGAGCAAAAAAGACGGCTTGAAGAGCGAAAAAAAGATCCCCTAAAACAGTGGAAACTCAGTCCCATTGATCAAAAAGCCCAAGAGCTTTGGGATGCATACTCACTTGCTCGTGATGAGATGTTTGCTAGAACCCATTTTACCTATGCTCCGTGGTATATCGTTCGAGCAGATGACAAAAGAGTGGCTCGCATCAATGCGATAAAACACTTTTTAAGTAAAGTGGAGTATGAAGGCAAAGATGAATCTCTTTTACTCTACGATCCAAATATCGTGTGTGAATTTGACAAAGTCTGCTATGAAAAAGGGCTCATAGCACCATAACAAGGAGGAAACAATGGCTCAACTGGAAAAATATATGTTTTATTACATGGACACTATCAGCGAACGACAGTTTAAAGAGGCAATGGAATTAGCCCGTCAAATGCTTGAGATATGTGAAGATGAGAGTGCTCCTGTAATAGAGGGACTATTGAGTGCAGCAACTTGTTTAGAGGCTTTGAAAATGGGAGATTTCGATGAAGTAGAGGCACTGTGGAATGCCTATGAAGAGTCCAAAAAATTTTTGATGCCGCAAAACAGACACTATGCGCTTCTTTTAGAGACAACACTTATTTTGGAAAACACTAAAGAAGAGATAGAGAGGATCATATGATTATAGAATTTGATTCGTTGGAACTGAAGAATCGGTATAAAATTATGAGTAGATCGATCATTCCAAGACCCATCGCATGGATCGTCACAGAAGGCAAAACTCTCAATATCGCACCTTTTAGCTACTTTATGGCTTTGAGTTCCAACCCCGCTACCCTGATCGTCTCAATCGGACACAAAAAAGATGGCTCGCCAAAAGATACGCTTAAAAATATTTTAGAAACGAAAAAGTGTACCATTTGTAGCGTAGCACCCGAACATATCACAAAAATGCACCAAAGCAGTGAAATGTTGGCAGAAGAAGAGAGTGAAGCCGAAAAGTTTAATATTGCTACACAAAAGATTCTTGATGGATTTCCTCCTATCATCAAAGGGGCTCCAAGTGCCTTTTTTTGTCACTTCTACCAAAAAGTAGATCTTAAAGGAAGCAAAACTATTCCACTTATTTTGGAAATAGAATCTTACTATGTGGATGATCGATACGCGAATGAAAATTTCGATATAGAGTTTCAAACCGTTGCAAGAGTCGGAAAAGAGTATCGACTCTGTGAGAAGAGAATAGAACCATAAGCTACTTTTGTCCTTGTTTTTTTCTCTATTTTTGATATGATGGAAAAAAACAAGGAGCAAAACATGGTAGCGGACGCCTGGCTCTCTAAAGAGCTGAAAGATGGTAAAGTTCTCTGTCTTGCATGTGCTCATGCTTGTAAACTTGAACCCGGTGAATTTGGAAAATGTGGGGTTCGAGTCAACGAAAACGGCAAACTCAAGTCGACTGTCTATGGTCTTGCAGCTGCTGCACATATCGACCCGATTGAAAAAAAGCCGATGTTTCATTTTTTGCCAGGCTCGACTATTATGAGTATTGGAACTGTCGGGTGCAACTTTTGCTGTCAATTTTGCCAAAACTGGGAGATTAGCCAATATCCACAGACAAATGGCTACAAAGTTTTTGGTCAGGAGCTGATGCCGCAAGAGATTGTTAAGATTGCATTACAATATGGATGCAAATCGGTCGCCTACACCTACAATGAGCCAATCGTCTATTTCGAATACACCTATGATACGGCAAAACTTGCTCACGAAAAGGGACTGAAAAATGTCTATGTCACCAGTGGATTTGAGACAAGACGCGCAATTGACGAGTTGGCTCCCTATATTGATGGAATGAATATCGATATCAAATTTTTTAAAGATGAAAGCTATCAAAAAATCAGCTGTGCCAGACTCAAACCGGTGCTTGAAGCCATCAAATATGCCCATCAAAAGGGAATCTGGATAGAAACCACAACGCTTATCATCCCTGGCATAAACGACAGCGACCAAGAGCTAAGAGATATCGCAAAATTTATGGTAGATATCGACCCCAATATGCCTTGGCATGTGAGCCGTTTTCACCCAGACTACAAAATGCTCGATCGCCCAGTCACTCCATATGAAACCCTCAAACGTGCCTATGATATAGGCAAAGAGGAGGGATTAAACTACGTCTATATAGGTAACTATCCAGATGAGGATTTAGAATCCACCTACTGTCCAAAATGTGGATTGAAAGTGATCGAGCGAGCAGGCTATCTTGGAGAGCAGGTCAAAAACCATCTCATAGATGGAAAATGTCCAAAATGCGGTGAAACAATAGCGGGAGTTTGGAAATGAAAGTGCATGCGTGGTTGAGCAAAAAACTTCCTTCGGGGAAAATTTTATGTGAAGCATGCGCACAAGCCTGTAAACTGAGTGAGGGCGAGTATGGGATCTGCGGTGTTAGAAAAGTAGAAGATGGAGAGCTGAAGCTTTTAGTGTATGGCAAAGCAGCCGCAGTCAATGTGGATCCAGTTGAAAAAAAGCCGATGTTTCATTTTTTGCCCAATACAAAAGTATTCAGCTTTGGAACAGTTGGATGTAATCTCAGCTGCTCTTTTTGTCAAAATTTTGAGATCAGCCAATTTCCTCAGGAACATGAACATAAAATCTTTGGCCACGATCTCATGCCCCAGCAAGCGGTGGAGCTTGCCTTGCAGCATGGATGCAGCTCCATCGCTTATACCTACAACGAACCGATTGTCTGGTTTGAATATAGCTACGATACAGCAAAACTTGCCCATGAAAAGGGTTTAAAAAATATTTACGTTACCAGCGGGTATGAGACAAGAAAGGCACTAGATCAGTTGGCTGGTGTCATTGATGGAATGAATATCGATCTCAAAGCCTTCACAGATAGATTTTACAAAGAACTGTGTGGTGCTAGACTAAAACCTGTCCTTGAAGCGATAGAGTATGCTTATAAAAAAGATATCTGGATAGAAATCACGACGCTTTTCATTCCGGACCAAAATGACAGTGAAAAAGAGATGCGCCAAATTGCAAACTTTATCGCTTCGCTTGATACGGCAATTCCATGGCATGTAAGCGGATTTTATCCAACGTACAAGATGACCGATACCCATCCAACACCACCCGAAACGCTGCTAAAAGCCTACAAAATCGGCAAGGAGGAAGGACTCAAGTTTGTCTATGTAGGCAATTTCAACGCACCCGAATTTGAAACTACATACTGCCCATCATGTGGGTATGCAGTGATAGAGCGAAGCGGACATATCGGACAGCAGGTGCAAAACCATCTTGTAGATGGACGCTGTCCAAAATGCAATACATTTATCCCAGGAGTTTGGAAATAACTAGTATTGACTCAAAAGGGCTTTTATCTTTTGAATGTATCTGTTTGCCTTATGTACGTTTCCTGCAATCACCCTTCGGGGTGAAGCATGATAGAACCTTCTTGTCTTTTCATAATCTATATCCAAAACAGCACCTTTGAGCGTAAGCCCAGCAAAAATTCCCCGACTTTTAGAGTAAGAGTATATTTCGCTTTTGAATTTGATATCGGTGCTTGCCTCGCCGGCTCTTCCAACCGGACCGGCTGCCACCGAGGCATCGGCTCCGAGTGTAAATTTTCCGCTTACCAGTCTATCCACACTCTCATGTGTTTCAAAAACAAGCATCACATCGATACTCTCAAGCCCGATCTGCCAGCCAAAGCTTCCACCTGCAAGTTTAACAAAAACGGGATCACTCCAGGTTCGGCCATGTCTCACCATCAAGATCCCTTCCCCGTATCTTCCTCCTATGACAAATCCTCCACGGATAACACCAGGTATGATGGCTATGGCTTTTGCATTGGCTAAAAGCTTTTTGGGGATCTTTTTTTCTGGCATATGCAAAAACTCTTTCAACGCATAATAGCTATCTTGCAATATTGCATCCGGTGAAGCAGCAAATATAGAACCAACAAAAAGCAACATCAAAAATAGTTTTCTCATCTCTTCTCCTCTTGCAGTAATTTTGTATCAAAACAGAATCGGCTCCCCTTTTTATATGTACTTTCAATATGCAGTTTTGCGCCATGCAGATCGAGAATATATGATACTATATAAAGTCCCAGTCCCATGGAATTATCAAAACTGTGTTTGATGCGGTAAAACTTTTTGGTGATTTTTTCTAAATGCTCCTCCTGTATCCCGATACCTCTATCTTCAACGCAAAAAAGGCCATCTTTGCATATGATCTTTACATCCGATTCGGAATATTTCAAAGCATTATCCAAAAGGTTGAGAACAACTGTCTCTATCAACGCTTTATCCGCATAAATTGTGCATATTTCACAGTCAAAAACAAAGCTTCTGTTTTTATATTTTTGTTTCAAAAAGGCAGCAGACTCTTTAACCAGTTCACACAGATCGAATCTGCTTTTTTGCAACTCTATCGAACTGCTTTCAAATTTCATAGCCAAAGCGAGTCTATCTATCATATAGGTTATCTTTTCACTGGCTTGATAGATTTTTTGGATAAAACGCTGCTGCAAAGCCTGTGGCATATCCGGTTCATCCAACAAAGACTCGGCATATCCATGAATAATGGCCACCGGATTTTTGAATTCGTGGCTTACCGCGGATATAAGTTCATTACGCTGTTTGGAGATCTCTTTGATCTTTTGGGTAAATTTTTTCTTTTTTTCTTCTCTCTTTTTCAGTTTTTGAGCCAGTTTTTGCAAATGTTTTGTGATTGTTTCAAACTCTTGGGCAAATTTTGCTTTATAAAAAACATCATACTCTTTGTGCGAGAGTTTTTTCACATACTCTACAATTCCATCAATCTCCTGTTTCACTTTTTGGCTTAAAAGATAAGAAACTACCAAAGCAAAAAGTATAAGCCCCAAAAAAAGAAGTAAAAATCGTATCCACAATGCAAGAAAATGCTTTTTGATTTCATCGACAGGATAAGCTACACGTACAATCATATCTCCAAATCTGTGCGCAACATACAAAAGATTTTGATGAATGGTTGAGGAGTAGCGTTCACTCCAGCCCCATCCCTTTTTCAAAGCCTCTTGCACCTCAGGTCGTAATCTATGATTCTCCATTTCGCTTTTATCGTGTCTGCTTTCTGCCAATACTTTGCCATCAAGTCCGATAACGGTAATTCTGCTCTTTATTTTTTGATCAAGTTGGCGAACGAGATCATCTTTAACCCCTTTGGAAGCAAGGACCTCTTCTGTTAAAATGATCTCATTTTCCAATAGTTTTTTGAAATTATCCAGCTCGATATTTTTAATACCATAGTAGCTCACAAAAGAGAGCACGACAAAAAGAAGACTCAACAGCAGCAGTAGATGATTGAAAAAAATTTTATGCAGTCTTAACATAACTTATATCCGACACCCCGAACCGACACAATATAGCCGTGTTTCTTCTGCGGATCGATCTTTTCTTTGAGGCGCTTGATGGCGACATTGACACTGCGCTCTTGCTTGAAATCTTCCCAGACATGCTCCAAAAGATACTCACGACTCAAAACTTGTTTTGCATTTGTCACAAACTCCATCAAAAGGCGAAATTCAAGCTTTGTCAAATGAATAGGCTCCCCATCGATAAACACTTCGCTTGAAGATGGAATCAATGTAATATTTTTATACTCTACGCGATCTTGCAACTGGGGTTTAGAGCGGCGAAGAACCGCCTTTATTCGTAAAATCAGTTCATTCAAATTGAAAGGCTTCGTGATGTAATCATCGGCTCCACGGAAAAAACCCTCTTCAATATCTTTTTCCTGATCTTTGGCCGTCAAGAAAATCACGGGGATGTCATATCCCTCCTTGCGAAGGGAGTGAACAAACTCGCTCCCTTCCTCGGTAGGAAGATTTCGATCGACGATGAGAAGATCTGCTCCCTCTTCGTCCAGAAACTCGCGTACCTTTTTCGTGGACAAAAATCCCTCCACCTCAAAATCTTTGGAGAGTTTATACTCTAAAAGCTCCAACAGATCTCTCTCATCCTCGATAAGGACAATTTTTGGTTTCATTATCGAACTTCTATATCGATATATCCTTTCCCGTCACTCGCCCAATTTTGTACGATTTTTTTATCCTCTTTGGAAAGTTTCGCTTCAGGATGGAGCCAAAGATATTGAGGAAGCGGCATTGCAAGAACCACACTTCTGTAAATCTGCTTTTTAAGCTCTTTTTTCTTTTGCTTGCTGTAACTATTCCAGACACTGAAATTGAGCGCTTTTCTTCCTTCAACTACATCTCTTCGCACCATCCAACTCATTGGAGCCACATCCGCATACCATGGCCAGTTTGTTTTGTTGGAATGGCAGTCATAGCAGCTTCTTTTAAAGATTGCCATCACTTTTTTTGGAGCTTTGATTTCCAATTTTGGATCGGTTGGTAAATTCTTTTTCTCATAGGTTGGAATAAACTGTAGAAGAGCTACGATAACAGCCAACACGCCCAAATACATCAAAAAACTTCTCATTCCCCCTCCTCTTTTTTGAGGCAATTGTATCACATCAAGGTAAATTTCTTATATCGATAAACTCGCCACTTGGATACTCCAAGAGTCTTTTAAAATTGTCACTCAAAAGAACAGCTGCCTCTTCGGGACTCATTTTAGGCGATTCGGCCAGTCTTTTAACGACAGGGAATTTCTCTTGATCTCCATACTGCAAAATATGCTCCATCATCGGTGTATCAATGAGACCGGGAGCCAAAGCAGTCAAATGCGTATTTGGCATCTCAGCTGCATAGAGTTTGATGAGCATATTGAGCGTGGCTTTGCTCAATGCATAGACGTTCCATCCTCTTGCTCCGCTAACACTCGCTCCACTACTGATTGCAACAACCTGCTTGACAGTGTAGCGTTTCAATATATCCAGTATCACTTTGTTGGCCCATACATTAAGATCCATGACCGCCAAAATCTCATGTAAAGATGTATCACTCATATCCTTGAGCTCACCGACAATACCTGCATTTAAAATGGCAAGATCAAGCTCTACTCCATCCAAAAGCTTCACTAGTGCCAACTCAATCTTCTCATGAGCATGAAGATTTAACGATACAAAGTGCAGATTGGAAAAGTTTCGTAGGCTTCTTGGAAGTGTTCTGCTCAGTGCATACACCTCTTCACCAGCTTCCAAGTAGAGCTTCGCCAACGCCTCTCCAAGGCCACTTCCTATCCCTGTGATAAAAATCTTCATCAAAGCTCCTTAGTTGGAAGTATTTTTATAACAACATCTTTACAGCAACGTATGTTTTTTAACTTTTGCATTATATAGAAAGTTCAAAATGTATGCTGATAAGCATTTTAGTCAAAGTTTAAATAGATATGATCAAATGTTTTTCACAAAGATTATATTATAATAATGTTTTAATAATAACTTTATAAAGAGGAAATATGAGAAAGACATTTTTTATTATATGTATTTTTCTTTTTTTCAATGGATGTTCCCATAAACCTCAACAATCTATCCGTATCGGTTTAGTAGACTGGATTGGCTACGCACCTTTATATATTGCAGATGCAAAGGGGTGGCTGCCCAAAAATATAGAGATAGAAGATTATCCAGCCAATTATGATGTTATCGAGGCAATGCAAATCGGTACAATAGAAATGGGTGCTTTAACGTTAGATGAGATGCTTCTGCATTATCAAAAACTTCCGGACTACAAAGCTGTATGGTTCATCGACTACTCTAATGGAGCTGATAGCCTTATGAGTGCTCCTTCTATCAAAACATTAAGCGATTTGAAAAACAAAAGAGTTGCATTCGAACCCAAAAGTGTTCAAGCGTATCTATTAGATCGCACTTTACAAAAGGGGGGACTAGCAAGAGAGGATATACATTTAAAACCCATGAAATCTGACTCTACAGTAACTGCATGGAAAAAAAAAGAGATCGATGCAGCAGCTACGTTCGAACCGACAAAAAGCGAACTTATCAGGCTTGGTATGCATACACTTTTTGATAGCAGCCAAATCCCGTATGAAATTATCGATCTTCTTATCGTAAAAAAAGCGTTTATCGGTGATCCATCTTTACAAAAGCTTATTAATGCGTACAATAAGGCTCTTTCAATGATTCAAAAAGAACCTGAGCAAAGTTTTGCTATTATTGGTAAATACCTCCATATGTCGTCTAAAGAGGTCAAAAAAGCTTTACAAGAAGTACAACTTCTTGGTTGTAAAGAAAATAAAACCATTATCAAAGAAAAACTCTCCCACAACTTTTCACAAGTTGCAACGATTTTAAAAAAACGGGGTGTTTTAGCTACAATTCCCCATATTGAAGAGATTTTTTCATTTGAATTGATTAAAAACTGTAAGGTTTTTTAATGAAAACATGGCTTCAATCGCTTTTTATCTATCCACTTATTGCTTTTTTACTTCTTTTTGGCTCTTTATTTGCAATCTATACAATGACCATACATAACATTAAACACAATCTCGTACAGCAAGAGATCCAACACGCAAAAGAGGATATATTTTTGCTTAAAAGCATGATCGATGAATACTCCTTTCAAAAGAAACCTGAGCTCATACAGCGAGAAATTGTTCGCTTTGCTACAAAAAAGTATGTTCATAAAGTATTTCTCATAGACCTAAACCATACGATTCATTACACGAATAGAGCAAAATATAGAGATGAAAAACTTGATCATGTTCTGAATTCCAAAGAAAAAATTTCCCTAGCAAAAATAATGCATACTAAACATTTTAATATACAATTCAACAAAGAGCTTTTTCTCAATGTAATTCAACCTTTGGAGTTTTTCTTCAATCCGGTAACAAAAAAGCTCGAAAAGGGCTATCTCGTTATTGAATACGATTTTTCCTCTCTTATAGAGCAACAAATCTATATGGCACAAAAAACTTTTCTCCTGCTTTTTCTTGCCATTACTTTTCTTTTCCTTCTCTTTTCTCTATTTGTATATAAATTTTTGCTAAAAAACTATTATGAATTAGGAAAACTTCTTTTTCATACTGATCTATATACCACTATCCCTATCAATAAGTTTATTCAAACCCTAAAAGAATCGATTGAGAAAATAGCCATAATGGAAAAAGTTTTCCAAAACAGCGAGGATGCAATCTTAATCACCGATGGTCAAAAAAGAATCATTACTGTTAATCCTGCTTTTGAAAAAATAAGCGGCTATAAAAAAGAGGAAGTTTTAGGGAAAAAACCGGAAGAAATTTTAAAATCTGGTTTGCAAAATGAAGCTTTTTATGAGCATTTATGGAGAAATTTAACAAAAAGAGGAAAGTGGTCTGGAGAAATTATCGATAAACGCAAAAATGGAAACAAACTTTACGCCTTAATTCATATCTTCTCTATCAAAGATCCAATCACCGGTACAATTACCAATTACGCAGCTGTTATCAAAGATATTACTGAGTTAGCCAAAAAACAAGAGATTATTCAAAATCTTGCCTTTTACGACCCTCTAACAAATCTTGCCAATAGGGCAAAATTTTTACATACATTAGAAGAGTTTATAGCACTTGGAAAAAGAAAAGAGTTTCATTTTGCTATTCTTTTTATTGATTTGGATAATTTTAAAGAAATTAATGATACTTTAGGGCATGATATAGGGGATAAACTCTTACAAGAATTTGCTAAACGCATCAAAAATGAATTACGCGAAGAAGATATTGCAGCAAGACAAGGTGGAGATGAGTTTGTAATTTTGCTTCCCAATGTCTCTTCTGGTGAAGCTGCGTTAGAGGTCGCCTGTCGATTAAAAAACAGTTTTGAAGAGCCTGTTGCCATCAGTAGTCACTCTCTTACTATTAGTTTTAGCATTGGTATCGCTCTTTTTCCTCAAGATGCCAAAAATGCAATTGAACTTTTAAAAGCGGCTGATATTGCCATGTATAAGGCAAAAGAGAAGAGAAATAACTGCATTTTATTTCAAGAGAAGATGCAAAGTGAGGCTCTTGAGAAACTGATACTCAAAAAAGAGCTTCAACAAGCAATAGCTAATAATGAACTTATTCTTTATCTACAACCAAAAATATCCAAACAAACTCATCAAGTAAAGGGTTTTGAAGCTTTGATTCGCTGGATTCATCCTAAAAAAGGTTTTATCCCACCCTTTAAGTTTATTCCTTTGGCAGAAGAGAGTACATTGATAATTCCTCTTACAGAGTGGATCTTTCAAGAAGTAAACAGTATACTTGATAAATTCCAACAAGAAAATATCCAAGCCTCAATTGCCATCAATATCTCAGCACGACATTTTGCAACTAAACAACTCATAAAGCAAATTACTACAAATATAAAAAAAGAGTATATTCAAAGAGGGCTTATTGAGCTTGAAGTTACAGAGAGTGCAGTCATGGAGGATATCAACAAAGCAATGCATTATCTTCAAGAACTCCACTCTTTTGGTATCAAAGTCTCACTTGATGATTTTGGAACCGGATACTCGTCACTGCAATATCTCAAAAAACTGCCAATCGATACTATCAAAATCGATAAAATTTTTATTGATCACATTATAGACGACAATAAAGATCAAGCAATAGTAGAAAGCACTATTGAGATGGCAGACAAACTTGGAATGGATACCGTTGCCGAAGGGGTAGAAACAAAAGAGCAAGCCCAATTTTTAGAGCAAATTGGAATCGATTATATTCAAGGCTATTACTATGCTAAACCAATGCCTTTTGAAGAGGTGCTTCAATTTTTAAAAAAATAGCTCACTTGAAAAACTTTAACCGCTTTTTCATTTGCAGATAGAGATCTTGTATTACTTTTTGATAAGAGATTTCACCTTGTTCTATTTGATCCATCAAAGCCTCAAGCTCTTTTGTATAATGTTCATTGACAAATGTATACACTTCAGGATTTTTCCTGAGCTCTTCATACACTTCTTGTCCCAATTTGGTTGGATATAAAATACCTTGCCGCTGAACAATATAATGACGCTCTTGAAGTTTTTGAATCGTTATAGCATAGGTAGACGGTCTTCCTATTCCTCGCTCTTTCATCAGTCGAATAACATCGGCATAGCCGTATCTTGGAACTTTGGATCTGGTTAAAAGCTCTTTTTGTACAGCGTACCTGCCCTCTTGCAATTGGTGTAACTGCACAGGAAGGATCAAGTCGATACCGTGTTCAACTATGTCATCATAAAAACGGATCGTGGTTTTTTGGTCAAATGCCTCTACTTGAGCCGCAATCTCCTCTACTTTTGCACTTTTCATCTGTGAAGCGATAAAGGTACGAAAAATAAGATCGTATAGCTTCACGTGCTCTTGGGTCAAAGAGCTGTTTTGCAGCTGTAAAAACTGCTCAAGTTCCTGTGCGTCCATAGCCTTTGTAGGCCTGATCGCCTCATGAGCACCTCCGGCTTTACTATGACTTCTTGGCACAAAATAGTTTTCGCCAAAATGGGTTTGGATATACTCTTTTGCTATAGCGATACCCACACTGCTAATTCTCGTTGAATCGGTTCTGTGATAGGTGATAAATCCAGATTCAAACAGATCTTGTGCCAGCTGCATCGTCTTTTGTGGAGAAAAATGCAGCTCTTTTGAAGCTGCATAGAGCATCGCATCGGTAGTAAAAGGTGTTTTGAAAAGCTCTTTTGTTTCTTTTTGAATAAACCGAATTTCAACTTCATGAAGTTTTTCATAAAACTCTTTTGCTGTTTGTTTCTCATCAAAAACAAACTCTGCCACTACATCATCAACAAAAGTCTGCACAACAAAAATCTTCTCTTTTGCTTCATTGTCTCTCAGTACAATCCATTCAAGCACGGCACTCTGTACCCGTCCGGCACTGAGCCAGCTCTTTTGAAATCTCTTTTGCAGCATCTGTGAGAGACTAAAGCCTATCCAACGATCGGCAATTCGACGAACCAACTGGGCTTTGACCAGATCTTCATCAAACTCCCTCGGATGACTCAGAGCCTCATCAAAAGCCCTTTTGGTCACTTCATGAAATTCGGCTCTTTGAACTTTTTTGTTGTAAGGCTTCACCAAAAGCTGCAAGTCGTAGCTGATTTTCTCTCCTTCCACATCCGGATCGGTAGCGATAAAAAGATCTTGTACCTCAACTCCCAATCTTCGCAAAGCCCCGATAATATCTTTTTTGTCTTCATCTATCGGCTCAAAAAGAGGGATAAAACGTTCCTCATGCAAAATGCCATATATCCCTTCTTGCTTTGTTAGATCCACAACATGCCCTTTGGATGCAGCGATAGAGAGGATTTTCCCCTCTTTTGCTACTTCGTAAACTCGAACACCACCAAGGTCTCGCACCATAGGCTTTCCATAAAAGTTTGCAATAGTTCTTGCTTTATTTGGGGATTCTACGATGACTAAAGAGGTTGTAAAAAACTCCTTCTGTTCATGTAGTTCTCCCTGCATCGCTAAAGCAATTTTTTGTCGATCTTCATCAATGATTTGTAAAATCGCTTTTAGATCCACATCTTTTGCATCTTTAAAAACAATCTCCTCATTAAACCATCGCACCTTTTTTTGCAAACTTACAAAGGCTTTTTGATTATCGACTAAAAGATAGCTAAGCCCCTTTGAAAGTCCTCCTACATAGAGCCTGCTTGTTCTACCACTTGCTTGGATATAACCTGTGACATCAGCGGTGACAAGTTTAAAATGATCATCTTCTTTCACAATGGCCACATCGGGAGTTTTATTGATTTTTTCGATCTGCTTATCATCTAAAAGATTTGTTATCTCATGGTATATCGTTTCAACTTTTGCCTTTGCCTTTTGGCTTAGTTTCTCATAAGGGATACGCAACACCCTTTTTAAATAATTGAGATACTGTATAAATTGTTCAAAATTTGGATGGTTTTTGAAAAATTGTAATAGCGATACCAAAAAAAAGTATAAAGAGGTATGTTTTGTAATATCTAACGTAAACTCCAGTTTTGGCACACCCACAAACAACGCATACCGAATGACATCTGGCATGTCGATTCCACGGGCTAATGGATTTCGATAGCTGGCAAATCCAACTAAAACCTGGGCATCTCCTTTTCTAAAAGCCTCTTCATCAAACTCCTCATAACTTTGCGCTTTGATCCCTTTTTGCTCCAAAAAGGCCAAAAACTCCTGTAGCCGCTCTTTTGTCTCATTTCCTGGCAAAAAAAGAAGCCCGCCTGTGCCAAGCTCGTTGACAAGCTCTACACTTCGCTGCCAAAGATCCTTTGGCTCTTCATACACATCCTCTACATTTCTCACCGTAATGGATGGTCGGCTCACCTCAAATCCCAAAAGCTCCCGAAAGAGCCCTACTCGCCTGCTTCTTGGATTTGCCGTTGCACTAGAGACTATGAGTTTTGCTTTTGCATGAGAGCGAATAAAACGCATCTTTGCTTGCCACTGCTCAAACTCTTCGTAAGTGAGACTACCTTTTATTTTTAAATCGATAAAGCACATCGCCTCATCGATATCTTCTTGACTAAAACCCAAAAGAAGCATCACCTTATCGATATGTCTGGCACTCTTTAAGATACTGTCCACATCATCGATAAACACAAAACCAAACGCTTTTGGGATGGATTCAAAATTTTTGTAAAAAAAAGCGGTTGTGGTTACTAATATCTGAAACTCACCCGCACGAATTTTTGCTTTTGTTTCATCTTTTTTCTTTTTAGAAAATGAAGAGTCATAAAAAAGAGGCTCAACCCCAAGTTGCCTTAACCTTTCCACTGCCTGATTTACCAGAAGCTGTGTCGGGAAAAGGAGATAACTTTTTTGGTCTAAAAATGCAGCAAGCGATAATCCAAATGTTGTTTTTCCAACACCTGTAGGTGCAAGTAGAGCAAAAGAGTGTCCAAGGAAAAATCGTTTTGCCCAGCTTTTTTGGATTTGACGAAGACTAAATCCATTTTTTTCTTTGAAAAACGTTTCAAACAAAGCACTTCTTTGCTCTACTGCACAAATGGCTAAAAAATCGCCCTCTTGCAGTATATCGCACGGATCACCCTCTTTTTGCATACAGCGCTTGCACATCAATCCTTTGCCAAGGCGCTCGCTACAAATATCACCCCCACAGTTGGGGCAAAGCCCCTTGTAGACAAGTTCTATCACGCTTGACCTTGACTTTGCAAATACTCTTTTATGGCATGAAGCATTTCAGCAGGCGTTTTGATAGGATAAGCAATATTTTTTGCCACTTCACTTCCATCAATACCTTTGATCTGAACACCGGCAAGCCTGTTTTCAAGTTCTTTGCTATCTACAACAGGGTAACTGATACCTTTGCTTTTTTTAAGCACAAGATAGGCCCATGGACTTTCACAACTTGCCGCTTTGAGTGATTCAGCCGCCACTGCGTGACAAAAATCAAGCATCGTTTGTGAATCTTGCCCCTCTTTGACTAGCTTGTAGGCTAACTTTGCCACACCACCGGCTGTATGAACTTTGAGCTCTTTTTTCTCCTCTTCACTGAGTTCTTCAAGATGCTCGATTTTATACATCGCTTGATCCGGATCAGCTCTTAAGATATTTCTCACTGTATTTCTTGTAAGACCCACATACTCCGCAATCTCATCTTCAGGTTTGAGATACTCCTCCCGTAAAACAATAGCAAATGCCGCACGAGCCAGACTCGGTAGCCATGTGAGTGTACGAAATTCTGCTAATTTTTTTAGACCGCCCAAAAGATCGATGGCTTTGAAAAAGACACGCTCAACCAATCTATCCAACTCTTTCTCATCAATATTAAATCCACTCGCTGTCAAAATAATCATTGTTCTCCTCCTTTATTGTAGTGACTCATTCAATCAAAATCGAGCCTATTTAGTTCCTTTCTTATTCTCCCAATGGTCCTAAAATTCTAACAAGTCCTGTTTCAGTGATCTCCATAAAATGCGTTTTCGTATCATGTCCGCTCATTCGACATCCGTCAATTCGAAACAGGCGCACAAGATCACCCAATTTTGCCTTATACATCCTAGCGGCATATTGGCTGGCAATCAGCTCCTTTGCCACTACCATCGTTCCATCAACGATATGGCCAACTGCATATCCACCTGCCGCTTCACTGCTCAGCTCTTCATGACCACTTCTTTTTTGCGAGATCAAAATGGCTGTTTGGTACCACTTTTTCAAGAAGTTATAGACTCGTCTGACAATTGCTCGTGCCATCATCTCTTTATTTTCAAAAAGACCTGTTACGGAGTCAATCACCGTATAGTTGATTTTAAACTCTTTGATGGCATAGGCAAGGGTTGCCAAAAGATCAGGGATATTTTCTCTCAGTTTCGAATGACTTGCCGCATCGATCAAAATGATATTGTCTTCAAAATCCTCAAACTTATATCCCATGGCAAGGGCTCTGTATTTGATAGAAGAGATCACGAAATTTGCAGGGGTCTCCACTGTAATGAAAGCAACTTTCTCTCCCTTCCTAGCCTGCTCTACAGCAAACTGCTCCACCATTAAACTTTTTCCCGTATCATTTACGCCTGTTAGATTAAAAACACTATATTTTGGAATACCTCCAAGTGGAACCTGCTTCAATTTTCCTTTTTCTTCTTTGAGGGTGAAAAAAAGATCATCCAACCCTTCAATTCCTGTTGGCACTCCTGTAATTTCCGGAGCTTTTTGCAGCGCTTCGGAGCCTTTGAAAATACTCTCTTTAACAACTTCTGGTTCATGATAGTAGCTTGGGTAGCTATTTGTTTCGGCCATAGCGACCTCCTTGGGTTTTAGACAATTATAACGAAAAGCAGTTCAAAGAAATGCAACCAAACTTGCACTATAATATCTTAAAAAAATTAAAGAGTATATGATGATTTATCAATCTGCCAATCCACTTATCAAACATCTTGTCAATTCCATTCGCGACATCTCCATTGACGCACAGCGGATGCGAGAGTATATCGGCATTATTGCTCAGTTTCTTCTTTTCGAAGCCCTGCGTAATCAGCAGCTTATCCCAAAAACCATCTCCACATGGATCGGTTCAAAGGAGTTTGGCTTTTTGAAAGAGGAAAACTTTGTTTTTATTCCAATTCTTCGAGCAGGCATTCCTATGATGGAAGGGGTATTGCCTCTTTTTCCAAAGGCAAAAACCGGATTTTTGGCAATGAAAAGAGACGAAAACACATTTGAGCCGATTGTCTACTATGAGCGATTTCCAAAACTTGAAAACAAAACCGTCTTCCTCTGTGATCCTATGGTGGCAACAGGCGGGTCGCTGCATGATGCCATCAAGATAGTTGGTAAAGAAAATCCCGCTAAAATCATAACACTCAATATCGTTGGCGTCCAAGAAGGTCTGGAATATGCCCAAAGTGCTAATGAAAATGTAGATATCTATATCGCACAGATCGACGATCATCTCAATGATAAAAAATATATCATCCCGGGTCTTGGCGATGCAGGTGATAGAGCGTACAATACAGAAGAGTGATGGAAACAGTTTTCAAGAGGTTATGAAGCTTAAACGATACTATCTCGATCTCCGTGAGCAGGGTCTCGAAAAGATCCCGCAACCGGGGAAAATCGAAAAACTATAAAATTTTGCCTAGATATCTTCTAGTCACGGATTAAATATACTTTAAGAAGAACAAAAACAGCTCATAGATATAAATCATTTATGACTTTTAAAGTTGAGTTCCTCTTCTTTCACACATGCATCCTCGACTCCTAGATTGCAGGCTTGATGGTAGTAAAGGTACGCTTTTGTAAGATCTTTTTTGACAAGTTTTCCCTCTTCATAAGATAAACCAAGAAAATAGCATCCGATTCCATACTCTTCTTCACAGGCATCATTAAAAAGCTGCATGATTTTTTTGGGATCTCGTTTTAAATTGGCCTGCTCCTTCTCCCACATTACACCCAGATTGACACAACCTCTTTGATCGCCAAGTGCACAACTAAGTGAATAATACTTGACCGCTTGATAATCATCTTTTGGCAAGTTAACAGCTTTATCATACATATAGCCTATTTGCGTGCATGCAGAAGCTACACCTTCTTGACACTGTTGTAACAGTTTTTTCAATTCAGAAGCCTCTAACAGTAAGCCAAAAAGACAAAAAATGGCTATTTTAAACATCTCTTTTATCCAGTAAGATAAACTGATGCAACGCTTTGCAAAAGTCACTATAACAGACGATATTTTGCTCTTCGATATTTTCAGCAAGCTCCAGCTGCATCCTCAAATAATCTTTTTCGTTCCTGCGTAAAAACAAAACACCACAATAAAAAAATCCAAGCTTTCGTAATGCCTCGACTACCTCATCAATATTTGCCACACTTGCCAAACAGATATCAGCGTATACCATATCAGGATGCTTCTTCACTGCCTCTTCAAAGATAACAGTAGCTCTTTTTTCAAATCCTTTTGCACCATCAATCACAATCGTTGCAATATTAAAGGCGGGATTGTGTTCAACAGCAATCTGCTCTTTTTCTTTTGCCTTCTTTGCAATTTCAAAAGGTACCTGACACAATGCATAGGTCTTTTCTATCCAATCTTTATATCGTTTTGGGATAAATATTTTTCGTTTTGCTCTATTAAAAACCAGATACTCGACAACCGCTGCACCTCTTGTATCTCGAAACGGGTATTTGTGCCCTTTTAAGCGCACCATCTGGTGCAGTTCTCCAAGCTGCAAAGCGGTAGGGACAAAACCAAACCTGGCGTTTGCTTTTTGGCTGTAAGGATGAAAGGTGATAGCCTCTCCAAAGAGGGCACTAAGATGAAGCTCTTTTGCCTTTTGAATGAGTTTCTCAAACATCGCCTTCATGATCCCCATTCCCTTAAATTTTGGGTCCACAACTGCAATGCCGATTTCAGCCGTATTTGAGTTTGGCACTATGACAAGGGCAAAATGACCAACGATCTTGTCCTCAACTTGCGCGACAATTGAATGGATTGCACCGCTTCGCTCTTTTTGTACAATCTTTTCGGGAAAATAGAAAATATCTTTAAAGTATGTATAGCCATAATTTTTATAAATAAGCCTAGCAATACCTACTTCATCCCCTTCTTGAAAACTTCTTACAACGAGTCTATCTTTGAGATGCTCTTTTGCTATTCTGTCAAGATCGTCTCCTATATCGCTATAAAAAGGGATATCCTCTTGAAGGCGCAGATGCAATGGGACATATTTAATAACAGAAAACTTTTTCCCACCAAGCCCCAAATTAAAATATTTAAAGCTATCCACAAGCAAATAGACGCGGTTAAGACCTCTATTTTTCTCTTTGAGATCTAATGGTACCTGCTGTAAAATTTTTGGATCAAAAGGAAGGCCTTTATCTTTGACATCCACTTTGATACCATTATGAAAGAGCTCACATTCAATCTCGATAATACCCTCTTCATCTTTCTCATAGGCATGTTCAACCGCATTTTCAAAAAGCTCCCAAACCGCCTCAATCAATTCATCACGCTCTTTTCTTGGAAAAGAGACTATTTCGCAAAGCTTTTCCAAAAAACTTTGAACCGGTTTAAAAAACTCTATATCATTATAGGTTCGAATCAAAAATCTATTTTTCACAAAATTCTCCCATTGCCCTTAGGGCTGCTACACTTAAAATCTTCATACCAATCGGCAAAGCATCCTCATCCACATCAAATTTTGGATTGTGCTGGGCTACACAAGTCCCTTTTTTAGGATTACATACCCCTAGGCGAAAAAACGCCCCCGGAACAATCTCAAGGTATCTGCTAAAATCCTCTCCTCCCATGACAGGGTCTTTCAAATCGATCACGTTTGTTTCACCAATAATCTCTTTTGCCACCTCAACGATAATATCAACTGCTCTGTCATCATTGATGAGTTCAGGATTGCCATAGTCATAATGAAAGTTGTATTTTGCTCCCATCGAATGGCATATTCCATAAATGGTATCTTCCATCATCGCTGGAATCTTTTTTCTTACCTTTTCGTTGACTGTTCGAACAGTTCCCGTTAGCTTTACATGATCGCAAATGATATTTGGTGCCGTTCCACCTTCAATCGTTCCTAGACTTATAACTGCTGGATGCAAAGGATCGATACGCCTGGAGATGATATGATTGAGCGAATTGACACACATCGAAGCTACCAAAATCGCATCCACTCCTTCATGGGGTCTCGCTCCATGGGCGCTTTTCCCAAAAACCTCGATCTCAAAGGTATCGGCACTCGCCATCATAACCCCATATTTGTAGCCTATTTGCCCCGTCATGAGATAAGGATAAACATGGAGACCAAAAATTGCTTTGACATTTTCTAATGCACCGTCTCGTATCATCTCTTCTGCCCCACCGTCACTTACCTCTTCAGAGGGCTGAAAGATAAAGCGGATATTGCAAGGAAGCTCATCTTTTACATGTGCAAACGCAATGGCGGCTCCCACTGCTATCGCCGTATGGGCATCATGCCCACATGCATGCATCACTCCTGGCACTTCACTAGCATATGGCTTTTCATTTTGCTCTTGAATCGGCAGAGCATCCATATCGGCTCGAATCGCAACAAATGGTTTATTTTCATCCACCACCAAATCGGCTACTACACCATGATGCGTTTCGAATTCTTTGATACCATACCCTTCAATCTCCAAAATCCCTTTAACCAGATATTTGGTATGCTCTTCATGATGGGAGAGTTCAGGATGTTTGTGGATGTCCCTTCGTACATGGATCACTTTATCTTTGAGGCCATCAATGATTTTGAAAAGCTTTTTTTCTATCTCTGAATGCTTCATAGAAAGCCTTTTTTTTTCTATAATAAATCAAAAATGTTTAAAAGTTTCTATATCGAACATCGATAGAAAAGGGGATATCCGTTGACAAGATTCTGTTTTGTTCGGGAATAGGTTGAAGAGTCTTTGGAGCGTTTCGGAAGTTTTGAATGTAGTAGGGTCCTTTATACCCCTCTTTCTCAAGGAGTGTTGCAAGATATTGGATATCCCCTTCCTCTAACAAATCTGTATGAACCGTCGTGCGTACTTCGAAGGGGGTGGAGGAGCGAAGAAGAAAGCGGAGAGTCTGAAGCACTCGGTCATACAGATTGAAACTGGCAAAAAGAGTCTGTTTATAGGGGGGAGCTTTAAGATCCAAGGCAACAAAATCAAGGAGATCGGCATCCAGGAGACTCTGTACAACTTCAGGCCTGCTTCCATTTGTATCAAGCTTGATCAAAAATCCAAGCTCTTTGATCGAAGCACACATAGTTTGCAGATCTGGATGCAACGTCGGTTCTCCTCCACTAATCACAACCCCTTCCAAAAGACCTCTTCTTTTTTGTAAAAATTCCAAAGCCTTTTGGAAAGGGTATCGGTTCTTTCCTTGAACGATTTCGGCATTGTGACAATAGGGACAGTACATATTACAGCCAGCCAACCAAAAAATGGCAGCCGGCGTATCGGGAAAATCTAAAAGAGTAAATGGAGTAATATCATAGATGTTTATACCACTTCTAGACATCGCTTCTCTTTAAACTGCTTTCTCTCTTTATGCTCACCTTTCTTTCCGATATTGAAACTCTCTACTGGTCTGTGGTATCCCATCACCCTTGTATAGACCATACATTTTGTTCTTTTGTGTTCTAGGTGTTTTAAAATCTCTTCTCGTCTCATGAAACCTCCTTTTGTAGATACTCTTGAATCAGTTCTTCATCACATTTTGGACAATACTCATGCTCTCCACTCAAATACCCATGTTTCGGACAGACGCTGAACAAAGGCGTAACCGTAATATAAGGCAAACGATAGTTTGTTATCACAGCTTTTACAAGTTTTCTTGCAGCCTCAGCGCTGCTTACCTTTTCACTCATATACAGATGCAGCACCGTTCCACCTGTATATTTACACTGCAATTCATCTTGTAACTCTAGGGCTTCAAACGGATCATCCGTGTAACCTACCGGGATCTGAGAGGAGTTTGTATAGTAGATATGCTCACCAAACCCTGCTTGAATGATGTCTGGATAACGTTTTTTATCCTCTTTAGCAAAACGATAGGTTGTTCCTTCGGCAGGCGTTGCTTCAAGGTTATACAGATTGCCTGTCTCTTCTTGATAATATTTCAACCGCTCTCGCATGAAATCCAAAATCTCTATTGCAAACTGGATTCCACGCTCATCAGTGATATCATACTTATCATCAGTAAAATTTCGTATCATCTCATTCATGCCATTGACACCTATGGTAGAAAAGTGATTATCAAAATTTTTAAGATACCGTTTTGTATAGGGATACAGCCCTCTTTCAAATAGCATCGTGATAAAAGCTCGCTTTTTCTCCAACGTGCTTTTTGCAATATCCATGAGTCTCGCAAGCTCTTTGAAAAGCGCTTCTTTATCTCCTTTAAAGCGATATCCAAGCCTTGCCATATTGATCGTCACAACTCCGATACTTCCGGTCATCTCTGCACTGCCAAAAAGACCGTTCCCTCTTCGCAGAAGCTCTCTTAAATCCAGTTGCAACCTGCAGCACATACTGCGTACGGCATTGGGTTTGTAGCTGTCAGGGTTCTCTTTTCTCTCGCCTGTTACAGGATCGATAATATATTGGCTGCCGATAAAGTTTTGAAAATAGCTGCTACCTATTTTTGCAGTATTTTCGAACAAAATATCGGTATTTTCTCCATACCAGTCAAAATCCTCTGTGATATTGACTGTTGGAATCGGAAAGGTAAAGGGTTGCCCCGATTTGTCTCCTTCGGTCATCACCTCATAAAAGGCTCTGTTAATGAGATTCATCTCTTTTTGAAAATGTTTATATGTCAAAGAGGTTGGCCTGTCTGCTCCCCTCTCTTTCGCTTTGGCAACCATTTTTGGATCATCCGCAACATCTTCAAAAAGATGCCTGTCATTTTTTGTTGGGATCTGATCGGCCAAATCTTTTGGAACGGTCCAGTCAATCGTGATGTTGGTAAATGGGCTTTGACCCCATCGTGCCGGGACATTGAGGTTGTAAACAAAGCTCCGTATCGCCTCTTTTATCTCTTCGTAACTCAGATCATCTTTGAAAACATAGGGAGCAAGGTAGGTATCAAAGGAACTAAAAGCCTGCGCTCCTGCCCATTCACTCTGTAAAATCCCCAAAAAGTTTGCCATCTGTCCAAGAGCCGTTCGAAAATGGTTTGGTGGTTTGCTCTCAACTCTACCTCGTACACCATTAAATCCTTCATTAAGCAGGACCCTCAAGCTCCAACCGGCACAGTATCCTGTCAAACAGTCTAAATCGTGGATGTGGATATCGGCATTTCTGTGCGCGGCTCCCTCTTCGGGACTATACACTTTATCAAGCCAGTAGTTTGCGATTACTTTTCCGGCCAAATTATTCACAAGTCCCGCATTGGAGTAACCGGTATTGGCATTGGCATTGATCCGCCAATCACTTTTGTTGATATACTCTTCCACTGCATGGGTGGTATCGACAAATGTGGTATCTGGTGTAAGTCCTAAAATACGCTCTCTTTGCATCTTGTGCAAAAAGCGGTAGGTGATGAAAGATTTCATCACATCAAAATAGCCTGCTCGATGCAGTTCGTATTCGATAATATCCTGAATCTCTTCTACGGCTTTTACAGTATCGAAGCTGATACGAATAAGTACTGCTTCATACACTTTTCTGTCGTACGGAACCAAGACACTGTCAAATGCCGCTTTGATGGCATCTTCTATTTTGTATGGTTTAAACGATTCAACACTTCCATCTCGTTTGATGATCGCTTTAGGAAAGTTAAGCTCCATCGCTACTCCTTTGAAAGGATTGTAGCGAAGGAGAATGTCAAAAAAGAGGCAAAACTATGGCTATTTTGTGGCGTTTAGTCTCTTTTCCCCCAGCCCCCTCCCCCGGGGGTTTGGATGATGAGTCTATCGCCAGTTTTTGCAAAAAAGTGGATCTTTCCTCCAAGAGTATAGGTTCTACTCTCACGAATAAGATAGTTTTCTCCTCTTTTTCCCTCTTGGCCACCTGCAAGTCCATATGGAGCAAAAGCACGCCTTTCAGTTAGCAAGCTCAACTCAACTGGCTCCAAAAATCGATAGACTCGTTTCACTCCATCTCCACCTTTATACTTTCCATCTCCACCACTACCAGCTCGTAAGCTAAACTCTTCTATCATCATAGGAAACCGACTCTCAATCACCTCAACATCGGTAATTTTCGTATTGGTCATATGGGTATGCACTCCGCTCGCCCCGTCGCCATTTGGCGTCGCTCCAGCTCCTCCAGCAATAGTTTCATAATATCCAAAGCGCTCATTTCCAATGATCACATTGTTCATACATCCTTGACTCGCAGCAGCTACCTTAAATGCTTTGAAAATCACATCGACAATTCGCTGACTGGTAGTCACATTGCCGCCAACTACAGCCAGTTCTTTATCTGGATTTAGAAGAGTTCCTGTTGGTGCAATGATCTCAATCTCTTGCAGCAATCCGTCATTGAGCGGAATCTCTCTTTGCAGCATCACACGAATTGCATAGAGCACAGCACTTCTTAGTACCGCAAAAGGAGCATTTTGGTTGCCAAGAAGCTGTGGACTTGAAGCGCTAAAATCAAATACAATCTTTTCTGCTTTATAGACTTTCAAAGCAATCTTAGCTCCACTGTCCAAATAATCCTCGGCCTCTACTGTGTCAATCGAGTCAAAAAATTCTTCTACGCTTTTTTTGCTGATTGCTTTAATCGCCTCAAAAAACCAAGGAAGTTCCTCTTTTAACTCCACTAAACTCTTGATTCCTTCGATATTGGCGGCAATCTGTGCTTTGATATCGCTGATATTGTCTTCAATATTCCTAGCCCCAGCACTCTCAAAAATGGAGCGCAAAATCTGCTCATAAAATACACCATTTTCTACAATGGGCAAACTTTCAATAATCGCACCCTCTTCATGCAAAAATTTTGAAAAAGCGGGCATACTACCAGGAACTTTGCCTCCAATATCTGCATGATGGCCCCTGCTTGCCACCCAAAAAAGGGTTTTCCCATTTTCCATATAAGGCGTCACAATGGTGATATCTGGCAGATGCGATCCTCCTTCATAGGGAGCATTGGTGATGTAGGTAGCATTTTTGTAACCTTTAGCGATGATAGATTTGACTACGCTGCTCATAGAACCTAGATGAACCGGGATATGCGGGGCGTTAACGATCAAATCGCCTTTTTCATCAAAAATAGCGCAGCTAAAATCGGCCCGTTCTTTGATATTGACACTTCTAGCACTCTTTTGCAAAATATCCCCCATCTTTTTGGCAATAAACTCCAACCTATTGGCAAACAGAGCAACTTTTGCTGCTTCAATCACTCGTGTCTCTTTGCTCTCAACATCGATCATAATATCCCCATATGCATCAATCAATGCCTTGCTTTTTGCATCAAGAACGATAGTAGAGTGTTCCAAAGCTATGAGTGCCGGACCGGTAATATTGTTGTCTGCTTTGAGTTCGTTAAAAACTGGTACATCTTGCCATCCCTCATCAAAATAGACCTTTGTATATTGCACCGGCTTCATTACTCCTTGAGAAATTGTCGGACGTTTTGGCTTTTGCGAGGGTTTTATCAATGTGACCTTTACGCTTTCTATCTCTATATCCGATGTTGGCAAAAACCCAAAAATCTCTTGATAACGCTTTTTAAAATGCTCTTCATAGTTTTCATAGGGAACCTCGATGGAGTTGTTTGTTCCTTTAAAGCGAACAAAAACAGATCGCTGTTTTTGAAAATCCTCATAGCCTTGTTCCAATATTTCAAATGTTTTGTCTATATCCGCACCGGCCATTGCGACAAGCTCTTTTTTGACATCGGCATACGCTATCCCCACAGCAGACAAAATCCCGCTATGTCTGTGAATGAAAACCTTCCGTATACCAAGTTTTCTAGCAACCCCTACAGCATGCTGCGCTCCAGCCCCACCAAAAACACACAACGTATGCTCTTTTGGATCATACCCTTTTTTGATGGTGATCTCTTTAATGGCATTTGCCATATGCTCATTGGCCACGTCGATAAATCCCAAAGACACTTCTTCGATCGATTTGCCAAGTTTCTTTGCCAAAGGTATAAAAGCTTCTTTCGCAGCCTCCACATCCAACGGTTCTTTGCCACTTTTGCCAAAGATTTTTGGCAAAAACTCTGGATTAAGTCTTCCGGTAACGGCATTGGCGTCACTTACGCTCAAAAACCCATTTTTTCCGTAACACACAGGTCCGGGATCACTTCCACTGCTCTCGGGACCTACAACGAACATCCCTTCCTTTTCAAAGAGCCTGCTTCCTCCACCGGCAGCTACCGTGTGGATATCCACCATCGGATAAAAAATATTGCATCCTGCCACTTCATCGCTCATTTTAAGTTCAATTTTTCCGTCATAACGGCTCACATCGGTACTGGTCCCACCCATATCAAAGCCTATCAAAGGCTCCCCTTTATAGATACTGGAGAGTGCTACCACGCCACCTGCAGGACCACTCAAAAGAGCGTTGACGCCGCGAAACTCCTCGGGAGCGCAAAGTCCTCCATCGCTTTTTATGAAAAGGATTCGTTTTTGATCAATCTCCACACCTTTTAAGATTTTCTGGACATACTTTCGAACAACCGGAGTCAAATAGGCATCAACTACCGTTGTATCGGCTCTATCGATCGCTTTTTGCAAAGGAATCACTGCACTTGAAAGTGTTACCTCATAGCCACTCAATTGCTCTTTTATCTTTTGTTCATGGATTGGATGTAAGTAGCTATGCAGCAGCATCACCGCTACATGCTTATATGTTGGAGTCGGTATATGCTGTAAAGGTATTGCAACCACTGGTTCGCCATTTTGTAAAGCTATTCTCTCATCAACTTCCAATACCTCTTTATATAACGGCTTTGGCTTTTTGATATCCAGTGCAAAAAGATCGCTTCTATTTTGATAACGAATCTCCAGGATATCTTTAAACCCTTTCGTGACCAAAAAGGTTAGATCCACTCCTTTTCGTTCAAGCAACGCATTTGTCGCTACCGTCGTTCCAAGCCGTATCCACTCGATATCTTCCCAACTTTTTCCCAGCTCATCCAAAATTAGCTTGATTCCGTAACTGTTGGAGTCTTCATACAAAGGGCTTTCACTCAAAATCTTTTTTGTTACAATCTGTTCATCATTGACAATGGCATAGATATCGGTAAATGTTCCCCCTCTATCGATTGCTATTTTGATCATTTGTAACCTTCTTGTTAAAATCTTTGGATATTATAGTGCAAGAAGGAGTGAAAATGACAAAAATCGTTGCGACAATTGGACCAAGTTCAATTGAAAAAATAGACAAACTCATTCTTGCCGGAGTCAATGTTTTTCGGCTCAACTTCAGTCACGCCGATCACAAAACCCATAAAGCATCTATCAAAAAAATTCGAAAAACGGCTAAGAAACTTGGTACAAAAACAGCCATTTTACAAGATATCAGCGGTCCTAAAATTCGAATCGGCGAGGTTGATGGCATTTTGGAACTCAGCAAAGGCGACAAAATTCGCCTTGTCAAAACACATCCAAAATCAAAATATGACCTGACACTCAGTTATCCACAAATTATTGATGATTTACAAGTTGGCGAGTATGTCTTCTTCGCCGATGGAACCATCCGGACAAAAGTGATCGAAAAAGATAGCGACAGCGTTACACTCCTTGTCAAAAATCCGGGAGTCCTTTCAAGCAGAAAAGGGGTTAACTTTCCCCACTCCAATCTGCGTCTTAGTGCCATTACGCCAAAAGATGAGAAAGATTTACGATTTGGAGCCAAAGAGGGTGTGGATATCGTTGCAATCAGTTTTGTCAACAGTGCCCAAGATATCCAAAAAGCACGTTCCATTCTAGCCCAAGAGGGAGCAAATCCATGGATTGTTGCCAAGATAGAAACCAAAAAAGCGGTGGAAAACCTTGAATCGATTTTGCAAGCAAGCGATGGGGTTATGGTGGCAAGAGGAGATCTTGGCATTGAAGTTGGAATTGAAAAGGTACCTGTAATTCAAAAGCGAATCATCAAAGAGGCCAATCGATTAGCAAAACCTGTGATTACTGCAACACAGATGCTACTTTCTATGGTCAATTCTCCTTTTCCAACACGAGCGGAAGTCAGTGATGTAGCCAATGCAGTAATGGATGGAAGCGATGCGGTGATGCTCAGTGATGAAACAACGGTGGGGAAATATCCGGTCGAAGCGGTACAGACCCTTCGAAAAGTAATCAATGAGACAATGAGTATCTACCCATTTTACAAACGCTATGAAGGGAAAGATATTGATGCCATTGCAGGAAGTGTAGCGGATCTATGCCGTTCGATAAATCCAAAAGCCATAGTCTCCTTTACAAGCAGCGGCACAACGGTCAAAAGTATATCCAAATATCGCCCAAGTGCTCCTATCATCGCTGTTACACACGATAAAAAGACTTCCCATAAACTCTCACTGGTTTGGGGAGTACAAAACATTTTGGAGATGCCAAAAATAAAAAATCCAGAGCACCTCATCCAAAAGTTTTTGGATACGGCCCTTCGAGAGCAGTTTCTCTCACCAGGCGATACAGTTATCGTTACCATGGGGAGTATCGTGGGAAAAGAGGGAACTACCAATATGATACGGGTGGTTGAGGTGTAGTTACATATGCATGGGCATCATAAACCCGGCAAACAGAGCTCCAAATAGAAGCGAAAAAAACCAAAAAATAGCATATACAATAAACATGGCCGGCAAAGACGCCAACGCCAATTTCACCATAAACCATACAAGATCCCAAAACGGGATTTTAAGCCCCGTGATTACAACCTCTTTTTTCTCCATTGCTTACTCCACTACGCATTGTCGTATGTTGTATCCTCGTGGGAATTCTGGATGAACAAACTCCTCATTAACAATCTTCCATTCGCCCTTATTGATCAAAACATATCCTATCTTATTTGTTTTATCAAGACATAAAATGTTCTTCCCTGCTGCAAAAGCTTTCTTGACATTTTCTATATGATGTAAACGCCAGGTATAGTGTGCCACCAATGCAACGATCAAAAAGCCTCCCAAACCAAGCAAAACTTTTTTCGCATTGAGTTGAACAAAAGGTCGTGTCACCACAAACGCCGCAATCCCAAAGATAAAGAGTGAAACAAAAATGTAAACAAGTTCCTCTTTCAAAAAATCAATCAACATACTTTTGCTCCCATTCTTTAAATGCATCACTAAAGTATCGGATGCGCTGTTTTTTAAACTCCCTCGTAGAATAGAGATACCGATACTCTTTTGGTGCTATTTCTGCTTCAATCTCTTTTACAACAGCTTCTACTTCCTCTTTGCTTTTTCCATGAATCATACTGAAAAGCGGATAGGGCCAGTTGGGATAGGTGGGTCTGAGATAACAGTGACTCACTGCACTAAATTCAGCCACTTTTTGTCCAATCTCCTGGGCTCTTTCTTCATCCACACTCCAAACCACCATGGCATTGGCGTTAAATCCCGCTTTTCTATGATACAAAATCGAAGCAAAACGGCGCATATAGCCACCATCTTGTAATCTTTTAACCTCTTGCTGCAGCTCTTCATAACTTAACCCAAGTTTTTGTACAACCTTCTCAAATGGCTCAAAAACCGGTTCGATATCTTCTTGCAGCTCTTTTATAAGCTCATAATGGACTGGTTCAAGCTCAAAATCTATTTTTTTCCTTTTTGCTACTTTTTCCTTTTTGGATTTTTTGCCTGCAATATCGAGTTGCACCTGAATCTTGAACATCTTCTTTGTAGGCAAAATAATATACTCTTTGGCATTTGCATGCTGTGCCATCAGTTCAACTGTTTTTTCCAGTCCCAAACGGCTATTTGGCTCTACAGCTATGGTATACCAAAGATTAAATTCATGATCTCTTTCATAGTTGTGCGAAACGCCTGGATGGGTATTGACAAATGCTGCTGCTTTTTCAATATCATCTACTTGAAATGCAACAAGGCTGGATCGATATCCCAAAGATTTGGTATCAAAAATTGCAGAAGTTTGGCGGATGATTCTATTTTCTTTGAGTCTTTTATATGTATCTAAAACCTCTTCTTCTGTAGAATTGAGCTCATTTGCTAAATGCGCAAAGGGCCGTTTTGTCACGGGAAACTCTTTTTGGATAAGGGTCAGCAGCTCTTTTTCCATACATCGCCTCTTTTTTCTTTAATTGTATTTGTTTTATACTTTGGTTTCCTTGATAGCTGTCAAAATCCTTTATTTCAAGTTTGGCTATCATTACACAAAGGAGAAATATGAGCTTTTTCCCTGCTTTACTCAAACTACAAAATAGACGTATCTTGGTAATCGGCGGTGGGAAGATTGCAGGTGATAAAATTTCGCATCTTCTGGATTTCACACACAATATCACCATCATTGCCCCAAAAATTGGAGCTCGAGTATTGCAGATGGCGCAAGAAAATGGTCTGCAAATCATCCAAAGAGCATATCAAAAAGGGGATGTGAAAGGTTTTTTTATCGTTATTGTCGCAGTTGATGATCTTGAAGTACAAAAAGAGGTTTTTCATGAGTGCCATCAAGAAGGCGCACTGTGCAATGCGGTCGATAGCATAGAGTATTGTGATTTCATCTTTCCCTCCTATATCAAAGAGGGTGATCTTGTTATCGCTTTTTCTACCAGTGGAGCTTCACCGGCTCTATCAAAATATCTCAGACGCGCCATACAAAAGCTTTTGCCAAAAGATATTGGCAGTTTTTTGGAAGAGATTAAAGCTTTGCGCCAAAAACTGCCAAAGGGCAAAGAGCGAATGAAGCTGCTTGATAGCAAAGCAAAAGAGTATATTCAAAACTATTTCACAAAGGATGAAAATGTTCAGTAAAAAACTTGTTTGGGCCTTCTTCTTCGCGTTTTTGTTTGTGAGTTTCGTTGCCTTTTACTCCAATCTTCCAGAACCTAAAAATAAAAGAGTCTATACCGAGCTTTTACAATACTTTCCCTATAAAATCCAAAAAGAGCTTGGCGGGATTGATATTGTGGATAAACGAACAGGAAAAGACCTTGATATCGCAAACGCCCAGGTCTATTTAGCCTATGATGCATTGCTTAAAAAGTGGGGAAAGAAACATCTGCAGCTCAAAGGATCAGAACTTATTGTCTTAGACGACAATGGTAAGAAGGTGGGACAAATCACTCTTCATACCCAAAAAGAGCTTGCGTGGGTACGAAAGTTTTTTGGATTTTAGGGCATATCAAGATATTTGATAAGCCCTATGCCTTTATGTACGATTTCAGGAAATGTCAAAATTTTTGTACCGCCATATTTTAATCGAAAGATATTGAGTGCATCTTTGTTTCTCACTGGAATCAAATCATCGCCTTTTGGGCCTTGTAATCTGCTTCCAAAGACATAGATGGCTCCCTCAGCTTTAATCCAATCTCCGCTTATATAGTCTTTTACCATCAACTTTTTAAAATCAGTCTCTTTGGTCACATTGTATTCGGGAAACTCATATGGACGCAAATAAAAATAAAACATCGATTTTGGACAGCAAAAGAGAACTGTTTTGCCACTTTTAAGCTCTATTTTTGCTTGAAACTTTGGATATTTGTTGACATCGATGTGATAGACGGGGTCTTTAACAACCTCGGCAAAAAGTGCAACTACAAAGAGAATCAGCACTGCTATACGTTTCATACCCCCTCCTGTTATAAAAGATCTCGCTTTTTGAAAAAGTAATATCCAAGAGCTGCAAAGAAAAAACCTACAAATAGCGGATAAAAAAAAGCATACAAAATAAATGGCGTATGTCCAAAATTATCAAGTAAAAAGTACGCTACTGGCCCCATTACAGTGAGTTCCGGATCAAATAGGCTCATAGCCCCTACCCGGAACACTTCTAAAGGATTGAGCAGCGCTATTGAGATAATCACCTCATCACTCCATCTATTTGCAAGCATGAGTCCAATCAAAGCAATATCTAAAAAGGCCAAAAGTGTAATCCAGACCACAAAACTAGCCCCCAAGGCCACATCGTGTGATTTTACAATGGTAGAGATGAAAAAAGCGATTCCCAAAAAGGCGGCACACATGCTAAACAAAAAAGCACTGTAAACCAAAAGCATTTTCCATGGTAGCTCACCGCCTTTAAAGACCCCCCAGACCACACCTAAAATAAGTGCCAAAAAGACTGGAACGAAAACGATAAAAAATCTGCCAAGCATTTTCCCCCAGTAATACTCTTTCAACGAAACAGGAAAAGAGAGCATATACTCTAATATCGCACTCTCTCTGTCACCCGAAATCGACTTCACCGTTGTAATCAGAATAAAAATCGGCAATATTACAATAGTTACTTGCATATATACAAGCAATAATCTGCTAAGCCCAGTAAAGCCCATCACAACGCTATCGGTAATACCTGTAATGAAGAAAAGCGCCATCAAACCGCCAAAAACCAACAAATAGACAAGAAACCACCGGCTCCTTGTCGACTCTTTGATATCGAGTTTAGAAATCAAAAACAGATTTTTCACTGTTACTCCATATGCATTTTGTGCATTTTTCTTTTTTTGATCGTTTTTTCCATCTCTTCATAGCTAAGTCCTTTATCTCCTGCCTCACTTGGCAAAAGTGCACCATATCCAAAATCCATCGGTGTAGTATAGCCTTTGACATAGCGAGCTTTTTTCGCATCAATCCACTTTCCGGTTTTCGCATCGGTAATCCATACTTTTACAATGTAGATATCTGGATGAGACCGCTTCCAAAGCACATAACATCCTATATCATCAAACCTGTACACCTTTTGATGATCATCTACAGCCTGTACTGCAAATTTTCGCTCACTGATAGCCATTTTACACCGATCACATAGATCCCGATCCCAATGAATCGGTGGTGGCTCTTTGGTATAGTCTTTTTTTGAACATCCTGTTATAAAAAAAGCTCCTATGACCAATAACTGTGCCAGAAAAAAACTCCAAACTTTAAACCCTCTCATCTTCCACCACCTTTCCAAGATCCATATAAATCTTTCTATTGATCAGTGACTCCACCTCTTCCAATCGGTGCGTTATGTAGATCGTTGTCACCTTTTGATCCAGTTCTTGAAGCAAACTATAAAATCGCTCTCTCGCCTTTGGATCGAGATTTGCCGTAGGCTCATCAAAAATCAATATATCACTCTGCTTCGCCAAAGCAATGGCGATAAGCATCTTTTGCTTCATCCCGCCACTCAGCTTAAAAAAGGGTTTGGAAAGATTTTTCTCCAAAGCCAGATCCATCTTTTTCGCTTCTTGCTCGATAGACTCTCTCTTCACACCCGAACTTTTTGAGACATACTCCATCAATTCTGTTAGGCTGAGTTTAATGGGAGGAGGAGTTTGGGGAATAAAGCTGATATGATGCAAAACGTTTTGCCGCTCTTTGATAGGGTCAGATCCGTTTACGCGAATTGATCCGCTATCGAGATGGTAAAATCCCAAAATGGAGCGCACGAGCGTTGTCTTCCCGGCTCCATTGGGCCCCATCAAAGCAATCTTATCGCCATCTTCGATGGTTAAATCTATCCCATCCAGCACATTGACATCTAAAAATCGTTTTGTAGCTCCACGTACTTCTATCATACAAGATTCTTCAATCGGAATTCGAAGTTATACGCATCCTCATGGCATACGTCAAAACATCTTGCACACATTATACAATCGCCATCTTTAACGAACTCTTTAGTGATCCCTTTTTCTTTACGCTCTGGATCATATTTCGCTTTGAATCGTTCAAGAACATGCTCTTCAGGACAAGCGATAAAACAAGCTGCACAATGATCGCACTTGTCCATATCCCATTGAACTTTCATAGGGCTTGCCCATCCCAAAAAGCTGTAGGTCGTACCAATCGGGCAGACATATTTACACCATGCTCTTCGTGAATAGAAAATCTCTATAAGTAAAATCACAAGTACCCAAACAATTGCCAAACTCCACCCATATACAATGAAACGGCTGAGTATTCCTACAGGATTGATCACTTCAAAGACCATATATCCATCAATGGCTGCAGCCGCTAGAAAAATTGCCCAAAAGATATAGCGCACTCTTGGATTGAATTTACGCTCTTTAATGATATGTTTGCTCACAAGCTTTTGATGGAAATACTCTCCGATTTCACTTAAAAGCCCATAAGGACACACCCATCCGCAAAAGGCTTTTCCCCCGACAAAAAAATAAAAAGCCACAATCGTCGAAACCCCTATGATAATGTTGGTATGCACATGGTGTTCCGCTGCCAAAATTTCCAATGCGGAAAAAGGATCAATCAAATGAAATCCCAAAAGTCTTGAGCCTGTCAACGTACCTTCTAGAAACTGTATATCAATATGATAAGAAAGGAAAAATGCTAAATTTATTATGATAACACTCAGCCAGCGCCAAAAGCGCCAGGTAGGACGAATCTTTCCTTCTCTTGTTTTATAATAGAGTGTCGACCATAAGGGAGCACCTATGATTTCTCGTACACTCCAGTTGTATCTATCCACGACTCCCCCCTATTTGGATTGATTCATTTTCTGTGCAAAAGAGGCGATCTCTGTTGCCAACTCTTCTAGTTTCGCATCATCCAGTTTTTGCAAAAGTCCATACATCACATAATTTTTTCGTTTACCTGTTTTAAAATCATGCAACGCTTGAAGGATATACTCCTTGCTTTTTCCGATGAGTTTCGGACCTACAGCACCTTCACCATTGATACCATGACAAGAAGCGCAATTTCTACGATACAGTGGACTCACTTCAAAAGCGCTCAAGCGTCCCGCTTTTTCTTTCAGTACTTTTAACTTAGCCTCTTCCTGATTCTCCTCTTTTTTCTTAACCTGCTGCTGTTTTGAAGCTGCCTGTATCTTTTTATTCATAGGAACTTCGAGCTTGCTTTTTTCGATAATCTCATGAATCATCTGAAGTCTATGGACTTCTCGATCCAGATTTGCCATATACAAAATGGCTGCCACCGTAAGTGCTCCTGCTATTGCTGCAATAATGTGTCGTATCATTTTCTATCCTTTTGTCCATGTTGCTCGAGTAGTTTTTTGACTTTTTTGTTGAATGCTGCAATCTCTTCAGACAAAGCTTTGAGTTTTTCATCGCTCAATCTATGCACAAGCTGCTCCATTAAAACGTTTTTGCGTTTTCCTGTTTTAAATTTTTGCAGCTGTTCATAGATATAGGATCCATCTTTGTCGAGCAAAGATGGCCCTATGATTCCATTGGCATAGTCATCGTGACAAGCAGAACAGTAGATCAGAAAATCTTTGCTCAATTTATTTGCCCATAAAGAGATTTGTACTTTTTGATAGTTGTTGAGAATATGTCTATAGGCTCCAAGCTCTGTATACTTTCCTTCGTCTTCAACCTGATTTTGTGCTTGTTGCGCCTTATTGTAAGAGTAATAGAACTCCCCATTGTCACCGCTTTTTTTATTGACTGCTTTTTGTTCCTGTACTGCACCTTCTGTAATTGTAATCTTTGCTGGAGCATTCACTTCAGCCTCTTTTTTCTCTTTTTTTTCACCACATCCAGCGATAGCTAAAATAACAAGCACTGCTATCATCAACTTTACTATTTTCATACTCATGCCTTTTTCCCATAAACCTCTTCATAGGTTTTTCTTGGAATGATTTTTAATACATCGGTAGGACATAGCTCTACACAAGCACCACATCCCACACATTTTTCTCGGATTTCTGGAATATATCCGGCTCCTTTTCGTACCATTCCTATAGCCAAAGAAGGTTCAGGATATGGGCACAAATCTGCACATATCGTACACTGCTTGCCTACATACTTTTCTACTTTTTTCAAAAGTTCTGTCTGCAAAACTCTCTTTTCACTTGGTGATGGCAGATCATATACCTTCTTTTCCCGTCTTTCAGCAGGGGTCAAAACTTTCGTATGTTCATAGATAAGATCTTTTTCACTTTCGGGAACTGGCTTATTATAAAGCGCCAAACATGCACTCTCGTTTGCTATGATAGCCACTCCCATGTGTATTTTTCGTACATCGTCTGCTTTGCTGTGATCAAGCGCCCCGCTTGGACAGGCTAAAATACAAGGAAGTGCTTTACAAAGATAACAGCCCCTTTTATCTGGATCGATATAGGCTGTTCCAACTCCTGCTTTTCCATTTACATCTTCCAACATAATCGAATCATACGGACATACTTGTAGGCACTGCCCACACTTTATGCAAAGGGCCAAAAACTGATGTTCCGGCATTGCACCCGGCGGGCGAAGAGGAGACTCTTCTCGCTGTAAAAGCTCTTTTCCTCCCCACACCGTTCCAGCAGCAGCCAGGCCAAGTACACCAAGGCCTACCATCTGCTTCACAAAATCTCTTCTTTTTTTATCGTTCATGATACCCCCTCTTCATGCATCAGCGGCTTAGGATCGGTAAGTAGTTGAATAGGCTCCGAAAATGGTGCCAGCTTATACAAAAAATTTAAAATGCTAATCACCGGTGATCCATAAAAGAATCTGATATTTGGATTGAGAAGCCACAACTTATCCGCATAATAATAAAGCGTATAAGGCACATCGCCAATCCCATCGCCGTCTTGATCAAAACCTTGATAATCGTCCCAATAGTTTTCATACCATTTGTTCATAACTGCATGGATTCGTCCCTGGCCCGAATCGTCATAAACATTTTCCATATTTCCCTTAAATACGTTTTTCGTAATAAGATTATCTGTACTAAGGGAGTGAAAATGAATCCCTATAGAGTTATATAAGATTTCATTACCAACAATTTTGTTGATTTGTCCCGGTTCAAATGGACTCCGGTCGATATACAAACCCTTGGCACAATACAAAATGGTATTGTTTTGCAAGGTAAAATTGGATGCGTCTTTTAGGCCTATTCCGATACCAGTTGTTCCAAGGGAACTCATGATAATATTATTTTTTGCAATAGTGTCTTTTGAATACATAAAAAATATCCCGACACTGTTGTGTTTGAAAATATTGTTTTCTACAAAATTTCTCCCGGCATACATAAAATGAAGACTATATCTGCCATATTCGCCTTTGTTATGGACGATTTTATTGCCATGGCTATACCACACCACAAAATCTCTCGATTTATACAGATGGTTCTCTTTTAAAACATTATCGTTGCTGTACCAAAGGCGGATACCATCACCTCGAATCCCCAAGGGAAACGGTTTTGAAGTGATATAGTTGTGTATGATTTCGGAATTTTTTACATTTTGTAAATCTATACCAAACAGACAATTAACAATTTTACAGTGATCTATTTGCACAAAAGAAGCATCTTTTACAGAAATTCCCGCATCTATCTTTTCATGCTCATTACCGCTATTGCGAATAGTAAGTTTTTTTAAGATAACATTTGAACTTCTGATGGAAACAACGGTTCCTTCGCCTCCTCCATCGATAACCGTATCATGTCCAACAAGCATCAACGGTTTATCAATAACAATCGGCCCTTTGTACACTCCTTTTGGTAAATCAAGTCTGGAACCAGGTTTTGCTTTATTAATAGCATCTTGCAAGATTCCAGCCTGCAACATCAAACCAAAAAGAGTCAAAAGGGCCATCTTTTTCATGAAGCATTTCTCTCTTTGAGATATCTGTTTTTTGAAATGATGGCTAGAAGCGTAAAGAAACTAATCGCTAATAGCAGCCAAAAACCGATGGTAGGATAGGAGTGGGTAGTAAACTGTGCAACCTTCCCATCTCCAAATACCGTTGGCATAAATGGTTTAATTTTAAATGCTCCCCAGTCATGCATATGATGGCCAAACCAGTAGAGCCAGTATGCGTAAAATCCCAAGAAAATAAGTGGCAGCGCTACAGCAATCCACATGATATAGTTCAACCACTTCCAATCATAGAGGATAAACAGCACATATGCAAATGCCAAAAGAACGAGGACATACGGAGCCATCATTCTAAGATATGGAGCTCCCCGCTCCATCGGATCCATACCGATAAAGTGATTAATCGTATTCATCTCATGCACATCACCACTAAATCCATCAAAATGGTAGTATACAGGAATACCTTCTGGAAAGGCATCTTTTGGATAGTTTGGAGCTTCTAAGGATACATACCAAATAGGTGCACTTGCAACGCCTATCTCGGCATTGTACTCTATCATCTTTTTCAAAATAGGATTTTTATTTTTATCCAACGCTTCGGGAGGTGTGTTTGGACTCACATAGCGCCCTTTCATATAATAATCCCACACTTTATAAGCGATCTCTGGGATTTTATCTGCTTTCCCCTGTTTGGCAAGATAGTTAACATCATGTGTCAAAACTGCCGGTATAACGAACCAATAAAGCAGCACAGCCAACGCAATCAGGGCGTAGATCTGATATTTTTTCATCGTTTCATCCTTCATCAGAAATTATTCTTATCATAACACTATTTTGCATAAAAGCACATGATTTACATCAAAAATTAGTCTGGATTATTTTTATTATTATATATAGTTATATTTAACAAGGAATGCAAACTTTGTAACAATAAAAATAATCCAAACTATAGTTGAAGCCCAGAAGGGCTTCGAAAATTAGAAGAGGTTTGCGTTTTGATCGATCCACTTGAGATATTCGATGATATCTTTGATTTGTTGATCACTCATATGCTGATTCGGCATTCGGAGGTTGAAGTAGTCAATCAATGTTTTTACATATGGATCGTTATAGAATTTAGATGGGTTTTTGATAAATTCAGCTACCCATTTTTCACCATTTTCATGTCGTTGGAGCACCCCTACAAGGTCTGGTCCAGAACTTACTTTACCGATGACGTGACATCCGTTACAACCACCTTCAGCAAACGCAACTTCTCCTCGTTTTGCAGCTTCGCTCATAGGAGTTGCAAGTTTTTTAACAAGGAGGTCTTTAGCTCTGATACCAACATCAGCAGTTTTAACCAAATATTGCCATGCTTGGTATTGGAAGTTGATTGCAGTTTCTATATCACCTTTTTTGAGTGCTTCTTCAGCTTTTTTCTCTTCAGCAGGAACTTTGCTGAATTGATCCATCGCATCTTCAACAAGCTGTTTGACTACAGGGAATTTTTCATAGTGATTTTCTTTTAGGAATTTCACAACACTTTGAATAACTTTTTTCGTTGCTTCGTTGAGAGCAACTGTTTTTTTGTACTCTTTCATGAGCTCTTCTTTGCTCATTTTTTTGAGTTTGATTTTACGTACAGATTTATAAACTTTATTTGGATCTTTTACAAGCAAGTAACCCATCATCTCTAGGTGAAGTGCAGAACAGAACTCTGTACAGTAGTATGGGAATACCCCTTCTTGATCCGCTTTAAATGTTACAGCCACAGTTTTACCTGGTTCAAGTGATGCGTGTACATTGTACCAGTCTACTGTAAAGCCGTGTGTTTCGTCCTCCGCTCGCTCTAGGTTTGTGAGATAGAATGTGACGATATCGCCCTTATTGACAGTCACGTGCTCAGGATTGATATGGCTTCGCACCAATGTTCCATAGACATAAACATGGTTCCCTTTTCGAACAATTTTTTCTTGTCCGGCAAGCGTTTTTCCTCTATGAACTTTTCCGGTAAACGGATTTGTTCCCATCGGATAGCGTACTTCTGGATGAAGCTTGCTTGCTCGAATCGCTACTGCTTGGTGTGGTTCACCAAGTGGGACTGGCATATCATAAAGCAGTTTCATTTTCTTACCGCTAACATCAATGAGCTGGTGGTTTTGTGGGTGAAGTGGTCCAATTGGGTTGAATCTATCGATTGCAAGTTTGTTAAGTGCGATAATATATTCGCCTTGCGGATCTTCTGTTTTTCCTTCCATTCCACAAAGGTGACCGATGTTGTAGTTTACGTTGACTCTATCTTTGACTTCACAATTGAGATAATCCCATTTGACAACTTGGCTGTCAACATAGAGTGATGTATAGATCTCACCTTCAGTTTTCCATTTTGGTCCAAATTGGTTATGTAGTGGTCCTAAACCAAGTTCTGCTTGACAATGCATCGCTTTTTTCATATCGATAATTGGAATACCGTATGGATCTTTTCCAGCAAAGTCATGATTTTTCACAGCTTTCATAATCTTTTTAAAGTCATATACAGTTGCATGAGTATCAAGCTTTCCACACACAACAATATATCGACCATCTGGGCTCACATCCACTCCGTGTGGAGATTTTGGCTCTGGAATCAAGAAAAGACAATCATTTTTTACCGCTACTTCGATAGGAATAACTTTATGTCCATTGATAATTTTTACATTTTTTGGATCTTTTGCAAGCTCAGCTAGTTTTCTCCAATTGTATACATGCAAGTAGTCTGTATCGTTTCGGCTACAACCAGCCTCAAATGGTGGAAGCCCTTTTTCAATACCTCCGGTATACATTTCAGAGTTGAATGAGTTGGTAAATCCCCATCCATAGCTTAGCTCTTTACCTGCATCGCTCAAATCTTGCATGTAAGGCGGCATTTCGATAGTAAAAGACTCTTCTGGAATAATTCGTCCATTTTCGTGATCAAATTTCCAAACAGTCACACCACCTCTATATACATCTGCATACTCTTCCATTGGGTGGTAGTTGTTATCAAATGGTGCTGCATATTGACACGCTTCCAAAATATATTCACTGTTTGGTGTAAAGAAAGCTCCACCATGGTCCGACTTAAAAACAGGGTTGACAACGATTTGCTTTGTTACAAAGTCTTTTAAGTCGATAACGGCAAGTCTTGGATTCGCTTTATCGTTAATGACAAGCCATTTTCCATCATATACACCATTCGTTTCTGAAAGCGCTGGATGGTGAGTGTCCCCCCATGTAATTTTTTTACCGTTTCTCCAACCCTCTTTCAATACCTTTTTCGTATCATCATCATATCCCCAGCCTTGCCAAGGCTCAGGTGTAAAAACACCGATAAATTTCAAAATCCGCATTGATGGTACACCATAAACCATTATCTGGCCAGATTGTCCACCGGAGCTAAATACAATATATTTATCCCTTCCACCTGATGGGGTATAGGTTTTAGCAGCTGCAAGAATATCATCTTGCGTCAGCCCACGCTCTTTCATAATCTTTTCTAGTTCACTTTGTGCAAGTGAAACGCTAGAAACCAGTCCTGCTGCCGCCACAAGGCTGATAAGCCTTTTCATGACTCGATACATTCGTTCCTCCTTTTTATTAGCGATTAACACTGGGTTAACATTAAATAATTATAGGAGCCATTACTTAAAAAGAAGCTTAATTTTTTAAAAATTTTATAAAAAAATGAAGTATTGATTATGAGTTGTACAGGATTCGTTTAAGGTTTGCGTGGCAAATTTGTGACTTTTTGTCAATTAAAACAGACGATAGCTACGATTTTTTTTAAAGGCCAAAAAATTTTTTTGTTGTTCATCAAGATTAAAACTTAAAATTTATCATTATATTTTAGAGAGAAACAGGTACACTTTTTATTGGCTCTTTTCGAAGAATCAAAGGGCTCATTATTAAAATTTGTAAAAAAGCAAAAAATACAAAGTTATTTAATTTTTATTCAAACCAATTGAGCTTATCTCGAAGTTCGACCACTTTTCCGACTACAATAAGTGCAGGGGTAGGAAGATTTTTTGCTTTTTCGTAGATATTTTCCAGCGTACCAATTACAGTTTTCTGCTCTGGAGTGGTTCCTTTGGAGATCACTGCTACCGGAAAATCCTTCGGTTTTCCTATTTCAATCAATTTTTGCGCAATATTTTGAAGATTATGCAATCCCATTAAAAAGACAATCGTATCGTCTGTTTTAAAATTTTCCCATGGAATCTGACTCGTTTCTTTATTTGGCGCTTCATGGCCTGTAACGACCCGAAAACTCACACTGATACCTCTATGCGTTACTGGAATGCCGGCATACGCTGGTACACTGATAGAAGAGGTTATTCCTGGAATAATCTCAAATTGGATCCCTCGCTCTCGAAGGTAGGCACCCTCTTCGCCTCCTCTGCCAAAAACAAAAGGATCACCACCTTTGAGTCGGACCACCACATCAGCCCGTAAAGCGCTTTGGTAAATCACCTCATTGATCTGATCTTGGGGCAAAATATGCTTTCCATCCTCTTTCCCCACATAGATAAATTCGCATCCATCTTTTGCCATTTTCAGAATTTCGGGATTAGCCAGTCTGTCATAGATGATGATATCCGCTTCTTTGATAACTCTTGCAGCCTTCAGTGTTAACAGTTCAACATCACCTGGACCTGCTCCAGTTAGATAGACCTTCCCCATTCTACGCCTTTTTTTCTTTATTGTAGCGCCTCTTTTGGCCTATTTCCTTGCTTCATATCAAAAATAAAAATCCCCGATGGTTTTGGCACGGCTACTTCAAAAGCCTCTTTCCAATTCTTGATATCCATCCCAATCACTTTGCTCAGGCCGTTATTGGAAACATATAAGAGTGGTTCTTCCTTGCTCCATCGCACATGCAACACCATGCCTCCAAAATCAAACCGTTTGATGACCTGTAAGCTTTTCGTATCAACAATCTGTACAATCGGGAACTTTTTCCCGCTGAAAGTCACAGCCAGATATCGTCTATCAGGACTCAGTGAAGTAAAAACAGGATTCCCTTCTACTTCAATCGCTTTGAGAAAATGGAAGTTTTGATCAAATACAAAAACCTTATTGTCACCCACAGCCGGTATAAAAAACTTATCTTTCATAATAGACCAAAAGCCAAAATGAGGCACCTTTAGAACCATCGTTCTTTTTTCCAGTTTCAAAGGAACTTGCTTATATTCAAACGTATCAAGATTTAAAACACCAACAAACGGTGAATTGAAAAACCCTACTACATAAAGATTTTTATTAATCATCGCATCAAAGGGCATTTCACCTGCATTTCTTATGATTTTTACTTTTTCAAAATGGATTTTTTTCTCATACATCGGTGTGCCATCCGGTTTGATGCAACGAAGCGGAATTTTTTCAACAATCTTTTTCATAACCCATATTGCATCACTATCCATTGCGGCAAAAACAAGATAATCTTTATAGGTTTTGATTCCCACATTTCTTGAACCAGTATCGATAGTTTGAAGATGTCGAAGATTTCTATCATAGATTTCTACTGTTTTGTTTGCATAGTTTGCTACGGCTATAAAATCTTTTGCCAATGTAAAGCCGATAGCGCTTTTACTTGCCTGAACTTCAGCAATCTTTTTTTCATGAATTGGATCAAATTTGATCAAATATCCATCCCTTGTAATGACATAACCATCATTTTCAATAAATTTCACTACAGCGTGATTGAAATTGTGCAAGTTTTTTATCTCATTTTTTAGCTTATGATTCTCTATCACAGCCAGTGCACTGTTTTCACGCTCGACAACAAACACTTTTTCATGAGCAAAAACCGTTAACACTATACATAAAAAAGCTACAATTATTTTCATACTTTATCCTTTGGAACTGGGAAATAGGAATTAGGAATTAGAATAAGAAAGATATTGACTAAATCAAGCGAAACAATTGTAAATTTTAGTGAAGAAAAAGCGTTAAAAAAAGTGGATTTTACCCATAGGGCAGCGTAGCTGTTTGCACTTTTTAGCTTTTTTGTAGCGTTATAAAATTTACACTCTTGTTGAGCGTATTTAGTTACTGCCTTAACAATACTCATTCCTTATTCCTATTTTACATAACAGCTTGGATCTTCCGCCCACAGATCACCATGAATCGCCCATGCTCTTGGGCGGCTTCCCCCATTGCAAATCTCTATCCATTCACAATCTTGGCACTTTCCGCTGATCCCTCGTGGAAACTGACGAAGCTTTTGCAAAAGTGGATTTCCATCATCTAGCCATATCGTATCAAAAGGTTTTTCAAAGATGTTGCCAACTGTTTCAGGGAAAAATGGATCCGGTTTTACATTTCCTTCACTGTCGATATTGACCAGATTCCTCCCTGCACTGTTACCACCCCATTGAAGCAGTCTTTGCATGAGTCTTTTTGCAGCATCAGCATCCCTTTTTTCCAAAGTCTGCAAAAGCATGACCGCATCCATCTCCATATTTCCTGTTACAATATCGATATTTTGCCCACTCTCATAATATTCAAACGCTTTTTGAATAATATATTCTACTGCCTTTTTTCTTTGCTCTTTTGTCAGATCCATTTTGAGATTATCCAATCCCCTGCCACTATAGACCAAATGGGAGATATACACCTTGTCAATCCCTTTCGTCTCAGCCAGCTCAAAAATATGTTCAAGTGCATCAACTGTCTCTTTTGTGATAGTAAAACGGATCCCTACTCTCCCACCATGCTCATGAATGAGATCGATCGCTTTGAGGCTCATTGTATAACTTCCCTCAAGTCCTCTAAATCTGTCATGAATAGCCTGTGTTCCGTCGATACTGATACCGATATATGAAAATGTATCGATGATACGCTTTACATTGGAATGGTGGATATAAAGTCCGTTAGTAGAAAGATAGGTTGCAATTCCCTCTTCTCTCATTTTTTCAGCTATATCAAAAATGTCTTTTCTTGTTAACGGCTCACCACCGCTAAATATTACAAATTTCACGCCCGCCTTTTTAAGCTGGGGAATCGTCTGCATGATCTTTTGGGTAGTTAGATGGTCTTGCGATTCAAGTCCGGCTTTTGAGTAACAGTGCAAGCAGCTTAGATTGCATCTGTTAGTGAAATTCCAGATCGCTATGGCACCATGCAAATAGCGCTGCGGAAGATCTTCAATAGAGGATTTGATCAAATTACTCAAACGAAACACTTTATTTATCCTTGAAACTTTTGATGTAATCGACAATGCATCGAAGCTCTTTAGGGCTTAGATGAAAGGCTGGCATCGCATTTCTTTTGTATCCCAAATATTTATAAGTATGCTCTGGATCTGTTATCTGTGCCATCATCTCTTCATCACTTCTTTGTTTCGCAATCTGGGCAAATGGCGGCCCAAAAGCCATGGCAGTTTGATGATGACATCCCCAGCACTTCTCTTTGAAGATGGAGAGCCCAAAAAGTCTTGGATAAAACTTTCTGTTTTTATTGATAAAGTTGTACTTCCCTACCGGAACATTTGCCTTATAATCCTTTAACTCTTTAAATGTATCCGTTTGCCATACAAGCAGATCCCCATTTGGTTCATAAATACTCAAATAGGCATATTTTCCATCTCCGCTAAATTCAGTATGGATATATCGTTTGTTTTTTCTCGGAACTATTTTTTTAATTGTATATTTTGCTTTATCCACAAGGATAAGCTGATCACTTCCATTATCAACCCACAAATAATCGCTTTGCGGATGGGTTTTGACAAAGAAACCGTCTCCGCCTACATTGATTTTTTTAACAAGCTTCCAGTCATACATTTGCCAAATCGTAATGTAAGGTTTTCTAAGATGCGGTGTAGCAAAGTAAAATTTTCCATCTTTATACCAATACGTTGCGCTAAATAGATGTGGCATTCCCTCGATTGGTGCTTGAAATACTTCTTTCAATGTTTTAATATCATAAACCCGAAGATCTTTTCCGTGTCGTGTTGTACCGATAATATACTCTTCAAAGGGATCGATAAAAAAATCTTCGATCGGCTTATCTAGCTTATAAGAAGTAAACCGGAGTAATTTCGTATCGACTTTGTAAAGCTTTGGACTGTTACGAAGGGTAAAAATCGCTTCATCTTTGCTATACAACTCATATAAAGCACTTATTTTTCCCTTCACATCATACATTTTGACAGGTTTTAAATTGTTTCTTTCAAATACGACCACCCGCTCAGGAAGCAAACAGGTAGCAAAAAGATATTTACTGTCTCGACTCAAAGAGATATTGCGAAGGTTGACACATGCTCTTATTTTTTCTTCCAATCTTCCATGTTCCAAGCTATAGTGCCCTATCCATCCATCCCGTGTAGGAATATAGAAGTTTTTTCCATCCAATGTATACTTGAGGCCACCATGCACATTTTTAAAAGTAAATTTGTCTAAAACTTTTTCGTTCTCCATCACCCATACTCTGTTTGCTCCTCGCTCTACAACTAACGTGACATTTTCTATATTTGTGATACCCAGATTTTTTTTAGAATTGGAGAATACTTTTTTGCTTTGTACGATATCCTCTTTTGACCAGGTAATATTTTTCGCAGGTGTTCTGAGATAGCGAACAATGGCTTCGATCTCTTGATCGCTTAAAAATGAGAATTTGGGCATCAGTGTTTGTGGTAAAGAGTTTTTAATAATGGCATGGAGTTTCTTATCATTAAGACGTTTGATAAATTGTGGTAAAAGGGGTGGTGCCGAAATGCCTTGTCGTTCTTTCCCGTGGCATACAGCACAATATTTCTGATAGCTGTCATATCCCTTGTTTTTGAAGTTCTTTGCTTCTAGTTCATGAATCAATGGTGAAGCTGGTAAAAAAGTGAGCAAAAAAAGCAGCAATACAACCTGTTTCATAATAACTCCTCTATGAGGAGCAAGAACTACCAAGACCTCTTGGCACTTCTCACTCATCGATATTATAACACTGAAAGATTAGCCGGGCCTTAGCCCGGTCAATCTTAGTAGATATCGTATTTTGTATTGAAGACGTTGAATTTTCCTGTCGGAGTTCGTACCCAATCTCCTGTGATCGCTTTTTTGAGTTTGAGTTTTTCAGCATCGTATACCAAGATCGCACTTGGTACAAGCTTGTTACCCCAAACACTGACCCAAAATTCATCACCGTCTTTATTGAATTCGATATGAACCGGTCCTCTTGGTTTAACTTTGATTTTTTTGCCGTTAACTGTAACTGTTCGTTCTTTTACATATTTTCTAGGAATTTTAATTGTTTTTACAACTTTAAGTTTATTTTTATCAATTACGTAAAGTTGTGTTTGTAGTTTTCTGTCAGGGTTAACCGGTCTATCTGCGATGATATATTTACATGCTGGATGTGTTTTGATAAAGAGGTTACCCCCACCTTCTCCAGGTAGATGAATATCTTTAACCACTCTCCATGCATATTGCGGATGGTATGTTGGATCTGTTCCGATACATACTACATCGTTACTACCGATGTGTCCAGTACACCAGATTGGACCATATTTTGGATGGCTTACATTTGCACCTCGTCCAGGGTGTGGTTTTGTACCACCAGTAGGAATAATTGCAGCAACTTCACCATCTTTTGTATCCACTGCAACTACTTTGTTACGAGCATTCGCCGCAACGAGGAAGTATCGCTTGGTTAAATCCCAACCACCATCATGCAGATATCTTTCTGCCATCAGCATATGAATCTTCGGATCTCTTGGATCAGAATAGTTATAGAGCCATACCTGACCAGTCTCTTTGACGTTGATAACCCACTCAGGTTTATGGTGATTCGCAACGATGGAAGCAACTCGAGCCTCTCTTGTAAATTCACCTGTATCATAGGTATAGCTTGCGGTTGAGACGATTTGGATAGGCTCAAGCGTATCACCTTTAAGCGTTACGATTGAAGGAGGCCAGTAACATCCTACAACCGCATACTCATCCTCATACCCTTTTGCTTTTGAAGTATCGATACTTCGAGCATCGTTACATACTCTAATTTCTGCAACATTTTGTGGTTTTTTCATCCATAAGTCGATAACGCTTGCCTTACCATCCCGACCAATTGCATACATATATCGGCCAGATTTAGAGGTTCTTAGGATATGGGTAGCAAATCCAGAAGGAACAATACTTACAAGCTCTTTTGTATCACCATCAACAATTGCCACCTTGCCAACATCTCTCAGCACTATACCAAAATAGTTTTCCCAATTTCTTTTAGTTTCAGGCTTTGTAGGACGTTTTTCTGGCGGTACTAAAACTTTCCATGTTTTTTTCATATCCGCCATACTTTTTTCCGGTGGCGATACTGGTGGGAGCTGAATAAACTTAGCCATCAATTCTGTCTCTTTTTTTGTCAATTCACCTGAAGCACCCCAGTCTGGCATCCCACCAGGAGTACCATTATAAATGATATATTCTAAAGTTTCAGTCCCCATTTGTTTTGTTTTTTTAGGCAATAAGTTAGGACCCAATGCCCCTTTTCTAAGCATCCCATGACATCCGGCACATCGATCGAAATAGATTTGGGTCGCTTTTTTCATCTCATCGGGACTAAGATAAACATTCCCAGCTGCTAAAGCACCACTTGCAAAGGCACTTAATGCAAGAACAGCGCTCATTCCAATTTTGAGTTTCATTGATACTCCTTTATCTAGATTTGCCCCTCTCCCTCCATTACATGGAGCACAGGAGGCCCGGATTACTCTTCCGGGATATCTCCATGTTCCATCTTTTTCTTCTCATCAAAATAGATCCAGATCATCGGTAAGACGATCAACGTATGGAGTGTAATGGTCAATGTCATCGGTCCTTGATTGAGTATGGACCAGAAACTGCAGACCACATCGGTACATGGCTCAAACATAGTTGCTCCTTATATCAATTATATTGAAGTTATTATTAATATTTTCTTATTTAAGCAGCTGCTGCCGCACCACTTGCCTCATACACTTCAGCTGGCTGTTTTTTTGTACATGTCAAAAGGTCGTATACTAAGAAAACATATCCGGCGATTACCATAAGACCTGTTGCAAGTCTCCATCCCAGACCTTGTACAAACCATTGATTTGCTTGAGCAACAAAGTATCCTTCCCATGTTCCACCATACATACCCCGTTCGACCATCGTTTGTACATATGCAGAAAGTGTTAAAGATACTGTCATCAAAAGTACTCCAACAGTGATAAGTGTAATCGCCCACCATCCAGCTTTTGTCATTTTAAGCTCTTTGAGTCCTGCCTTTCCTTGAACACCAAGATAGATAGCAGCAATCATAATCGCTACATATGCACCAAAGAATGCCAAGTGTCCATGAGCTGCTGGCCACTGAGTTCCGTGAGTATAAAGGTTGATTTGAGGGAGTGTATGCATAAATCCCCACACACCAGCACCTAGGAAGTTTCCAAATGTCTCAACTGTCAACCATGCAAAAGCTGGAACGTTTTTGATAGTGTTCCCTTTTCCTCGCTCTTTACCCCAGTCATAAAGTACGTGAACAAAAAGACCTACGAGTGGAACTGGTTCAAGTGCACTAAAGAGCGCTCCAATTTCCCACCAATATTCTGGTGTTCCTATCCAGAAGTAGTGGTGACCAAGACCCAAGATACCAGATCCAAACATCATGGCTACTTCGATCCATAGCCACATCTCAACTACTTTTCTGTTTGCATTGAGCGTTTTAATGAGGATATAGCCACCAACTGCTGCAACATAAACTTCCCATGTTGCTTCAACCCAAAGGTGAACAACCCACCACCACCAGAATTGATCAACAGAAATATTGTCTGTATAGAACATACCTGCTAAATACAAACCTGCCAAAGCAATCAAGTCTGCCATTAAGACTGCTAATATTCCAGTCTTTTTACCACTCATAACAGTAGCATACACATTATAAAGGAAAATGAGTACTACGACAACGATACCAATATCCGCCCATCGTGGTGCTTCGATATATTCACGGCCTTCCGTAATAAGCCATGTTGTCATCTCATTTCCCGGACCTACTTGGATAAAAAGATAGACCAATACAACAACAGCAACAGCTGCAGTCAAAACATAAAATGCCAGATTTCCAAGCTTGACACCTACCACTTCTCTGCCAGCCTCATCTGGTAAAAGCCAATACACTGCACCGATCATTGCATACAAAAGCCAAACGACAAGTGCATTGATATGCACAATTCTCGCAATGGAGAAGTCAAGTGTATTAAACAAAAATCCGGGATACAAAAACTGTATCGCTGCTATCAGCCCAAAAAGAAGCTGGGCACCAAACAAAACTATCGCAACTGTAAAATACTTGAGCGCTAACTTTTGCCCTTCATAGAGTTGACCGTTATTTCCTTGCATCGACCGCTCCTTTGATTTTTCCAAAGTTTCTCGGGAATCCGTTGGTATCGATCGCAGACATAAACTTCAGATACGCAACAACCGCTTTTGCTTCATCCTTTGTAATACCAAGATTTGGCATCTTTCGCTCATGCATAGCCATAGCCGGAGGATTTTGTAAAAATTTTGCCATTGCATACTCTTTTCCTCCATATGCAGGAGCAAGAGTTTCCCATGTTGGATCGAGCCATGCTTTGGTTAAATCCGGTGCATAATAGGCACCATTCCCAAGAAGCGTATGACAATCCATACAGTTTTTCGCCTGAATGGTGAGCTTTCCTTTGTGAATAAGCGCTCTTGCTTCTTTTTCACTGTAATCATCCCGACCGAAAAATTTCTCTTTTTCCTCATATTTACTGTTGCCATTGGCATCCATTCCACCTATAATTGGAACTTCGTGCCCTCTTTTTCTATTGAGCTGATAGTCGATCTTGTAGTTAATCACTACCGGTGAAGGTATCCGTTTATCGACTTTATTTTTTATATCTTGTGCCGTACCCATCTGCATCTGTGCCATTGAATCAAAGGTCAAAAGTATCAATAGCACTGCAGACACACCCGTTACCCATGTCGCAGATCGCCGCCAGAACCTGTTACTGGTCCAAACTGATGGCTTATTGTCCATATCGCCTCCTTCTTAAGATGTAACTTCACTATGCTCGAAACGGTTATGGACCTTTTCGAGTAGAAAATAGACGATGTGTGGAAATACAAGATATCCCACCATCGCACCTATAAGAACCTTTTGTGTATAAGGTTCCACCCGTAGCAGCTCACCTAAATAGTATATACACGCCACCAATGCACCCCAGGAGAGATATGCCAAGACTATGAAATATTTTTTTACCAATCTCAGCTTCACCAATGTAAAAAAACCTGCATACATCATTCCAAATAGGATGACCCAGGCAGAAATGACGAAGATTGGTAAAAAGTCTTGGCTTGGAATATCGTGCATATAATACTCCATCGATCCCTCCTAAAAATAAATTTACATTTTTATTGTATGTCTTTTTTTGAACCATTACTTTGATATTGATCAATAAATATTGAACTTAGTTTTTTAGCTCCATTTAATTTTTTGCAATTTATAATTGTATCTCCCAATAAAAAAGGCCAATATATGGAAAAAATACGCAGTTTCTATCTCTTTAACAATCTCGACGACAAACAGTTTCAACGATTGAAAGAGATTTCTGTTTTAAAGCAGTATAAAAAAGGAAGTATCGTTTTTTATGAAGGAGAGATCGCTAAACATCTTATTTTGCTGACAAAGGGAATTTTACAGATCTACAAAAGCGATCACAAAGGCAATAAAATCGTACTACATGTTTTCTATCCGCCGAATTTAATCGCAGAAATCGTCAATTTTGAACAGATTCCCTATCCCGCATCGGGAGAATTCCTCACAGAGGGTGAACTTTTATTAATCGATTATAAAATATTTGAAGAAGAATTTTTAAAAAACCCTGAAATTGCTTTTACAATAATTAAGTCATTAACCAATAAGATCCGCTATCTTGAACATGTTATCACCAATGATCTTGTCTTAAGTTCCACTGCAAGAGTGGCAAAATTTATTTACGAACACGAAGAAGAGTTTATGGATCTGAAAAAAAACGAGATTGCGACACTTCTCAACATCACGCCAGAAACCCTTTCTCGCATCATCTCAAAATTTAAAAAGCTGGGACTTCTTGAAAAAAATCGTTCTCAATACAAAGTCCTCAAAAAAGAGGAATTCCGATCTTTCTTTGAATAACCAATCTACACAAAAGGAGTATCATGAAAATAGCATCGATCTTTGTCAGTGGTTTATTGCTTGGAATGACGGCATTCGCACATAAACAAGAGCCTGTACATGAACCTGCAAAACCGTACTATGTCGTAATCAAAGGTATTCATAACTATGGTGATCACCACGGAAACGAAAAGGGTGATCATGGTAACGGAATAGGTATAGACTTGGGTTATCGACTCGGTCACGGTTTTGCAGTGGAGATTGATGGAAGTTATGAAAAGACAAATGTAACTGTTTTCGAAGAGACAGAATCTGTACGTGAAAATATCAAATACTGGACCTCCTCTCTTGATTTTGCCTATACATACGAAGCAACCGAGTCTTTAGGTATCCTATTTAAAGTAGGCTATGAGTATGAATATGAAAAAACGGACACTGAAAGCAGTCACGATACTGGACTGGTCTATGCGGCAGGTTTCGAATATGCGATAGATTCGACATGGAAGGTAGTCGGAGAATATGAAAAATCAACAATTAAAGGACCAAAAGGGGATATGATTACACTTGGTGTAATGTATAACTTTGATTTGTAAGAAGCGAAGGAGGGAATGAAACTGGCAAAATTGATCTCCTCTTCGCTTCTTTCCCCCGAAGGGGAGAGAAATTAGAGTCCAGCGCTAAATTTGTAATCGAGCTGTACCCAATATTTTGTTGTGTCTGTTGCATATTGATCAGCATTATAGTCAGCATATTTAAGTAACAATCCTATGTTCTTATTAATTTTATAGGTATATGCTATATCAACTTCCGTACCATAATCAGTGCTTCCTCTATCAGAATTGAAATCATGATAAATACCTATGATTTTTCCATACTCTCCTGCATTGTATCCCAATTTTACAGAAAAGTCTTCTAAACCATCAGCAGGAGTAGAAAGAAACTTATCTGCCCAACCGTTCATTGCATGTAAAGTTGCAAGAGGGGTATTGAAGGCCATATCACCTGTTCCCGCATCACCTAATACTTCATATCCCAAACCACCAATGAATCCATTATATGATGCAGTTACATTAAGATTGTAATATGTAGGATCATCTTGATTTAATTTTGTATATGGCCAGTCGTCATCATCATCTAAACTTGGATCTTTTTGTACCGCATACTCAGCTGTATAATTCACTTTTACGCCATTGAAATCTACATTGCCTGTCAATCTCAAACCTATATGATCCATAAGATTTTCAATCATATAGTCATAGGCGGTAATTGTCAATTCTGGCATAACTTTATAAGATGCATGTAGTAAAATACTACCTGTTTTCATATGTTTATTTCCTGGACCATCACCATTTTTATTGAAGATTCTGTTGACATTCCAAACATATGCACCAAGCAGGTTCAAGTTTTCGATACCATTATAGATTACAGCTGCCAAATCATATGTTTGTGGCATCTGTCTCCAGCCAACATTACCGATAAATCGGTGATTGTCCAAAGTCACCATTTTTCGGCCAACAATCGCAGTAAAGCCATTTGCAGAATAGCTGATATTTGCCTGTGTCACCCTTGTTTGCTCAGGGTCGGCAACCACTGGATAGTTACCAGAATCGTTTTCTGGAGCATAATCATCATCCAAAGCTGTCACATTCATCACTTGAAACTGTGCTCCAAGACCATCCACTCCAAAAAGCTGAGCATTGAGCCCAAGAGCGGTTCGAACCGTTACCGCATTCGCCTCATCAGTAAAGCCATCCTGATCCACATATTCATATCGTGGTCGCACTTCCAAAGAGACCTTTGGATTGGAAACAATATTTTCCAATGCGCTTGCACTTGCTGCGCTGCTCATTCCAGCTGCCAACAATACTGCAGCAGTTATACTTAATCCAATCTTTTTCATTTTTACTCCTTTTGTGAGGTAAATCATTTTTTATGATACCTATTATATTTTAAATTTATACTTAAAATAATTGATTTTAATCAATTTTTTCAAGCATAAATCAAATTTTTAATGAGCGTTTCTGGAGTCTCTCCCAACTCTTGTGCTTTTTCCAACAATTTTTTATAGGTCGCACTATCGATATAGCTTACGCAGCGAACATGTTCACCTGCATCCAAGCGCATCTGATCATATCTCTTTTGCATTTCTATCCGTTTTTCTTTTGGAACCCAGCTTCGCATAGACTTATACTCAACCAATTTACCATTTTTATACACTCCACTCACCTCGGCATACACCCAGTAAAAACCTTTGTCTTTGCGTAAATTTTTTACATAACCTTTCCATATTTTCTCTTGTCGTATCGTTTGCCAAAGCTCTTGGAATACAGATTTTGGCATATCTGGATGTCTAAGGATATTATGAGGTTTTCCGATGAGCTCTTCGGGCGTGTAGCCACTTATCTTGGCAAAAGTTTCATTTGCGTAGGTGATAACCCCTTTTAAATCCGTTCTAGAAATGATAAGCTCATCTTTTGGTACCTCCGTTTCGATAAACATATCCCACGTAATATCCATCTTGAACCTTTAGATATATTTTTTCTTCAAATCGCCATGATATACGATCTGTTCAGCAGGTACATCCTTTTCCAAAATCTCCGGTACAGGCTCTTGTATCTCAAGATCATCACGCAAAGCATCCAACTCCTCTTCACTGTAAGAAAAAACCATTTCCGCACTCAAAACCCCTTCTAAAAACTGCAAGGTTTTGAGTTTCTTAATCTCTTCTTCAATTCCATCACCTTCGATAGTCACAATGATATAACCCTTTTCATCCACAATATGGATATCGCAAACACCGCTTTCTTCTATACGTTTTTTAACATTTTCTACATCCTTAGGATTACATCTGACAACACAACTACTTACATTCATGGTAACCTCCATTTTTTGATTTCTCCGGTTTCACTACCTGTAAAAATTGTTTTTTCATCAGCGAATCGTACAACGTTCACTATATTTTTATGTCCTACAAGTTGGTATACAACTCGCATTTGATCAATATCCAATACTTTCAAATGATATTTTTCATTATCACCATATACAACATATCTATTCTTTGGACTTAAACCGACAACATAGATGAAAAAGTCTGGATTTTGTATCTTTTTATGGCGATTCTCTTTCCAATAGTATATTGCCAAAGTCTTATCTGCTCTACTTCCCGCTGCTATTACTCCATCATTAATATCGATAGAGAGAATTTTATCTTTATTAATATCTTTAATCAGTTTTTTTCTTTGAAGAGTTTTCGCATCAACAACAATAACCTCGCCACCTTCATCTCCAATAGCAATATTTGCTCTTTGTTTATCGATTGCCATGGAAGAATAAAAGTACTCTCCAGCTTTTGCTCTTTTTACTATAGTATGTTTTTTTATATCATAAAGCACTACCTCATCGCTCATCAAAGTCAAAATGGCATGATCCATATCTACAAACTTTGCTGCTTTTGCATATAGTTTCAATGATTTATCAAGAACTTTTACAACTTTCCCGTTCCGCACCAAAAACAGTTCCGCATACCCTTCCTCTGCCTGAGCCAGAAAAAGGATATTGCCATTTAAAACATCAATACTGTAAATATCTGCATCATTGAGAGTTCCCATAAAATCTTTGATTTTTCGTACCTTAAATTCTTGCAATATTTTCAGATCCGTATCTAAAATAATAACTTTACTCGCATCCGTTGCAACGTAGATTTTTGAATTATCTATCACCATATCAAGGACCGAAGCTTGAATATCGATACCTTTTATTGGCTGAATATCCGATCCAATCAGTGTAATGACACTCACTAAAAAAATAAACAATAATCTCATTTTACTCCCACTCCATTGCTTTTGTTGGACATACTGCAATACAAAATCCGCAACCTATACATTTTTCATTGATTTCAGGATTAAAAAGAGCTATAAAATCGATGGCATTTACTTCACAAATGTCTTTACACATACTGCAAATTGTCTTTTGCCATGCCAAACATCCCAAAGGATTGATTTTTGGTGGCTCGATGGTACTTTTATATTCACTATCCAAGACACCGCTCTCACAAACATCGGCACATGCATCACAAAATGTACATCCCGACTCTGAAAAATCCAAAGTGGGCTTATTGTTGAATATCACTATAATGTTCTCTTCACATGCTTCAACACAAGGTTTTGCCCCACACTCTTTGCATTTTTCAAAATCGGTCACATCTTTATAATAGGGAGGGTACAGGAGCTTTTGCTCCTTTTGCTCCCTCTTTTTTCCCAATAGAGCAGTAAAAAGCTCTCTTCTTTTCACTATTTGACGCCTTCCATCAAGTTTTTATACAGTTTTGACCTGTGTTTCGCATTTGGATCTCGAAAATCCGGTTTAAATGTATTAGCAACAAGCGGTTTTGCATTTGCTTGCGGAACATGGCACTGAACACAGTTGTATCGCTGTGGTGCAATATCCTCTTTTTTCGCCATAAGCGATAGTCTTCGTTTATACGCCTTTACATCTTCATAGAGTTTTTGCTTGATCAACTTCTCTTTTGTTTTAAAGAAGAAATCTTTGAAATGTGTTGGCGGTAATGGTGTTGCACCCATACTTTTTGCAACACTTGGCATGTGACATCCAAGACACGCATTGTTATTGAGCGTAATCGGAACCAAACCATCAATACTGTGTGGAATCAATGGCGGTGCGTTCTCATAACTTCTTTGAAATTTCTTTGCTGTTCCTGGTGCCGCTTTGCTGTATTCAACCTTAGGAGGCACTCCTCTACTACCATAACTCAATTCATGCTCACTTACCACTTTTTGTGAAGCCGCTCCACATCCAGCTGCTAAAAAGATAGCTACTGTAGCAGATAGTCCCACCAGTTTTTTCAATTTCATCTCACTCTCCTTTTTTCACAAAATCGCGTATTCCAAAGTGGAGTGCATCATCATCACACACTTCCACACATCGACCACATAGGGTACATTCCCCCATATCAACCATCTGGCTCTTTTTCCCTATCATATAAAGTACCTCTTTTTCCGGACACACCTCTTTACACTTCATACAAAGTGTACAGTTTGGCTGAATATGCTTTACCCGAAACAGATTGTATCTTCCTATGAGAGAATAGAAACCTCCCAAAGGACAGATATGCCCGCACCAGCCATTTTTCAAGATGAACAGATCAAACAAAAATATAGTTACAATCGCTGCCCATCCAAAACCCATGCCAAAAATGATACCTCGATGAGTCATAGATATAGGGCTGACAAGCTCAAATACTGCGGTACCAAGAATAAAGGAAAGGATAAAGCTAAGTCCCATAACCCAGTACCGAATATTTCTACTTGCCCACCATTTCTTTTCAAATTTGTCAAGATTCCATTTTCGCCTCAAATAGTTGGCCAAATCGGTTACCATATTGACGGGACACACATAACTGCAAAAAGCTCGCCCTCCCAGCAATGCGTAAAAAACGGCTATAATCACTGCACCAATCAGTGCATCCATCGCGACAATTGCACCAGTAGAAAAGATCTGTAAAACCGCATATGGATCTGCCAAAGGGATGGTATCAAACAGTTTGGAGGAACTGAGATTTCCCTGCAAAATCTTCCAACCCCAATAATTTCCTCCAATATAAAGCACCAAAAGCGCAATCTGCGTGAAGCGTCTCAATATCAAAAAGCGGTATTTGTTCCATATCTTACTCAAGGTTCAATCCTTCATTTAGTGACTCAACAGCACTTTTTTCACTTCTTGGTGTTACAGTTGTTCGAATACCGCTGCTTCCTTTGAGTCTCGCTTCATCGCTCTTTTCCCATCCTTTGACATAATGGTTTCCTACCTTTCCAAGCGCTACATCGCGTGGTAATACTTTTATAGCCGCAATTTCTGTTACACATGCATGCTCACACAGTCCACATCCTGTGCAGTAATCTGGATCGACTACCGGTAAAAGCTTTGCATGTTTTCCCGTCCTCTCATTGCGACGCATTTCCATATAGATTGCTTTATCCAGCAAAGGACACGCTCTATAACATGCGTCACACTGGATTCCCCAGTAGGCGATACAATCTTTTATATCGACAATGGCAACACCCATACGCATCATCGTAATGTCAAAGACCTGTTTGCCATCTTGCTCTTTTGTTACGCTTTTTATATCCAAAGCACCTGTCGGACAAGGTGGCACACAAGGAATATCATCACACATATAGCAAGGGATATTCCTCGGAATATAGTATGGCGTTCCAAGAGGTTTATTGTCTCCTGGCTTTGCCAGCATCAATGTATCATACGGACAAGCTTCTACACAAAGCCCGCACTTGATACAAAGACTCATAAAATCTTGCTCTTTTCTTGCACCGGGAGGTCTGAGAATCAGAGGAGCTGCTTTTGCCTCTTCTACATATGCGCTCCAAAGAAATCCTCCCGTTGCAGCGATGGCCACATTTTGTGCTAATGAGACCAAAAAGGCACGTCGGTTTTTATCCATATCCCCTCCCCTTTGCTATCACGCTTTATAGATTTTCACCGCACATTTTTTGTAGTCAGTCTGTTTGGAAATTGGACAGGTTGCATCCAATGTTACAAGGTTGATATATACCCGCTCATCAAACCAAGGTACAAACACTAGTCCTCGAGGTGGTCGGTTACGACCGCGTGTTTCAACCCTTGCTTTACATTTACCTCTTCGGCTTTCAATAACAACCAAATCACCTCGTTTAACACCTCGTTTTTTCGCATCTTCTGGATGCATGTAACAAAGCGCTTCTGGGACGGCTCGGTAAAGCTCTGGCACCCTCATAGTCATCGTACCACTATGCCAATGTTCAAGCACACGTCCTGTACAGAGCCATGTATCATATTCATTATCAGGTACTTCAGGTGGCTCCATGTAAGGTCTAGCAAAGATTTTTGCTTTGTTTGGCAAATGAATTTTTGGTTTATTTTTATCAGGTCCTGTGAGCGATCCTTGTGGAATCACTTTGAGTGCATGTCCATAGAATGCAAATTCACCTTTTACATGACCAAGCTCTTTTTCTCGTTTTGCATATGGATCGTAGTTGACATTGAATCGCCATGGTGTATCTTTACCGTTGACAACAGGCCATCGAAGCCCTCGAACTTTATGGTATACATCAAATGGCGCGTAGTCGTGACCTCGTCCTTCACCAAATTTTCTATACTCTTCCCAAAGTGCTTTCTCAAGGAAGAATCCATACCCTTTCCATGGCTTACCATCGGCACCGATGACATTTCGTTTATCACCTTCAGCTGTGGTATTTCCATGACCATTAGCAATTGGATCAGGCCATTTGAAGCTTCTGTAGTAATCATTTGCAAAAAGGACATCAAAGAGTGTGTCATCTGGACTATATCCCATTTTTTTCGCTTCATCAAGAACATTTGGAAGCACTGTGCCATCAGGAAGTTTCCACTCTTTCCATACCTCTTTGAGTTTAAATCGTTTTGCGAATTCAGTGTATTGCCAAACATCTGGCATCGCATCACCAACTGGTGTTACTTGCTGTCTCCAGTGTTGAGTTCGGCGCTCTGCGTTACCATATGCACCCCATTTCTCATAGATCATCGCACTTGGCAAGATCAAATCTGCAACTTTTGCACTGATACCTGGATACCCGTCGCTCACTACAATAAAGTTGTCCATATTGCGTGCAGCTTTGATCCAGTGGTTCGCATTTGCTGTATCTTGCCATGGGTTACATACATGCACCCAAGCAAATTTTATTTTGCCATCTTCAAGATCTCGCATTATTTTTACGATATGGCTCCCAACTTTTGGATTGATTGTTCCTTTTGGAAGTTTCCAAATCTTTTCTGCAATAGCTCTATGTTTTGGATTGAATACGACCATGTCGGCTGGGAGTCTGTGTGCAAATGTACCAACCTCACGTGCAGTACCACATGCACTTGGTTGACCTGTAAGAGAAAATGCTCCGCTTCCAGGCAACGCTTGTTTACCAAGCAAAAAGTGTACAACATAGCTCAATTCATTATCCCAAGTTCCTCTGGTATGCTGGTTCATACCCATTGTCCAGAAACTTACAACTTTTCTACCTTTTTCTACATAAAGGTCTTTAAGTCTTTGGAGTTTCGCTTTGAAGCTCTCTAAACTTTCATCTGGATCACCCTTGGCAACTTTTGCAACGTAATCAAGGGTATATGGTTCAAGTGATTTTTTAAACTCCTCAAAACTGATCGCCCAATGCTTTCCGGCAGCTTTGACATGCTTCATTTTCATAACATCAGCATTGCCATATCCAAACGGTGCAAGAGCTCTTTTTTCATCTTCTGAAAGTTTTTTATGGTCTTGATGCCAAACTGTCTCCATCTCTTTTTTGCTGTATCCAAGCTCTTCAGCATGTTTTGGATTTCGCATTCCATAACCGATATCTGGATATCCTGTAGCAAATACGCAGTACTCTTTTACAAAGTTCCAGTCGATTGCATCTGGATGATCATAAACGATACTTCTTGCGATATAGTTCCAGATAGCCAAGTCTGTATTTGGCTTAAAGATGATTACATCATCTGCCAAGTCACAGCTTCTGTGTGTATAGGTTGAAAGTACGACAACTTTCACTTTATTTGGATCGGAGAGTTTTCTATCGGTACATCGTGCCCACAAAATCGGGTGCATCTCTGCCATATTCGATCCCCAAAGCACGATGGTATCAGTAAGTTCTATGTCATCATAACATCCAGCAGGCTCATCGATACCGAATGTCTGAATAAATCCCGCAACTGCACTTGCCATACAGTGTCTTGCGTTTGGATCGATGTTGTTACTTCTAAAGCCTGCTTTCATCAATTTTGCAGCTGCATATCCTTCCATAACAGTATACTGACCGGATCCAAAGAAAGCAACACCTGTTGGGCCTAGTTCGTTATAAGCCTTTTTAAACTGTTTCTCCATCTCATCAAAAGCTCGTTTCCAGCTAACTGGTCTAAATTTACCATGTTTATCAAATTCACCTTTGTCATTCATTCGAAGGAGTGGCGTTTTCAGTCTATCTGCACCATACATGATTTTGGCAGTAAAATACCCTTTAATACAGTTAAGTCCTCTATTTACCGGTGCAAGCGGATCCCCTTTTACTGCAACGATACGATCATCTTTCGTTGCAATCATAATCCCACATCCAGTACCACAGAAACGGCATACCGCTTTATCCCAGCGCCATCCCTTTTGCGCTTCATTTGAAGCTGCTTCAACTTCTTTTGGAACACTCAGTCCCACTGCACTCGCAGCTGCCGCAGCCGCGCTACTCTTGAGAAAATCCCTTCTACTCAGTGCCATGTATGCCTCCTCTTATCTTGCTAATAAGCAAAGATTAATTTCACAACATAACTATTGTACCTCGATAACCTTAAGTGAATATTGATATAAATCAAAATTAATAAAAAAAATTAAGATAAAATTTGTCTTATTTTGATTTTGGTCAATTTTTTTAAATCGAAATTTTTGTAAGATAAAAAAAATTTATCAAAGGAATGAAATGGAATATCCAAAGTTTTTTGATCAAGTAGAACCAATCACGTTATATGACCCATTAGCAGACTTCTTAGGTGCATTTGAAAATGGAGTCGTAGATATCCAATATAAAGATATCGCCCTTTTCGCAGGACACTCTTGTCCAACGGTAGCAGGATGCTATCTGATGGCAAAAATCGGTCTTCAAAAGCTCTTTCCTGACACTTTGCCAAGACGTGGAGAGATAGAAGTCCATGTTAGTGGCGCAAAAGATGAAGGCGTTAATGGTGTCATTGGCAATACAATTGCCTATATTTGCGGTGTCAATGATGAATCAGGCTTCAAAGGGATCGGACCAAAGTTCGATCGAAGCAACAAACTCTTTTTTGGTAAAGGATTTAGTGCACAAGTACGCCTTAAAAGGATAGATACCAAAGAGCATATTGATCTTTCATATGACCCTTCTATAATCCCACCACATCCCCAAATGAAAGAGCTTATGAAGGTAGTTTTGATGGGCAGGGGCGGCATAGAAGAGAGAAAACGATTTCAAACATTATGGCAAGAAAGGGTTGCTAAAATTCTCTTAAGTAAGGAGTTATGGAGTCAACTCGTACAAGTCCATTAACTGCTGATATAAGTCTTCACTTGATCGGTCGACTCATCACAAAAAACTTTATATCCTTTCTCTTTAAGGGTATCGATGAGCGGCTCTGGCTTAAAGTCTGATGTAAGCACAAGAACCGAACCTTTGGGTAGAGACTTCAGCTCCTTTGTCACTTCTGCCAATGGATTTTTCCCTTCATCCAGCAACTTATCGGCATCCAAGGTTATCGATGGTGTTTCGAAACTCCAATCAGGCCGAATCTCTTGAGACTGCCGTTGAACCTCAACAGCTAAAGGTTCCTGACCCACCAAAGATCGAAGTTGATTGACAAGATCCACCGGATCCATGCCACCGACTACAGCAGCCTGTTTGACCGAAGCAATTTTTGCCACCGTTCTTCGAAGTATTGGATTTTTCAGCTTTTTAAATTTTGGATTGATTTTGATAAGTTCTTCTTCCAAAAAGGGATACTCCTTTAAAAGATCGGCAATTTTTGTATCAAGCGTTATCTCCATATCTTCTCTCCTCGCCTATATCGTATATACATCACGACAAAATCTTTGATAATCAATACAAATGAATAGATCCACAAAATATCCAAGATCCAGTTCCGCGGATAATGCAGATAAAAATAGAGTATGGGAAGACCTATGACAATAGGCCATTTGAGATAGTAAAAAAAGAGTATGCCTGCCCCATACAGATGTCGGAAAAAAGCTTTGAGCTCTTTCACTGGGCACCCAACGCTTTTTTCACTACATCACTGGCCATAGAGATATTCCAAGGTGGATCCCAAACAATCTCAACCGTCACATCCTTGACACCTGGAATTTTCTCAACTGCCTCTTTTACCCACTGCTGCATCATCTGATGCAGAGGGCATCCTCTTGTAGAAAGGGTCATTTTTACATGGACATTGTTCTCTTCATCGATATCCACATCATAAATAAGTCCAAGGTCCACAAGGTTGAAACCAACTTCTGGATCAATGACTGTTCGTATCGCATCATATACCTGTTCTTTCGTCACTTTAGCCATTTTCACTCCTATATTGCAACATCCATCGCGTACTTACTACCAAAAAGAGAGCCCCTGCAAACAGAAAACTGGCTCCCGACTTCAACAATATGTCATTTTCAAACAACAGTCCCAATGCAACAAAAACGGATCCAGCCAACGAAAACCAAAACTGATACTCCGCCTGTTTTTTTGGAATCATCTCATGCAACATTGGAACTTTCTGTTTCCCTACCAAAGCACTGAATCTATGGAACCAGACCAAAAAAGGGATAATTTTATATAGATGTCCATTAATCAAAAAAGCAAAAAAGACAAAGAGGGACCATACTGCCGTATGCAAAATATTTGATAACGATCCACCGCTCAGCAGATAAATAAAAGCCAACACAACACCATAAAGAAAAAATCCATACCCTGCAAACATCGATTTGGACCAGATATCCCTCTCTTTACGAATTCTGACTTTGTAAATAAGAAGTATCTGATACAGATAGGCTCCAACGGAAATGAAAGCAAGAACGTAGCCTACTACACGAAAAACGGTCCATCCCAAAAATGCACCAATCAATACAAATGCAACACTCCATACCATCAATGTAAGAGCAATATGTACCGGTCGTTCATCAAAACCGTGGGCAAGACCAAACATTGGAAGGAGCACCAAGGAAATTCCATAAATGGTTATCATCACGTATCCACCAAGTACAGCAAATACATGAGCTTTTATGACATTTTCTATATTGACACTCCAAAAACCGCTAAGAGTCAATGCCATCAAAAAACCGCTCAAAATTCCTACGAGTAAAAAGATATTGGAAAGCTTTACTGCTTTTACTGTAACACTTTCGAGTTGAGTTTTTCTGATAGTGAGAAAAACATCGATAGCAAATATGATCATCGATGCGAGTACCAAAATCCCGCCAAAACTGATCAAAATAGGATCAAACCAAAAACCTAAAACCAGGAGAATTGTCCCCAAAAGCAGTAAAGGAAATATCACATAGAACCAGTCTACACTAAAATGTCCTGTCTCCAAGACTACAGGAACCAACTGTGCCATGGCTCCGAAAATCACCATCATCACATATCCAAGTAAAAAAAGATGCACCCATCCGGCAATTGAAAGATCCAAAAAGTCAAAGGATGCCGGATAGAAAAGAAGCGCACCGGTAGCAATAAGATAAAAAAGCACTCCGGATATAAAAAATGGAGCAATCAATTTAAATGGCGGAGCAAACTCTTTTGAAATATTGAACACCCTCCCCCTCCTTTTTAGCCGTGACAGCTACTATCGTTCAAATTCGCTTCTTCGCTCTTTCCTGGTTTATAACTAAAAACAAGCTTGACTCGTCCATCAGGAAGATCTTCTTTTTCGATATCATAATTTTCTTCTATTTTATTGAGCAAACCCATTGGCATTTTATGGTTGATCATGATAAGTTTTACATTTGGCGAAGTAATCAGTTTTAAACCAGCCATTGCATTGACCATCGGCTCTGGCGGTCCACATCTTGAAGTATCAAAGGCATAATAGGTTACACCATCTTTTTCAAATTTATAAAAATCGACAGTAGCCCCTTCCACATTTACTTTTTGGGCATTTTCTGGAATCAGTTGCATCACATCCCCCCCTTTGTTAAGTATATGGGGGAATTGTATCAGTGTGTCAATGGTGTGTCATTGATATATATCAATCCTCATCGCAAGCCAGTTTGAAAATATCTTGACGTCTAGCAATAAAATCCTTACAACGATCACAAATAGGCTCACCACCACGATAGACAAAGGGTGTCTTACATTCGCTGCACGTCTCAAAGGTAAATTCAATCAGCTCCTCACCTCTATCAAATGCCCAGGAAACAATATCGATTTGCTCTTTATCTTTTACTACTTTTACTTTACAGATATCATTGCAAATATCACAATCGATACATCGTCCACTCATAAACCAGATAGCCGTACCCTCTTTTGCATAAAAAAGTGCCTGCGTTGGACAAAACTGCACACAGTCTCTACAGTTGGTACAGTTTTGATCAATTGTCTTGCTTCCTAAAAAAGAGAATGTTGTAGGTACTATCGTATTTGGAATATCGGACAATTTCGTTTTGAGGCTGTTTTTTAAAAGAGTCTGCTTCATAGGAAGCCGCTCTTTTTCGTTTTGCATATCCTTTAAACGTTCTTCTTGCGTTATCTCTTTCGTAGCTTGGAAAATTGTTTTGAAAAAGGTTCGTCTATCCTCCTGATAGACCCCTTCTTCCAATTCCTTTGTAATACCAAGGGCTTGTATAAAAGCATTCGCTTCATCCATGCGTTCTTGAATCGATTGCAATGTACGATTGTCTGGATTGAGTTCACACCCCTCACAATGACTCAGATCACATAAAACCTTCTCTTTTCTAAGAAGAAACGTTGCAAAATGCTCTGTATCAAAAACACTCAAACAAGGTATGTCTTTTTTGCAGGAGAGTAAAACCTCATTTTCTTGCTGTTTGAGGATATATTCATTTGGATCAAAAAATTCAAGACTCAAAGCTTCACTTGGACAAATCCCCAAACAGACTCCACAGTTTGTACATTTTTGTACATCAAGGGTAAGTCTGCCCCTATCGAAAAAAAATGCCTCTTTGGGACAAATATCTATACATTCAGTGCAGTTATTGTGGTAATAATCGGTACGAAGACATTTCAAAAAATCTATCTCAAAATGGTTCCCTGTCTGTTTATAGTGCATCTATCGGATACTCCTTCTTGAGCATTTCGTAGTCGTTGAGCATATAATCGATAGTAAAGTCGCAAAGATCCTTGTAAAAAGGAGTATTTGCCACACCTCTCATTGCCGTCAAATAGGGTGGTACCCACTGCAAAAGATGATCTCGCAAAAATTTGAAAGCTGTTTTATTTTCGTTTCTATAGGCCAGATTTTGCATAAATGCAAACTCGATAGAGATATGATCTGGAGCAAGAATTTCTGTACGATTCATATCGATTTCATATCCATTTTCAAAGTAGAAAAACATCACCGGATTTTGCAAACCTACAAGAATCTCTCCAGTGCTGTCTATAACAAGAGATTCCACAGGTTGTGAATTGATGACAAAAAGAGAATTGAAATCGATATTGAGTTCATCAAGAAGTTTATCTAGATCGTGTGTTTCGATATATTCTTTGGCATCTTCTCCAATAGTTTCTAATAGTTCCGGACTGTTTCGAAGGTCCTCAATCTCTTTTTCCCCAAGCTCTTTTTCAAACATTCTCGAAAGAAAAGCGTATCCGAATGCACGGGTTTTATTATCCAAGTTGTATCCTTACGAATAGTGATAGAGTTATGATAGTAGGCAAAGGCTAAAAAGAAAATATACAAAAAAACTAATTGAGTGCCCCAAAGGGCAACTCTATTAGAGACAACCTTTAAAGAAAGATTTTTTTGGAGGAGGAGGTGCTTTGAACTCTTTCACATCGATTGTCTTTTTATCACTTTCCAATGTTCCTATCAATGTGACTTCATTTCTATTGCCACCCTTTTCTATCAATTCTGCTACATTGACACCCGAAGGCTTGACATAGTAGATTTTGTTTTCATCGTGGACGTAAAGGACAATTTGTCGTTTCTCAGGATCCCCTGGATTCCAGTTTTTATAGCATCCTTCACTCCCACAGTGATACGTCTCTAGACGGCAATCCGCAAAAAGGTCATTTTTTGCACACCACTCTGTTGTCAAAAATCCCTTTTTTTCAAACTCTCCGCTGCTTGCAAAAAGTGTTGCAGCAGCAAAGAGGCTCAATACTACCAACTTTTTCATTTTTCAACCTCCGCTTTGAGTGTCTGCATATATGCCACCAAATCATTTATCTCTTGTGGTTTTAGGTAATTGAATGGAGGCATTGCAGAAGTTCTGTGACCTTTGTCATCCACTGTATACCATGCAAAGTTCGGATGAGAGTTTCTATTGTATCCAGGTACCACAACCGCATTTGGATCAACAATAGATTCTTTGATGTATGCAGCAGTTGCTTGGCCACCAATGTTGCTTAAATCTGGAGCCATATACATTGGAGCCATTTCGGCACCTTTCCATCTATGGCAGCTTGCACAGTTTGTCATAGCAAGCTCTTTTCCCTTCTTCACATCGCCGCCTACTCGCTCACTGACAACTTTTTCAAGTGCTTTGTTTTTTGCACCTGGCAGTTTTACGGCAATCCAGCTAGAGAGTCTTTTCAATCCATCTCTTTGTAGCTCTTTACCATCCCAAACGGCAATTGCAACAGCAAACTCATTTTTTGCAGGTTTCGCATATGCATCTTTTATAGGGCGTACTACCATACCTCCCCATTTATGATATTTTTTTACATAGTGCATATCGGTTCGGTAGTTGGCAGAGTCGTCCTTGATCTCTGTCATACTTCGAAAGCCTTCACTGACAAATGCTTTTTGGTAAGGTCGAACACCTAACTTTTTGACCTCTTTTTTAAATTTTTTGAGATTTTTTCCAAAATTGTTTGTGTTGTGTTCATTGACCTGATGCGCAACGTCACCATTTCCGTTTGGCTCGTATACACCTTGTCCATATGCTTTTCTAAGATATATTGCAACAGGTCTTCCATCACTTCCCATACCGATATATGGAAGTTTTTCAGGTTTGCTTGCATCACTTGCGAATTGGACGGCAAAGCCATCAGGATAGATATCACTCTTATAGCCTTTATAGACATCTTTCGTTTTATCTGGCCATCTCGTAACAATGGCTACATTTTTTCCATCTGTAAATGCCGCTACCTCAACAACTTTTGCTTTTGCATCTTTATTCAGCTCGTTTGCTTTTTTGTCATTAAGATGCACAGTTGTTTGAGGATAGACAACCACTTTTTGAAATTTTGCATATTTACGAATCAGTTTGGAACCACATTTAAGATGTTTCAAACTTTTCACTTTAACCGCAGTAACAACATTCCCAGCGATACTGAATGATGCAGCCAGACTGAGGGCTGCTGCTATCGTAACTACTCTTTTCATGCGTGCACCTTAAAATGGGATATTGAAGATGGTTTTGTATGTTTACCAGCCACATATCGTTCATCTACAAGTGGTAATGGCTTCATACCTTTTTTCTTAGCCACTTCAACGTAATAGTTATGGTCAAGTCTGAACATATCTTGATGTTGATACGCAATCAAGATATCCATAAGTTCAGATTCTCCCGTTTTTTTACGTTTTTCTCTTTCAGCTTTAATCGTTTTTATCGCATCGTGGACAGCCGGACCAAACAGTTTTTCCAACTCCTCCATAGGAATACGATCACTTCCTTCAATAATTTTACCGTTCTCATCAAATTTTGGAGGAGTATCTACCGGTGGAACATAGTAGACGTTTGGCTGTGTTCCATAATCCGGTCTGAGTGGCAACGCCACTTTGTATTTATGAACAAGTTTATATACTTGACTCTCCTCATCATCCAAGAATCCTACAAACCGAATTCTCCCGACACAGCTTTGCGCACAAGCTGGTGGAAGACCTTGTTCAATCCTTGGGAAACAGAGAATACACTTTTCACTCTTAGAGATTTTGGGATTGAAATAGATCTTTTTATAAGGACATCCTGCGATACAGTATCGATATCCCTGACATCGATCGAGGTCAACCAAAACAACACCATCTTCTTCTCGTTTGAAGATAGCATCTCTTGGACAAGCACTCAAACACCCAGGATTTGAACAATGGTTACAAATCCTTGGAAGGTAAAAGAAATAGTTGTCCATTGGGAAGTTACCGTCACCTTGATCTTCATCCCAGTTTGGTCCCCAAGTAGGGCTTTGATCAGGTCTAAAACCGGGCTCTGGTTTGTCACTTAGCAGGTTTTGTTCTGCAAGTGACTCATAGTTATAATCCCAAGGTACTCCATAATCTGCTTCGATGTTTGGAATGATACCGGGCTGGAGATCGCCAGCGGCATCAAACCCCCCTCCAAGTTCCATCCATTTTTTTGGATATCCGTCACCTGGATAGGTTTCAACATTGTTCCAGTACATGTACTCACGGCCATTTCTGTTGGTCCATTGAGTTTTACATGCAACTGTACAGGTTTGACAGCCTATACATTTGTTCAAGTCCATTACCATTGCTAATTGTCTTTTAGACATGCCAACTCCTATTAATATGTAAACTTCGTAGATTTTTCGATATTCACTGCGCCATCATACGCATACTGGTTACCATCCCAAAGACCACCAAACTTCAAATGTCCCCAACCATCAGCGAGTTCCAAAAGGTTCAATGACATTGGAACACACTCATTATGCCCTTTGTTAAAGAGATATTGGTATGGTTCCCAACCATGTTCCATAACCAGCGTATCAGGAGCTACAGATGAGCTCACCTTTGCCATTGCATAAAACTCACCAAGCTCGTTAAAAACTCTGATGGTATCACCATCTTTGATGCCTTTCATTTCGGCAATCTTTTTATTGACCGCGACATATGGTACCCCTCTTTGGAGTCGTTGTAGCGTTCTACTGTTTTTCCAGTTAGAGTGGATAGACCATCTTGCATGCGGTGTCATCAGCATAAATGGATTCTTTTTGTTCTGTGGTGCCAACGGTTTAAGTGCATAGTTTGTACCGTTTACAAGTTTCAAATATGTTGGATGGTCAACATAGAAAGTCTGTCGACCTGTCAATGTCTCGAACGGTTCAAGTTTGAATAGTGTAAATTCACCAGAGTTGTATGGCCTATCTGCATAGAGCGGACTCATTTTTGCAGCTTTTTCATTTAACTGCAAGAATCCACCTGCTGCATACATTTTCTCCATCGTCCATGGTGCATATTGCTCACATTTTTCAAGTGCAGCTTGAACGGCAAGTTTGTCCGTTCCCAAGTATGGCTCCATCGCCGCTTCAGACTCTTCGTCTGTATTCGTATACTCTTTATAAAAGTTCGCTAAATCTCTATATCCTGTTTTTGCATATTTTTTACTATCTTTTACTTTTGCCTTCGCTTTGTTTTCTGGTCTATTCGCTATTTCTTCAAGTTTTTTTGCCAAGAATGCAAAAAGACTCCACTCATCTTTTGCTTCACCAACTGGCTTCATATTGGCAATTGGCTGAGCAAGGTTAGTAAATCTGTGATATCCCGGACTTGTTCGCAAATCATACACTTCATAGTGAGATTTCGCAGGTAAGAGAACATCAGCAAACATTGCTGCCTCACTCATTTTATAATCAACATATGCAAAGAATTTCGTCTTTTTGAGGAATGCTTTTCTATACTCGCTTCCTTTGTTACGTCTAAATTTAGAATCAGCAACAATGAGTGCCACTTCTGGAGTCCACCAAGGCTTATAGTACTCCTCTTCTTCTGTTCTATCTTTTCCGTCTTCTCCGTTTTTCAGAGCCTCTTCGATAATTTTGATATATTCGCTCTTACTGATTTTGCCACCAGTTGCTCTTTTGACATCTTCATCACTGAAATACTCTTCAAATGTTTTGAGGCCATCACCAAATACAAACTCACCGACAAATCCAGATCCAAATCGTGGTTTATATTTTCCGCTAAATCCAGAGAGTGCACCGAGTCCACTCAAACTAAATTCGTTTTCGGTATTGAGCCCACCATATGGTCCAAGTCGACCTGTCAAGCCACAGATTGAAGCAATATTCCAGATATTCAAGATACCATTATGGTATTTGTTCAAGCTAAATCCAGTTGTGATTTCAACAACTTTTGGTAGCGCGATCTCTTTTGCAAGTACCTTGACAGTATCAGGATGCACACCGGTAATTTCTTGTGTTTTTTCAGGTGCAAACTGCTCTACATTTTTCTTAAAAAGTTCAAAAACAGTTGTCACTTTAACTTTTTTGCCATCTTTTAGTGTTACTTCCCACTCTCCTTCAAGCTCAGGATCGATGCCCATCTCACTGATATCAAGAGTTTTGTGTTCGCTACCTTCGCTTCCAGGCATTAAAGCGATTTTGCCAGTTTTTCTGTTCATAGTATAGAACTGTGCCTCATAATGCTCATGATCCTCTTCTTTATGAGGCTCTTCTAAATCAATTCTTCGAAGAAGTTTTTTGTTGTCTAGTCGCACCAAGAATGGTAAATCGGTATAGATCTTCATATATCCTGGTTTATACCATTTGTTTTTCAAAATCTCATACATAACGCTCATTGCCAAGAACTGGTCTGTTCCAGGCTTGATAGGAATCCAAAGATCAGCTGATTTTGCAGAAGCGTTAAATTCAGGAGTAATAACAATAATTTTTGCTCCGTTGTATTTTCCTTCCCAAACGAAATGGGCATCAGGAATTCTTGAGACACTTGGGTTACCGCCCCAAAATACAGCAGTATCGACTGTATACATAAAATCATACGTACATCCAAGGTTACCCTCGCCATAAGCAACGGCTGCACCACTAAACATATCTCCTAAGTATGAAGCAGGATAGATTCGATATGCACCAAGTTGTGTAGAGAATCTAAGCGGTGCTCCTCGTCGACCTTCTGTTAAAAGACCCGTTCCAGCATGAACCATAAGTCTCTCTGGACCTTTTTTAGGATCCGTCATAACATCCCAAATTTTTTGTGCAACGATTTCAGCCGCTTCATCCCAGCTTATTCTCTTCCACTTTCCTTCTCCTCGTTTGCCCACTCTTTTCATAGGATAAAGGATTCTGTCTTTTTCATACATTACTTGTGAATGCTGAATCCCTTTGTTGCATCCACGAGGGTTGAAGTCAGGGATTTTTGGGTTGATTCTAGGATACCGCGCACTCTGGTTTTCACGAGTTACCACACCGTTATTACCCCATACTTCCCAAGCACAGTTTCCTTGACAGTTTACACAGTGATACGCATATCCATGTTCCTCTTTTTTTCCGTATGTAAACCCGAATTCATTTCTGTACATCTGTTCTGTATATGTCGTGTTGGGATAGTTGTGCTTCCCATTTTCTACTTTAATCACATCTGTTTTTGCAAACAAGCTTCCGCTGCTTGCTACCAGTGCCGCCGTAGCACCTGATACTTTCAGAAAGTCTCTTCTTTTGTTATTCACTGCTGTACTCATACGACCAACTCCTTATCGTCTAATAGGTAAATTCATATCGTTGCCCCACTCATCCCAGCTTCCACTATATACTTTCGCGTTAGGATATCCCAATAATTTAAGGGCTGTGATGATATCAGATCCCCGTCCGGTTCCAACTTGGCAGTATGCATAAATTGTTTTGTCTTTTGTCACACCCATTCTTTTAAACAACTTTTCCAGCTCTTTTTTGTCTCTGAAGCTAAGCTTACGTTTAAAATCGGTAATATTTTTCCATTCGATAAATTTTGCCGTAGGAATATGTCCGCCTCGTGCAACATTATCCATTTTTCTTTCACCAATGATCTCTATCATACTTCTTGTATCAATAATGACATATTTACTTTTATCACCCTTTTTGAGTCTATCAAGTACTGCATGGTACACTTCGTTTTTTCCTGCAACCCAGCTCAAATCGACTTTTTTCGGGTCGATTCTATAATGTTTTGGTTTGATTTTTCTCTCTTTTTCTGGGCAGAGGTATGCATAGTGACCGTTTCCAAGGTCAACTTTTTTCACACCTCTTTGGATAATGAGTTTCTTTGCAAGTTTTTTCATTTTCTTTTTGATAGCTTTGTATTCAGCTTTCAATTTTTTGTATTCAGCTATATTTCCGGCTTTTTTAGCCTTTTTGTATGCTTTTTTAATTTTTCTAGATTCTGCTTTTAGCTCATCATATTTCTTTTGATTTGGATCCAACGCTTTGATCTGCTCTACACCGCCATCAAGAACATACACTTTCTTGTGCCCAAAGCTTTTGAAAAATGCCAGTACACCCGTTGCATTTGGACCTCTATAGTTATCGTATGCGATTATGATTGTATTGTTGTCAATTCCATGCGCACCAATATAGTGTTCTGCCTCTTTCGGACACATAAACAGCGGAGCACAATGCATTCTCCCCATAATATCGGAGTGGTGCAAATGGTGTGCATACATATCTACCGAACCCTTGATATGACCATTCTCAAAGGCCGTTTCACTGTCACCACTCACAAACATGACTCCCGGTTTGCCTATAAGCTTGTACGCCTCTTTTGCACTGATTGTCAACTGCTCTTTCGCAAAAGAAGCACCAGCAACTAAAGCCAACATCAAGATGGCTTGCAACAACCTCTTCATTGCATCTCCTTATGGATAATATCATACGCGCTTATACCCGTATTTAGGGCATCCTTGCACTCATTCCCATTATATTTCCAAACCGTTAAAATGAAACTTAAACAATACTTCATATCCCAATATCAGGGCTCTTTTCAAATATCACTGTCTCATAATTGCGCAACTTCGCTCTTTGCATCAAAAAAATTTAACTCATTTCCAAATAAAAATGATACGTTGTAAAATTTCTTTTTTTTGCTACTATATAAAGAAAAAATAGGAGAAAATCTGTATGAATAGAGATGAAGCGTTGGAACTATTGGAAAATAAAGAGCTTCCATTAGAAAAGGTACAGGCTATTTTCAAAGCATTCCAGGATGATATGGAAATAGTCGGCATGGTCGCTATGAACTTAAGCTTACGAACAAGTGTCTATAATAGAGAAAAAGGAAAAAGTCCTATCATGACACAACTACTTATCGAACTCAGTGAAGTTGAGGATATGGGAAGCCGATGGGCTGTAGCAAAAAACCCCCACACTCCAGCAGAAATATTGGAAAAACTCTCTCAAGACAGCGTCAACCTCGTTCGAGCCCTTGTTGCAACCAATCCCAATACTCCAGTACAATGCCTTTATACGCTTTTTGAAGATGAAAAAATTGTACGAGATGGCATCAGCGGAAATCCCAATGCACCAAAAGAACTTTTAGAAAAACTCAGCCAAGATAGTGATAAACTGGTACGGCTTAGAGTTGCAGAAAATCCATCTACACCAAAAGAGATTTTAGAAAAATTGATTGAAGATGTGGATAAGGATGTAAGCAAAGCGGCTGAGATACGGTTGAAGGAGCTTTCATGAAACAGGATCAAGGTTTCAGCATATTTGAAAAGCAGATTTTGGCACTGCATTATAATGGTACATATATTACCAATTTTGAATTTCAGCAAATCGCCAAAGAAGCCGGTTTGGAAGTGGATTTGGCAGATAGAGAAAAGATGCTCAAAACGATTTTACAGCAGGCAAAAGCAAAAAATAAAGAGTTGGAACTCATCGGTGCTTTTACAAAACTTCTCAACAACCGCATAAAAACATATCAAGACCTCTTGCAACAATTTCCAGAGTCAAAAGAGATTATCGGCGGCTATATCCAAAAAACAAGAAGTACAATGATGCTCATTCAGCAAAGACTTCGCACAAATCCATACGAATAGGAGAATAGTATGGAGAAAAGTATTTTAGAGCTTTTGAAAAATGTACAGTATCCAGGTCTGAGTAAAAATATCGTCGAACTCCGTACCGTTGATTCCATCAAAGAGGAAAATGGAAAACTAAAAATCGTACTCAATATGGCCAACCAAGAGGCTTTTCCTATCATTGAAGGTGCTATCAAAGATCTTTTAAAAGATAAAAATGTAGAGGTTGCTCTTAAATCTCAACCAAAAAAATCGATCAATTACGGCTCAACTGCAAAACCAAACAACAGAGCGCCATATGCCAAAAATGTTATTGCCGTTACCAGTGGGAAAGGGGGTGTTGGCAAAAGTACAGTAAGCACCAATCTTTCCATCTCATTAGCACAAAAAGGGTATAAAGTTGGACTTCTGGATGCAGATGTATACGGTCCAGATATCCCTAGGATGGTAGGAGTCGAGCATGAAAAGCTTCGCTGGGGCGATAATGACAAGATAATACCCAGTGAGAATTTTGGCATCAAAATCATGAGTGTCGGCCTCACCACCCCATCTCCTGATACGCCGCTTGTATGGAGAAGTAGCGTGGCTGTGAGTGCCTTGATTCAATTTTTAGAAGATGTCGACTGGGGAGAGCTTGATTTTTTAGTTATTGATATGCCTCCAGGTACCGGTGATATTCAGCTCACTATGGCGCAAGAATTGCCAATTACAGCAGGAGTATTAGTAACCACTCCTCAAATGGTTGCAGCCGACGATGTCAGCAGAGCCATCATGATGTTCAAAGATATTGGTGTGCATATTGGAGGATTGATTGAGAATATGAGCTATTTTATCGCTCCAGATACTGGAAAACGCTACGATATTTTTGGAAGCGATGGAGGCAAAGCTTTAAGCCTTCAATACAATGTCCCACTCCTTGGTCAAATCCCGCTTGAGATGGATATACGAAAATTAAGTGATGAAGGTATGCCTCCAGTAGCTATGGGAGAAGCAAGACATAAAAAATATTATCAAGAGATAGTAGACAACCTTTTGCAAACCACAAAATTCAACCTTGCCTCTTAAGGCAAGGCGTTTTCGATCACATTGACCATATCCTTTTGCGCTTTTTCTAATATCTTGATCAGTTTTGGATCTTTGAGACTGAGTGTAGCAATCCAGTTATAGATATTTGGAAAAACTATATTCATTGTATTCGTTCCTCTTTTTTGATATACAGCCATTGTACACGGCGCAAAAACCCCTGCTTCCGGACGTACTTTTGAAATATTGTAGATCACTTTCAATTTACAAAGAGAATAGGTATCATAAAAGATGAAATCATTGATTTTTGCCTCTTTGAGGTCATAATTGAAATCGTTGAAATTCGCCATAACAAACCCGATGGGTTTCAAGCCATCTTCTATCATCATCTCAAGTTCATCTTTTGTATCCAAAGCTTCTTCATCATCTACTTCGAAGCTGTATTTCGTAAGAAGTTTTTCTTTCACTTGCTGCGGCTGATAATTTAAAGTGACCCTTGTTGCTCCGGGCAGTGCTTTTTTCAGTGTTTCAACATCCAATTTTTCAAGTTTCTTAAAATAACTGTCCAGTTCATGGGTACCCAAAATATGTGCTTTTGCTTTCGCACTCAGTACGCCCGCATACGTTCTTTCTTCACCCTTCTTTTTATAAATAACAATGCTATAGGGTGCAAAGATCCCGCTATCTGGATATTGTACCACTGTGTCCATTGCAATTTTTGGATAATAGACAGTCATCAAGGTGTAGATATCGAAATCTGTCTGTTTAAACTGTTTTTTATATGGTCCGTTCATATCTCTATTTTGCTGTATAGAGTAACCTGCTTTTTGAAACACCTCTTCTATGTGCGCAGGTGTCACTTTTGCCTTTGTTGCAAACAATATGATATGATCATTTGCAAAAAGTGTAAGGACAAAACTCAATAGTACAATTATCTTTTTCATTCATTCTCCTTCATGGTCGTATATAGATCCAGCCTTTGAGGTCTCGTTCCACCAACTCCACTATACCGGCAGTCACGATCTCTACCCCTTCGATAAGATCCTCTTTTTTTATATTTTTCGTTCGCATCGTATTGCCACAGGCGATGAACTCCACATCATATGTCATGAGACTTCGCACTCTTGCAGCAATCTTCTTCTCTTTTTTCAGAAGCGTGCGAATACCTTTTGAATAGCAAATAATCGCTATCATTACCTTTTCTGGTCCATAAAACTTCATCACGTTATTGGCTGAACTTAAAACATGATTGATCGATTCATCATCCCCTTTGGTAATAGGAAAGACAATCTTTCTTGGATTGTCAATGCTAGGCTCCGGCTTAGCAAACTCCGTATCTGCAACCAGAAAAGATAAAAATAGAAATAGGCCCATGAGCGCTCTCATTTTCGCACCTCATCAAGTATCTTCAAAAAATCCTCTTTTTCCCAAGCTCCGGGAACTGTTTTTATAATCTTCCCCTTAGGCGTTATGAAGATAAAACTGGGGGTAAGATTCCACTCTATACCCAATGGAAGTTTCTGTTTTGTTATATCCACTGGGATAAATATGAAATGTTGACGTAATCTCTCTTGCACCTCTTTATCTTTGAGTGTCGTCTTCTCCATCCATCTACAGTAGTGACACGTTGGAGAAGTCGCTTCAAGAATGATGATTTTATTCTCTTTTTTTGCCTGTTGCAAAATTTTGTCAAAATCAAATCCTCTTTTTTTCGGCAATACGTCACTTTTTTGATCATATATCCATGCAGCTACTTTTTCCAAATCCTCATCGCTGATATCTTTGATAGCTGGCATCGTTTCAAAGTGTTTCAACACCGTTTTAGAACAGATAGAGTTTTGTCTGTCAGGATGTTTCACATACTCTTTGACAAACTCTATCGCTTCCATTTTTTGGAACTCTTTGTCCCCATGGGGATCTCCTACCTTCGTTTTGAGTCTATAGGAGATCTGGTTGATTGAGGGAGCTTTGAGATGTAAAATGGCATTGTCATGTAAAAAATTTTTCTGCAATGTTTTTACATCCACATGTTCAAGATGGCATGAGGCACATCTTTGTTTGTAGACCTCATACCCTTGAGTCGCTAAAAGAGGAAGCGATAACAAGAACAGCGCGATGTAGAACATTGTACTCCCTAGAACAGATAATTGATCTCAAATCGATATTCGTTGTAGGATGGATCAGCTTTGAGTTTTCCATTGATATCATATGTATTATCATCTCCATTTACGATACCTGTTCTAAACTTGAGATAGAGACCTGGAATGGATTTGACTTTCTCAACAAGATCAAGATGAACGATGTTGCTATCTGCCTGTACTCCTGCCTTGTCATCATCAAAATCTTGCATGGCATATCGTAGGCTTGCTTTGAGTCCAGGAACGAGACCCGCTTTGTCAAAATTGACAACACCTCGGACCATCCATGTTTTGGTATTGGCATACCAGTTGTACTGTGCCATCGCTCTTGTAAAACCGCCTGTTGGGAAACCCCTCCATGGAGCGATGATATCTGCATCATCCGCTACCTTCGAGTAACCAACCCTTGCCCACCAGATTTTGTTTTTGGCTTTCAGATCAAGGCGTGCCATCCAAACAGAGCTGTCGACACTGTATGGATCATCGTACCCTGCACTTTTTCCTTTCAAGTTTGCAACAGCCGCACCAGTAGCTCGTGCTACATCATCGGCACCTCTGTCCCACTGCTTGATATATCGAAAACCAGGTACAAGGTTATAGTTACCTACAGGTATCTTGTAGTGCGCTTCAATCGCACCAAGTGCTACAACTTCTGGAACAGTCGTATAGTTGAGTTTCAGTTTTAGATTTGGAATGAGACTTTTGTTTGCAATTTCAGCAACGATCAAGTCATGATTTGGATCTTTTCCAGCAGCAACGAAATTAGCATAACTCAAGGCTTTATTCACTGCACTGTCATCGTTGTTTGCCCAACTCTCACCATTTGCATCTTTAAAAGTGATTACATCGTGAAAAGAGGTATGATCTCTTAGCTTTTGCTTTAAAAAGTACGCTAACTTGATAGTCGTACCACTGAAATATTTACTTGTGAGACTGTATCCTTCAAAGGTATTTGGGATCATTTTCGTATCGTTACTTTTTGTAAGCATACTTTCAAATATTTGGCGTCCAACTTTTAAACTCGTTTTGTTTCGCTTATACTCAAGATATGCTTGGGCCAAAACCGTCATGCCAAATGTACCTTCCGTTTTAACCTTATACCTTGAAAATGTATCTTTTCCAGCTTTAACATACCCTACCTCATTTTTATCCATATGCCATGGGTTTTGAGATGTATACAAAGAAGCAGTGGCTCCAAATCCGTTCCAGTACGCCGTTTTATACTCGAAACTTCCACCGATTCCTATTGCCCAGTTGTCCTTCTTTTTACCACCGGTTAAATAATCTTCTGTATCCCAGTCCCAAATAAAAGAGTTAAAACGTAATCTTCCGTACCATTCACCTTTCGTAAACATTTCACTTAAACTATTTGCCTCACCTGGCAAAACATTGTATTTAAGTGTCATGTTTCCTTTGAGAGATCGTTTCTCTTTCGCCATTGCAGTTGTTGCTGTCGCTCCTGCTATACATACCGCCGCTGCTAAGCTTAATTTCAATAGTTTCATATTTTCTCCTTTCATTTATGAACAGATTCCACCCTTTTTGGGGCATCCACAGTCAAAATCGAGGATATTCACATTCGATTTGTTGGAAATATCCACCGTCCCTTTTCTTTTGACATAATCTACTACCACATCGTATACTGGCTTGATTTTTGCTTCTCTTAGGTTCTCACCTGCATTTTGTAAGTTCCCTCCCCAGGCACTTACTACATAGTTTCTGTCTGGATCTAGCTCTTTTCCATTAATTTTTAGATTTCGTATCCGCTTCCCACTTGGTGCAGATATCTTAATGTCATAACTCACGCCACCTAACCGACTCATATCACCGCCTTGCTGGTAGAGTGGGTTGGCATTAAATACGTTATCTGCGATATCTTCCAAAAGTGTTGCTATTTTTGCACCCTTGAGTTCAAATGTGTATACATCCGGATAGGTAATCGCAGTCATCTCATAGACATTGTCTACCAAAATATCGTCACCCGGCAACAGTGTCGTCCCCCATCGATATCCTGGCGTAAAAGATATTTCACAATCCATCGTATCACGAATCGCATCGCCTATGAGTGCATCGAATGTTGAATAGAAGGTGTCTCGCTTATAAAGCGTTCCCTTTGTCTTTCCGATAGCTTGACTTAGCTCTTTATTGTAAGGCCTGTACCACTTGTCAACCAATTCGATCCCTTTTTTGTCTGCTGGAATCAATTTTGATGCAACAGGAATCAGCTTATAGCGAAAATCCTTCACGCGTCCTTTTTGAATATCGATATCGAGTCTTCCTATAAATTTTCCGTGGCTTCCTGCTATAATAATCGTTGTCCCATTAATCGTGATCGGTTTTGGCCCGGGATCGTGCGTATGGCCACTGAGGATAAAATCTATCCCATGCACTTTCCTGGCCACCTCCTGATCTACACTAAATCCATCGTGACTCAGAAGGACAACACAGTCAACCTTTTTCTCTTTTCTCAGCTCATCCACATACCCCTGCAGTGAATCAAGCCGCAGACCAAAACTCCATCCTTCGGTAAAACGTTTTGGATTGGCAGTGGATGTAAACGGAAAAGATTGGCCGATAATACCGATCTTCGCTCCACCTACCTCCTTAATGGTATAGGGCTTAAAAACGGTTTCTTCAAATGTATCACTAAATGGATCATTATCTACCACATTTTGCGATACAAAATCCGCATTGAGTTTATCAAGAAGCTCCATTACCCGCTCTTTACCGTAGGTAAACTCCCAATGTCCAACCATCACATCAACGCCAAGATAGTTTTGTGCATCTACGATGGCTTCTCCTTTTGTTTTCAAAGCCACTGCCGTACCTTGCCAGGTATCGCCACTATCTAAAAGTAGCACATTGTCTTTGCCTCGGTCACGACGAACTTCGTCAATGATGGTTTTCATGTGGGCCACGCCACCCATTTTCCCAAATTTTTTCGCAAGCTCTTCAAAATTGAGATAGGTATCAAAATAGGCTTCCAACGTATTAGGCTTTATCCCGTAAAAGTCCATGAAAGCTTTTCCGCATAAAAAGCCCGGAGTCCCTACAAGATTTTTTGCACTGATAAGTGTTGATGGCTCCCTCCAGTAGAGTGGCTTTAAATGTGCGTGCATATCGCATATATGTAGCAGTGTCACCTTCCCCACAGGATCAAAATCTAAAATATCGCTTGCTGTCACCTCATCGGCTCTTTTTGCTGCATGGAGTTTCCCACCACTTGCACCCATAAGTCCTAAAGCTGCAGCGATATGCAAAAAATCACGTCTATTGATATTCATGATCTACCTTTTTAACCCTGGAATATGGATCTCTTCTCCCTGAGCCATGCTTGTTACATATACCTCAAGCGCTACCATCTGTGGACTTCCAAGAGGAATTTTGGCCAAAAGAGCGTTTTTCATACACTGCTGAAATCGCTTTTGCAGTGTAAACATCTTGCCTTTTGTCATTCTGTATGCTGGCCATGTGGCAGCAGCTTTCACTTTTGGTGCACCAAGATCAGGAAGGATCTGCATTCTCAGTCGCAAACCTACAACATCTGGGCTATGACAGCTATAGCAAGAGAGGCCTCTTTTACCTCGTCTGAGTTCAAACATCTGCTTGCCCAGTTTATAGGCTTTTTTCATATGCTCATTGGCATTCACATCGATATTGATCTTCTCTCCATTAGCAAGTGATTTTACATAGGCCTGCAAAGAATCCATCAATGCAGATTTGAGTTTATATGGCTTTTTACCCTGGTCATACATAAAAGCTTGCAGCATTTGATCAATGCTTACAACCATTCCTATCTTGTCTATATATCTTGGAAATCCGGCGATATACTTAGGAAGCTCATCTTCACTCACACCCAAAAACTTCGCGAGTGCTTCTTCTCCACCAAGTTCTTCCAAAATTTCTGCACCCTCTTCCACGAAAATGTCGGCTGGATTGTTTTCCAGCATCTCTTGATAAAGGGCGCGATCAGCTTCTGTCATACTCAGTTTCTCATCTGCAATGGCCATTGAAGAGGCCAAAGCAAGTGAGAGGGCAAAGGATAGTAATCTCTTCATGGCTTATCCTTTCGGCTTTACTTTTTTACTCTTTTCATGTACTTCACCAAGATTGTCCTTGTACACCACTTTGATTTTTCCAGGACCAGTTACTTTCATATTGATCGAAAAGTATGGATTTGTCGAAACAGTTTCCCACGGTAGAATTGTCGTGAATAGCTCATCATTGAAGTAGAACTTCACCTCATTGATATAGTGTAAAGGTTTGATTTTTCCTGTTTTTTTATCTTTTCTCATCCCTGTTTCCATTGGATGGATTACGATAAAATCAACTTTTACGATATCGCCAACTTTATATTTTCTAGGTTTGATTTTAATAATTGATTTTCTTTTCGCCATCTGTTGCTCCTTTTTTTATTATCCACATCCACCGATAGTTACTTTTACCGGTTTTTTTGCCATAATCGCACTTCCATTTTTCAATACAGCTACTGCTACGACCTCTTGTGTTCCACTCAGTTTGATACGTGTTGCAAAATAGGCTTTTCCATTTCTTGGACTCAAGAAAACATCCGCACATCTTGCGTTTGAGTTTTTCGTAGATAAAATATGAATCGATTTGACATTCTCAATAGGTTCGTCCACACTCACTTTTACAGGAACCACTGCACCATTTTCCGCGATTTCAGGAACAGTGAGTTTTACTTTTGCACTCTCTTTGGCTCCCTTTCCATCAGTAATCACAGAAAGCGCTTTTTTAAAATTAATGGCATTCTTTCCTTTTGGTTTGCTTTTTTTTGCATCTGCCAAAAGATTGACACTGCTAACGCCCACAAGACCTATTGCCGGTACGGCTCCTAACCCTTTTAAAAAACTTCTTCTTTCCATTATTTCTCCTTTTTCTCACTCACTACATAGGATGTAATTTCACAAATCTCTTTTGGTGTAAAAAGTTTTGTGGTCAAATTGACAGTCATATGCGTCGTTGGATTGAAAACTCTTGGATCTGCAATCTGCTGGTAAACATGTTGATAACTTCGCACACCTGTATCGATAAAAAGTTTTTTGTAGTTGTGCAAATCTGGACCGACATTTCCAGGTCCTATAGCACCTTCGATGTTGTGACAAGCGACACAGTTGCCATACTGCTTCGGCTTTTTTTTCCCATTGACGATAACATATCGTGTTAGTCCAGTAGGAGGAGCCTGCTTCGCCTTTTTCCCATTGAGATTATGGAACATAAACTTCCCACGAGCGATTGCCAAAGGATCTTTTGTAATACAGCCCTTTGGCATAGTGTATTTTTTTGGAGGGGGTAACTTATCCTTCTTTAAAATTTTCGTCGCATCAGGCGACTCAATGGCATTTTTGTAATCTTTCGCACTCACGCCAGTAAGCACTAAAGAGGAGAGCACCACTGCAATCAAACCCTTTTTCATGTCAACTCCTTCTTGATTGGTTAAAAAATGGTAACAATTAAGTGTAAAAAAAATGTAAAAGAAATTTATAGATTTATGCAAAAAGTTTGAAGTAGTAGATAAATGCAGTCCCTTTCCCGGGTTTGGAAACAACTTTAAGTCCAATATCTTCTTGTTGAACAATGTTTTGAACGATACAAAGGCCTATTCCAAAACCGCCTTTATCATGATCTTCACGGTAAAATCGTTCAAATATCTTTTGTGGATTCTCTATTCCGATACCGTAGTCTTTAATGGTTAAAACCGCTTGATCTCCAACTTTTTTCAGATAGATTTTTACGCAAGATCTCTCTTTTGAATATTTAATTGCATTTGACAATGTGTTGTCTACAATACGCTGTAGTTTTGTTCGGTTCATGTAGATAGTAATGTCTGTTTCGATTTTGGCAACAAGTGAGATTTTTCGAAGGTTTGCGATCTCTTGAAAATAGTCCACCCGCTCCTGTAAAAAAGAGCTAAAATCGATCTTTTCATTTTTATATTCGATTCTATCCTTTTTGATCAGATAATCCATATCGTTGTAGATATTGCTCAGAGTCTTCGCAGCAGATTTTATACGTGAAAGGTAACTGTTCTCACCAAATTTTCTCGTAAAAAGATCGATATTGACATTGATAATGGAAAGAGGTGTATTGATTTCATGCATTGAGTCCTTGATAAAATTATCAAGAGTTTGATTCACTTTTTCAAAGGGATAACTGAAATTTTTTAAGACGATATAGGAAAAAAGAAGCAAAATGAAAACAATGCCAAAACCGATCAAAAAGCTCGTTCTATAAATCTTCCATGGATCAAACTCCTTTGAAACTATCAGATATTTTGCCCCAAAATAAAGATTTTCCGGCAGTTCTACAATATAATATCGCTTTGTTCGTTGTTTATGATATCCTTCTGAAAAAGCGGTAGGAGTAAAATCTAAAAGAGAAAATACAGGATGAAAATTAACATCATACAATCCTGATTTGTACCCGGCAAAACGTGGATACTGAAAAATACCATCATTATTATATTCTTCCATTTTACCAACAATTTTAAGTGCAACCTCTTTTAAATCACGCTCATTTTTTGCTTCATTGATATTTAAAACAAGAGAGGTATAGACAAACAGTGGAACGAAAAGAAGAATACCGATGATGAGAGTATATAAAATAGCATATCGAAAGGCGTATTTCTTTGCATCAAGTATCAATTTTATATCCTAAACCATGCACATTTTTAATAATGTCTTTACCTATTTTCTTTCGAAGTTTCGTTATATGGACTCGGATATTGGCAGGATCCACGTATTCACCCCAAACTTCATCACAAAACTGCTCAATGCTTACAATATTGCCTCTTTGTTTGATCAGAAGTTCTAAAATCCTTTTTTCCTGTTTTGTTAGGGAAACAACTTCTCTATTTTGCCTCAGTTCGAATTTTTCCAAATCATACGTATAGTGATTTGGAAGTTCAACTATCTCTTTATTGACACCAAAACACTCTCTTTTGAGAACATTTTTCAGTCTTACCTCCAACTCTTTGAGATCAAATGGCTTTTTGATGTAATCACAACAACCGAGTTCAAACCCTTTGGACAGATCATCCACATGTGTTAAGGAGGTGATGAAAATTGCAGGCACTTCATTCCCAGACTCTCGAAGCTCTTTTAACAGTTCAAAACCATTGATTCCAGGCACTTTTACATCCAACAACAAAATGTCATAATTTGCACTGTATAAAGCATCGAGAAGTTCATCACCCCGTTCAAAACTCTCCACTTCAAACCCAAGATCGATTAAAAACTCTTCAATACTCATGCGAAGTGCATACTCATCTTCTAAAACCATGATTTTCACTTTATGACTCCTCGTTTTTTCGTTCTGCGATATTTTTCAACAATGATATTGATCAGTTCTTCTTTACTGTAATTTTTTAATATATCACGAATTTCTATTTCGAAATCTTTTTTTAGATTAGCATCCACATTTTTTCCAAGAAAGAGAGCCACGCTTCTATCATACACCGATCGAAACCTTCCTTCTGGATGCTCCCATATATCGATAATATCGCTAAATTCATCATTTTCGAAGGCAAGAAAAAATGAAAGAGAGTCTTTATACTTTTGAAATTTCTTTATCCCTTCCTTGTTAATGGCAATGAGAAAAATGCCTAGATTTTCACCAACGCTATTAAACATCGGATGATAAAAATAGAGATTCTCCCCATCATACATATATCCTCGTGACACGATCTTTTCCAGTTTTTTATGTGTCAAATTATTAGCAATCAATTTGTTATAGTTTCGATTGCTTATGACATATGCACCTATTACAGGATTGTCTCTCATAAGTGTTGCAACATCAAGATACTTCTCATGCATCAAGACAATAAGTTCTATTCCTAATTTCCTCATCTCCGTAGTCATCGGTTCGAACAGGGAGATAATCTCCATATATCCAATCGTTTTATAGCCCTTTTTAATAGGCGCAGTTGCTTTAATAGAAAGGAGTCTTCCCGTCTCAATAGCAACTTTGGGTTTATTGATCTTAAAACTGGAAAGATCTTTTCGAAACGCGTCTAGTGGCATGCCAACAAAATCTTTATCCCAATTTCTGGCAAAAATGGTAAGATCTTTTGCAATGACTTGAGCCCTCACCCCTTGTATATTGGTATACTGTTGTAAAGTTTGAAGGGATTGTGACAGAATCTCATACCCCTTTGCTTCATCGAGATCCAGTAAGGCTTCCTTCAAAGCTTCATTTTGAGAAAGAAGTATTGCTAACGTTAAAGCTTGGGATTTTTGCTTATTGAGGATTTTATCTAAGTAGCTCTTGATCGTATCTGCTATCTCTTCATGTAGGTTTTTTTCAACATTGAGAGAAAAAATATAAAAAAAGATAGAAGAAGCAATAAGAAGTATTGTGATAGAAGCTATAAGCCATTTTTTAAATTTGAAAATCGTTCCTTCCTTTTATACTAACCGCCAAAGGCGGCTAGATATTAATATCGATATCGTATGTAGAGTCGAAGATCTTGTGCTTTATCAACAGCATTTACTGGATATCCTAGCATTTGGAGGCCTCTTATGTCATTCATCGTCATAGGCATTCCGCCCTCTCCAAAAAACGCTTGAGAACCAGCATATTTATAATCAATATAAGTATATCGAAGTTGTGCAGTTAATGTTCTTCCTATCAACTCTTTGTTAAACCAAATCTCATATGCATCGCCTCGAGCAGCAAGTTTACTTCCAGCAAGCGTATCTTCTGCATAGGTAAAGCTTCTCCAGTATTTACTTCCGTGATTATATTCCAATCCCATTCGTGAGCCATCAATCATAGGTACTGGAAAATTTGCACCTATATAAATTGATGTTCCAGATTTATTATCAGTTGATCCAAGCATTGCATTAGAGACATTTGTTGTCACACCGTTATATGGACCACCTGTAAATGACGCAGAATGTGTACCACCAGGAAGTGTTTTGCTCCATGCAAAACTAACAAATGCGTTTGTATCATCTAGAAAATCATTGATACCATCACCTATTCCTTGCGCCAAAAGACTTACTGCAGCACCATACATATCACCACCTTGTACAAGTCCCATGCTGGTAAAGTTTGGCATATAAGTATTTAAAGTAGAATCCCAAACATAGTTATTCGCAAAATATCCTGGTAGATTAAATGCTTTAAAAGCTGTGGTATGAACGGAATATTGTCCATCATCGTATGGTACAAAAATAAATCCTGCCAAATCTGTATTACTCCATCCATTCACTCTTGTATATGAAGCATCTGGCAATGTACCAGTAGCATATCTCGTATTGGCATTTGTCATTCCTCGGCCCATGCAAAGTTTAAAGTACATACCAGGAACACCTGTTACATTTTCGAGATTAAACTTGAAACTTGCTCCATCAAATTCAGTATTGATAATATGTCCAAGTGGTGATTTTGGATTTTGATCTTCTCTATAGCTTGCCAATAGTCCATCCGTAGCCGGTCTTCGACCAAAACTTGCCGTCCATGGAATATCAGCACCTAGGAAACTGTCGCCAAAGTAAAGCCAATACGCTTCTTTTAGTCTCAATTCTCCACTTGGGTTTGGAGTCTCATTTACAATCCAATCAAAGTAATTGAATCCTTGCTGAGGTGCTGGTAATTGACCGTACATTTTGTAATAACTAATAAGACCTTTGAACACTAAATTACTTGTTGGAGCAAATGCCATACCTAACCAAAGCCTGTTCGTAAAAATGCCATTCCAGCTGCTTGTACCTGATGCGTATTTATATCCAATAACATCATATGCAGTACGGAAATCAACGTTCCATTTGATATTGTCACCAGCATCATGTGCTTTGATTTCACGTATCTGTTTTTTCAATGCTTTAAGATTGATTTTTGCTTGCGCTTGTTTCAATTCATTGATCTGCTGTTTGAGTTGCTCAAGTTCAGCTCTTAGATCATCGTTATTTGCACTACCACTTGCAAAACTCATAGTAGCCATCGCAGCAACAGCAGACAGGGCAATCCACTTTTTCATTCTTTTCTCCTTATATAGTATGAGTAAGACAAAATACATTATAGTGGATTAGAATTTAAAGATTACTTAAGTTTTGCGAAGACAAAATAATAGTGATTATAAAATATTCTTATTATTAGTCTGGTCATTAAATTGTATCATGGAAAGATTAATGATTTGTTAATTATATGATATGAATAGAGTTAATAAAAAAATTATATTTGTATAATGATTTTACTTGATTAGGAATTTTACAATTGAAAATGATAGTTACATTGGAGATAATATGAAGAGAAATAATCTCTGCCTGGCGCCGACCTACTTTTCCACACCCGAGGGGTGCAGTATCATCAGCGATGCGGAGCTTAGCTTCCAGGTTCGGAATGGATCTGGGCGTTTCCTCCGCTCCATAGGCACCAGGACAAGAGAAGAGAGGCTTTTGGGGTTAAAAGACTCTATTCTCTTGTCTCTTGACAAGTTTTGTTTGAAAGATCACTCATTGTTCGCAGCAAAAGAGTGGTAGCTCAGTAAGGCGGCGGTGCATATAAAACGTGTAAGCCAAACGGACTATTAGTACTGGTCAGCTAAACGCATTGCTGCGCTTACACACCCAGCCTATCAAGGTGGTAGTCTTCCACCGTCCTTCAGGGAAGGCTCATCTTGGAGTCGGCTTCCCGCTTAGATGCCTTCAGCGGTTATCCGTTCCGTGCATAGCTACCCAGCGGTGCCCTTGGCAGGACAACTGGTACACCAGTGGCACGTCCAACCCGGTCCTCTCGTACTAGGGTCAGCTCTCCTCAGCCTTCCTACGCCCACGGAAGATAGGGACCGAACTGTCTCACGACGTTCTGAACCCAGCTCGCGTACCGCTTTAAATGGCGAACAGCCATACCCTTGGGACCTGCTCCAGCCCCAGGATGCGATGAGCCGACATCGAGGTGCCAAACCTCCCCGTCGATGTGAGCTCTTGGGGGAGATCAGCCTGTTATCCCCGGGGTACCTTTTATCCTTTGAGCGATGGCCCTTCCACTCAGAACCACCGGATCACTAAGACCGACTTTCGTCTCTGCTCGAGTTGTCTCTCTCGCAGTCAGGCTGGCTTATGCCTTTATACTCTCCAAGCGATTTCCAACCGCTTTGAGCCAACCTTTGTAAGCCTCCGTTACTCTTTAGGAGGCGACCGCCCCAGTCAAACTACCCGCCAGGCATTGTCCTCCGTGTGGATAACACACGCGAGTTAGCCACCAGAATGAGGAAGGGTGGTATCTCAAGGACGGCTCCACCCGAGCTGGCGCCCGGGCTTCTCAGCCTCCCACCTATCCTGCACATCCCCATCCCGATGGCAGTACCAAGCTGTAGTAAAGGTCCACGGGGTCTTTCCGTCTTTCCGCGGGTAGGAGGAATTTTCACCTCCACTACAATTTCACCGGATCCCTGGTCGAGACAGCCCCCATCTCGTTACGCCATTCATGCAGGTCGGTATTTAACCGACAAGGAATTTCGCTACCTTAGGACCGTTATAGTTACGGCCGCCGTTTACCGGGGCTTCGGTTCATGGCTTCGCCCTAAAGGGCTAACCAATCCCCTTAACCTTCCGGCACCGGGCAGGCGTCACACCATATACATCCTCTTACGAGTTAGCATAGTGCTGTGTTTTTGATAAACAGTCGGATGGAGCGCTTCGCTGCGACCCGCCTCGGCTCCAGCCGCAAGGGCCTTCACCTACTACGGGCACACCTTATACCGAAGATACGGTGCCAGTTTGCAGAGTTCCTTGACCAGGGTTCTTCCGCGCGCCTTAGAATACTCATCCCGCCCACCTGTGTCGGTTTACGGTACGGGCTACTTACTACTCAAACGGCTTAGAAGCTTTTCTCGGCTCGACGGCATCACCGGTTCCCCCGCCGCCCCGAAGGGCTTTGGGGGCCTGTCAGGTCTCGGCCTATCGCTGGGCGGATTTGCCTACCCAGCAGCCTACACCCTTCGAGCCACTATTCCATCAGTGACCCCGGCTAGCCCTAAGCGTCCCTCCTTCGCCTTGTAGTAAGTAGGTATCGGAATATTAACCGATTTCCCATCGCCTACCCCTCTCGGACTCGGCTTAGGACCCGACTAACCCTACGTTGACGAGCATCGCGTAGGAAACCTTGGGCTTTCGGCGAAGTGGATTCTCACCACTTTTATCGCTACTCATGCCTGCATGCTCACTTCCAGCCGCTCCACTGCTCCTCACCGGTACAGCTTCACCGCTGACTGGAACGCTCTGCTACCGCGCATACACCAGTATGCACCTGCGACTTCGGTGTGTGACTTAGCCCCGTTATATTTTCCGCGCAGGGCCGCTAGACCAGTGAGCTGTTACGCTTTCTTTAAAGGATGGCTGCTTCTAAGCCAACCTCCTGGTTGTCTAAGCAGCCCCACATCGTTTTCCACTTAGTCACAACTTTGGGACCTTAGTCGGCAGTCTGGGTTGTTCCCCTCTCGACATAGGATTTTATCACCCTACGCCTGACTCCCAGGATTCCACACTAGGTATTCGGAGTTTGACAGGGTTTGGTACCCCTGTGTGGGGCCCTAGCCCTATCAGTGCTCTACCCCCTAGTGCTACGTCCTGAGGCTATACCTAAATATATTTCGCAGAGAACCAGCTATCACCGAGTTTGTTTGGCCTTTCACCCCTATCCACAGCTCATCCAAGGAGTTTTCAACCTCCACTGGTTCGGCCCTCCATGGGGTCTTACCCCCACTTCAGCCTGGCCATGGATAGATCACCCGGCTTCGGGTCTGCAGCCAGTGACTATTTCGCCCTGTTCAGACTCGCTTTCGCTACGGCTTCGCGTTCGCTTAACCTCGCCACTGACCACAACTCGCAGGCTCATTATGCAAAAGGCAGTCCGTCACCCTGTTCCGAAGAACATAGGGCTCCGAATGATTGTAGGCATACGGTTTCAGGTTCTATTTCACTCCCCTCACTGGGGTTCTTTTCACCTTTCCCTCACGGTACTTGTGCACTATCGGTGTGATGGTAGTATTTAGCCTTGGAGGGTGGTCCCCCCGTCTTCAGTCAGGATAACACGTGTCCCGACCTACTCGCAAGGTCTCTGCCTAGTCCCACCTACACTATTTCGCTTACGGGACTGTCACCCTCTATGGTGTGCCTTTCCAGACACTTCAGCTATAATGTAGGCTACACAGAGACGGGCTACTCCCCGTTCGCTCGCCGCTACTAGGAGAATCTCGGTTGATTTCTTTTCCTCTGGGTACTGAGATGTTTCACTTCCCCAGGTTCGCCCCTGACAAAGTCAGGTGACTGGTGTCTCCACCAGCCGGGTTGCCCCATTCGGAAATCCCCGGATCAACGCTTCTTGGCAGCTCCCCGAGGCTTTTCGCAGCCTAGCACGTCCTTCATCGCCTCCATCACCCTAGGCATCCACCGTACGCCCTTTGTAGCTTACACCTACTTCTAAAGCGCACCGCCGCCTTACTCAACTACCTTTGTCAAGTAAAACAGCTTGCCTATTGTATTTACCTCTTTTACTACGAACAATGAGTTGTCAAATATCTCTTAGACCATAAAGTCTAAAATAAACCCTAAATACCTTTAGAGCTTATTTTAAACTTCATCCAAACCTGGTGGAGTCTACCGGGATCGAACCGGTGACCTCCTGCGTGCAAGGCAGGCGCTCTCCCAGCTGAGCTAAGACCCCATCCACTAAACTGGTGGGCCTGAGAGGACTTGAACCTCTGACCTCACCCTTATCAGGGGTGCGCTCTAACCACCTGAGCTACAGGCCCATTATTAAAGCTCGCCCCTGATAAGGGCTCCTTAGCTCTTCTCCTCCACCTTCTCTTTCAAAGAACACCCGATCTCTCACAACTAGACAGAAATGAAGAGTCCCCTCAAGCCAATGAGTGTGAGTCTCATCGGCTTCCATCCAAAGAATTGAATCTTTGGATCATCACTCTAGAAAGGAGGTGATCCAACCGCAGGTTCTCCTACGGTTACCTTGTTACGACTTCACCCCAGTCGCTGAGCCCACCGTCGACGAGGGTCCTCCCTTACGGGTCGGTCCCCCGGCTTCGGGTGAGCTCAACTCCCATGGTGTGACGGGCGGTGAGTACAAGACCCGGGAACGTATTCACCGCGGCATGGCTGATCCGCGATTACTAGCGATTCCGACTTCATGCAGTCGAGTTGCAGACTGCAATCCGAACTGGGACGCGCTTTAGAGATTTGCTCCACCTCGCGGTATCGCCTCTCTCTGTACGCGCCATTGTAGCACGTGTGTCGCCCTGGGCATAAGGGCCATGATGACTTGACGTCATCCTCACCTTCCTCCCGGTTACCCGGGCAGTCTCCTTAGAGTGCCCACCCTAAGTGCTGGCAACTAAGGACGAGGGTTGCGCTCGTTGCGGGACTTAACCCAACATCTCACGACACGAGCTGACGACAGCCGTGCAGCACCTGTCACCGAGCTCCTCCAAAAGGAGGCACCCCTCCATCTCTGGAGGGTTCTCGGGATGTCAAGCCCAGGTAAGGTTCTTCGCGTATCTTCGAATTAAACCACATGCTCCACCGCTTGTGCGGGTCCCCGTCTATTCCTTTGAGTTTTAGCCTTGCGGCCGTACTCCCCAGGCGGGATGCTTAATGCGTTAGCTGCATCACTGCAGTGACTAGCACCACAACGACTAGCATCCATCGTTTAGGGCGTGGACTACCAGGGTATCTAATCCTGTTTGCTCCCCACGCTTTCGCGCCTCAGCGTCAGTACCGTTCCAGCAGATCGCCTTCGCAATGGGTATTCCTGGTGATCTCTACGGATTTTACCCCTACACCACCAATTCCATCTGCCTCTCCCGGACTCTAGCCTAGCAGTTTTGGACGCAGTTCCACGGTTGAGCCGTGGGCTTTCACATCCAACTTACTAAGCCGCCTACGCGCCCTTTACGCCCAGTGATTCCGAGTAACGCTTGCACCCTCCGTATTACCGCGGCTGCTGGCACGGAGTTAGCCGGTGCTTATTCGCAGGGTACCGTCATTATCTTCCCCTGCAAAAGGAGTTTACACCCCGAAGGGCGTCATCCTCCACGCGGCGTTGCTGCGTCAGGGTTGCCCCCATTGCGCAATATTCCCCACTGCTGCCTCCCGTAGGAGTCTGGACCGTGTCTCAGTTCCAGTGTGGCTGATCATCCTCTCAGACCAGCTACCCGTCATAGCCTTGGTAGGCCGTTACCCCACCAACTAGCTGATAGGCCGCAGCCCCATCCCATAGCGCTACATAACGCTTTCCACAACCTGACTTGTGCCAGGAAGGAGTATAGGGTATTAGCAGCCCTTTCGGGCTGTTATCCCCCGCTATGGGGCAGGTTAGCTACGTGTTACTCACCCGTGCGCCGCTTAGCTGACACTCAATTCACCCCGAAGGGATCATTGAGCCGTTCTCGCTCGACTTGCATGTGTTAGGCACGCCGCCAGCGTTCACTCTGAGCCAGGATCAAACTCTCCATAAAAATACTTTTATGAAGTTTTAAAATCCTACTTTAAAACTCAAAGGACTCTTCATTCTGTCTAGTTGTCAAAGATCAAATTCCCTAAAGAACTCTCTCGCCCATCTTCCACTCAAGATGAGCCATTTGAATTCTTTCTCTTTAGCTCCCCGCGTTTCGAGGACTGAAATTATGCCAAAATCTTTCAGGCTTGTCAAGAGCCTCTCCAAACCCCCTCAGCCTCTCGTGAACTACTCGTCCACTCTCCCCTGTTTGAGGCCGAAATTATATGAAGTTTCTCTCCTGTTGTCAAGGGTGATGGCGGCTAATGTATTGCAGATATCAAAACTTTTTATGTATACTAACCGTGATAAATCATTAAGGAGGGGAGATGGATCATTTCAATAAGAATGTTCACTCTGTAACGAAAGTTGCAAACGAAGTACGAACTTCCGCTGCTAGCAATGAACAATCAAAGCAACTCGATATCGCTACCTTTATCAAAAAGACCTACCAGCTCTTTGCTGCTAGCTTAATGGCTGCGGCAACAGGTGCGTACATCGGTATGCAGATGGCACCCTCTATTGCCACATGGTACTGGGGGCTTGTCATATTAGAGTTCATCATGCTCTTTGGTGTCTATTTGACAAAGTCAAAACCGGGCTTAAATCTTTTCATGCTTTTTGGTTTCACATTTATGACAGGACTTACCTTGACACCTTTGCTCAGCGCTGTGTTAGCACTTCCGGCTGGAGCAAATATCTTAACAAACGCTCTTTTATTGACAGGCGTTGCTTTTGGAGGGCTGAGCCTTTTTGCTATCAATACAAAAAAAGACTTCACAACTATGGGCAAGTTTCTTTTTATAGCTTTAATTATTATGATTGTTGCAGGTCTTATCAATATTTTTCTCGGCAGTCCTTTATTACAAACACTTCTTGCTGCAGCAGGAGCAATCATCTTTAGTATTTTCATACTGTTTGACACACAAAATATCATCCGGGGAAATTTTGCCACTCCAGTAGAAGCAGCAATCGCTCTCTATCTTGATGTATTGAACCTTTTTATTTCTCTCTTACAAATCCTCGGAATTTTTGGCAGCGATGAATAATAACGCTTTAGAGCCGAAACTTTTTCGGCTCATTGATGCAAATCTCAATAGACTCAAAGAGGGTATACGTGTTGTGGAAGATATCCAAAGGTATATATTTGAGAATAAAAATATCGCTTCACAACTCAAAAATCTTCGCCATCAAGCCACTTATGATGATGAAAGACTTTTACAATATAGAGATATCAAGGGAGATGTTTTAAAAGAATCTATACCCAGTGAAGAACAAAGAAGTAATATTCAAGCTCTGCTGCAAGCAAATATAAAAAGAGCTCAAGAAGCCGCAAGAGTTCTAGAAGAGTGCTTTAAATTAATTAATACAAAACAATCACAAATATACAAAACGATACGTTATGAACTCTATGATATAGAAAAGAAACTTTAATCTTCAAAAAAGACTTCAGTAGTTTGGTTAATATCAAAAGTGGTTTCAGAAGTTTTGTTGGTCTCCAGCTCCTTTACTTCTACTCTCCATTTTCCCGGTACTCTTCCCGGTAAAAATCGATAATCATAGACAGAACCATAATATGGCGGAACCTTGAATATTCGAACTCTATCATCTTTACCATTTGGCGAAATCCAATGAAATCGAACAGTTAGACCTTTGGCATTGTCCGATCTGTTGATCATATAGGCACAGGTAATTCGTTCTCCCTCTTGGTCACATATCACTTTGGCCCATACCATCAAAGGAATCAGCAGCACAATCAATCGACCCATAAAAACACCACTTCAAATTCAAGATAAGAATAAGGATACTCTCGAAAAAGTCTTTTTAACTCACCTACAGAAGCCATTTTTTTTCCTGCACTTACTCCACTTCTTTTAATATAGGTAAACATCGCTTTAGGCGAAGGAAAAAAGAGTCTATACGCCCTTTTCTCATAGTTTAGCATAAAAAAGTTTCGTGCTTGTTGCAAAATCTCATCTTCAGTATATATAGGTGATTCGATTCCGAGCATAGAATGAATCGTTTTGAAGGTATTACTTGTAAAAAGTGCTAAAGAGAGAGGTATTTGCAACTGACTCAGCCTATAAAAAAGAGTTGGCAGATCTTTGCTCCATTGCAGCGAAGAGGAAGCAAATAGTTGATCAATACCTAATTGTCTGATCTTTTCAAAACACGCTTCCGTATCAAAGTCACAAACAATTTTTTCTACCCTTTTTTCCGGATGCAAAGCCAACATACTAGATGAAAGATCGCATGCATACAACTTTTCAAATTCCCAAAAAATAGACCTGTACACCTCTCCACTTCCAGCACCCAAATCAGCTATTTTCTTTCCTTGATATTTAGAGTTTTTAACGAGATGTCGAGCCACTTTTGACTGGATAATCTTATATTGCTGATACTGTGAAGCAAAACGGTTGAACTCTTTGATATGGTGCAAAAATCTTTACCTTATTTTTAAACTTTTTGGGTATAATTGGGCTAAAAATAGAAAAGGAAACTTGATGATAAAAGTTCTTTTTATCCTTCAAATCGTTCTTGCCATCATTCTAACCATTGTTATTTTACTACAAAAAAGTTCTTCCATTGGTCTGGGAGCATACAGTGGAAGCAATGAATCTGTCTTTGGTGCAAAGGGACCACAGGGATTTTTGGCACGACTGACTTTCTTTTTGGCAACCGTTTTTGTCTTCAATACCATTTTGCTTGGATATCTGTACAATAAAAATTATACAAAATCAGTGGTAGATACAATCAAAGTACAAAAAACGGCACCTGTGCCTACCATACCAGCTCCTGTCACTAAGTCACAATCGAATGTTCCAGAGGCTCCTGCGGCGAAGTAGCGCCGCGCTTTTACTTGCTTGTTCATTCCTTTTTGCAGATGCTCATATTTTCGTTTACCACCGTTTCGGCGATCCAAGGTATCCTTCCACAAACACATCACTTGCAGAGCTTGAAGCACAATTTACCTATTTTAAACAGCACCATTACACCGTTGTTTCTCTTTCAACGCTGGTACAAGCGCTTCAAAATGGAAAAGAGATACCTTCAAATTGGGTGATACTGACAATCGATGACGGATTTAAAAGTTTTTTAAATGCACTCCCTCTTTTTCGTAAGTTCCACTATCCTTTTACCCTCTTTTTGGCAACTAAACCGATAGAAAACCGTTATCCAGACTATTTGAGTTGGAACGATCTCAAAAAAATAGCTCAATATGGGCAAATCGCTTTTCACTCCCATGCGCACCCTTATCTTGTGGATTTAAGTGACCAAGAGATTCAAAACGATACAAAAATGGGATTGGAGCTTTTTGCAAAAAGGCTTGGATATACTCCAAAATATTATGCCTACCCTTATGGCGAATATGATGAGAGGGTAAAAAAGGTAATCAAATTCTTTGGATTTACAGCCATTTGCAACCAAAACATAGGCGCTATTTCAAAAACAAGCAGTATATTTGATCTTGACAGAATCGCACTTGTCGGCAAAGTCTCTCTCCCTCAAATGCTTCGATTCAACCATTTGGATGCTGTATGGATTGAACCAAAAAGCTATCCAAAAAATGGGATTTTAGAAAGAGTACATGTTCAAATAGATCCGATATATAAACACGCTTTTGTTTATGTGACAGGATATGGTTGGAGAAAAGTTGCCGTAACAAATGGCATTATTAATCAAAAACTGCACCTTCGGGTATCAAAAAAACGTATTAGAGTGATAATAAAGGTAAAAAATAGTAAAATTAGTACAAAAATTTTGGTGAGGAGCCGATATGGAACTGAATGAGATCTATGAATATGCACGGGATCATATGCAAAAGAGTTTGGATGTTTTGAAAAAGGATTTCAATACTCTTCGAACCGGTCGAGTAACGACAGCTGTCGTAGAAAACATCAAAGTGGATTATTATGGAGCACCAACTCCACTAAATCAAGCGGCTAGCGTGGTTGCAGCTGACGCAACAACGATCGTTATATCTCCATGGGACAAATCACTGCTTGGAGAAATAGAAAGAGCTATTCAAGAAGCAAATATCGGTGTCAATCCAAACAATGACGGCGATCAGATCAAGCTCTTTTTCCCTCCGATGACAGTGGAGCAAAGAGAAGCGGAAGCGAAAAAAGCAAAACAGTTTGGTGAAAAAGCAAAAATCGCCATCCGAAATGTCCGACGCGATGCAAATGACAAGATCAAAAAACTCTTTAAAGATAAGGCGATCACAGAAGATGAAGAGAAACGAGGACTCGAAGAGGTCCAAAAAATTACCGATGAGTTTATCAAAAAAGTGGACGATTTAGTCAAACAAAAAGAGCAAGAGATTATGAAGGTGTAGCTAAGACCAGCCATAAGCTGAGTAAGCAAACTGCTTTGCTTGCCCTCTTTTTGATCAAAATCTATTGTAACAGTTGAAGGATTGCAATGTTGGATATAGAAAAGATATATAAAGAGAGCGGTGCTTTGCTAGAAGGACACTTCTTGCTCTCTTCTGGTAAACACAGCCCAAACTATTTGCAAAGCGCAAAAGTTTTAGAAGATCCAAAAAAGGCTGAACTTCTTGCAAAAGAACTTGCAAAACAGATTCAAGCAGCAGGGATTGAAGTTGATACTGTCTGCTCTCCTGCCATAGGCGGTCTTTTGGCCGGATATGAACTGGCTCGAGCTCTTGGAGTCCGTTTTATCTTTACCGAAAGAAAAGACGGAAAAATGACACTTCGAAGGGGTTTTGAAGTAGAACCAGGCGAAAAAGTACTTATCTGTGAAGATATCATAACCACGGGTGGCAGTGCTATGGAAGCGGCAAAAGAGATGGAAAAACGAGGAGCCGAAGTTGTCGCATTCGCAGCCTTGGCAAATAGAGGAATATGTAAACGAGTTGGAAGTGATGCTCCATCAAGATCAGAATGCAAACTCCCATCCAATAAACCTCTCTTTGCCCTTGCAGATTTCACATTCCCAATTTATGAATCTCAAGAGTGCCCAATGTGCGCAGAGGGTAGCAAACCGATCAAACCTGGTAGTCGAGGCAATTGAGACCGATATGAGATGGAGAAATGTCAAACAGGGGAAAATCGACAAATCACAAACCGAAACAAAACAAAAAAATTATATCCCTGCGCCTATCTCAGATCGCCTCAAAGCCTTTTTAACTGATACTTTTATGATCACTATGCCTATTATGTATATTGTTATTTACCTTATTATGGGTAGTCGTGAAGGTTTTCGAGAGCATATGGCGACAGGATGGCTCTACATCATCATCCCCCATTATCTCATCGTAACGCTCCTTTGGACTATTAAGGGTGAAACACCTGGGATGCGAGCATACGATATGAAAATCATCAGATGGAACAGTTTAGAAAATCCAAACTTTTTCCAATCCACCATCCGCTACATTGCCATGCCTTTTTCTATATTATCTATAGTTGGGGTAGTAATCGCATTTTTTAGAAAGGACAAAGCGACATTTCATGATCTCATCTCTTTAACCAGAATGATCCATGCTCCCGAAAAATAGGCTCTTTCTCCTTGTATCTGCGTTTTATTTTTGGTTTTTTGCCATTATTGGCGTATATGTCATCTATATGCCAAAAGTTTTGGAGCTCAAAGGATACTCCTCATACGAAATTGGGATAGTCTTTGCCATGAGTCCATTAATGCGGTTTTTGACACCTTTTTTATTTTTAAAAAAATTTCGTCTTGATCAAAAAATATTCGCTTTGTCACTTGTTTTGGCACTCCTTGCTGGGATACTTTTTTTCATTACCATCGATCATTTTCTTCTTTTTTTGATTCCAAACATCTTTATAGGCATCGCTTTTGCCTTGATGCTACCTTTTGTCGAGACTATCGCTCTTGCAAAAATCGGAAAAGAGAAATATGGCAGAAGCAGGCTTTTTGGCTCCATTGGCTTCATTGTAGTCGCACTCATTTTAGCAAAATTCATGCATCAGCCAGATATTGCCTTGAAACTACTCTTTGTTACGATTCTCATGACAGTATCGGTCTCCTTGTTCTTTTTACAAGAAAAATCGATGAGAAAAATGAGTGAAGGCTCCATTGATTTTTTCAAACACTGGCCTTTGTGGGCCAATCTCTTTTTCATGCAGGTGAGTTTCGGGCCATTTTATAACTTTTTTACGATTTATGAAAGCGAACAGGGGCTAGACTATTCAACAATCAGTTATCTTTGGACGTTCGGCGTTTTAGCAGAGATTGTCATGCTCTTTTTTCAAGCTCCTCTTATGCAAAAAAATCTTTTATCGTTACTGAAACTCTCCTCCTTTGTAACTGCGTTTCGATGGTTGCTTCTCTTTCTTTTTCCTACCAATTTACCAGTTCTATACTTTTCCCAATCCTTGCATGCATTCAGTTTTGCCCTCTATTACTCTGCAGCAATAAGCTATCTTTTTCATATCTACAACAATAAAACACTTGCACAGCAGTTTTTTGGAGGAATCAGTTTTGGTCTTGGAGGTATGGTAGGAAGCTTTCTAGCAGGTCTTTTGTATGGACGATATCTATTCTTATATGCAGCTTGCATCGCTTTTTTATCATTTTTGGTTATAATTTTAGAAAGGCCACAAAAGGACTGATATGCTCAAAACTATTAAATCAAAATTTACTACTATGCTTATTGTCTCGTTGGTCCTTATTTTGCTAAGTTTTTCTCTCTATCTTTTAAACAATACAAAGTCCCTTTTTACACAGCAAGGTGTCAAAAATATCGAAACACTCTCCCAAACAGTATTTATAGCTTTACGTACAAGTATGAATCTAGGTTCAAAAGAGGCAATTGAATCAACGGTACACTCATTGAAAAAGATAAAAGGAATATCTCATATCGAAATCTATCGTTCTCAAAAAATCGATGAAATGTTCGGCCAGATTGAAAAACATAATCGTAACAATCCCATCGTTCAAAAAGTTTTTCGAACCAAAAAGAAGAAGATTCTCGCCCGAAAGAGTAAAATCGACTATTACAAACCTTTGATTGCAAATAGTAGCTGCGTAACCTGCCATACAAATGCCAAGGCAGGTGACGTCCTAGGCGTCATTGAGATAGGGCTTGATCAAAAAGATCTTGATGAAAAAATAGACAGCCTTACAAAAATCGTCTTTACTGCCATTATCATTGCTATTATTTTGTTGATCGGAATTTTTTCCTACTTTTTTCACAAAAATGTCTTCAAACCACTTGCTGTTATGGCTGCCAGGGCTAAAGATATTGCCACAGGATCGGGAGATCTTACAAAAAGACTCAACTTCAAAAAAGAGGATGAGATCGCTCAGGTAGGCAAATGGATCGACAAATTTATCGAAAAAATCCAACAAATCATTCGAAGTATCCAAGAAAAAGCTCATATCAACTTCACCATCGCCGATCAATTGAAAAAAGAGTCATCAAAAGTTCATGCTACCCTCCTGAACAATATTGAGCTCGTAAATCAAAGTGTAGAAGAGGGAGATAGAGTACAAAAGGATCTCCAAGAGAGTCTGCAAAGCATTAAGAAATCCCAAGAATATGTTGAAGAGGCAAAGAACAGGATCGATGCCGTTCAAGAATCGATATCCAATCTTCTCCAAGAGGTCAACAGGCAATCCAAAAACGGTCTTGAAATAGCGAATCGTCTCGAAAGACTCTCACAAAGAGCCATTGAAGTGCGTAATGTCCTTGATCTGATCGAAGATATTGCAACAAAAACCAATCTTTTAGCACTCAATGCTGCAATTGAGGCAGCAAGAAGCGGTGAACACGGCAAAGGATTTGCCGTTGTAGCAGATGAGGTACGCAATCTTGCAGAACAGTCTCAGCGAAGTCTTGCAGAGTCCTATCAAATTATCGAAGAAATTGTGAAAGATATCGTGGAAACGAGTAAACTTATGGCCCAAAATGCCAAAGAATTGCAAGCTATTAACAATCAAGTCCACAAAAATGAAGAGGATATATCACAGATCCACTCCTTTATGGATCAAGTCAACCAGATTAGCAATGCCTCTTATGAACAATCGAAAAATTTGGCACAATCAGTAGAAAATATACTCCATAAAATCAATCAAATCAAAGAGAGCTCAAGCAAGAGTTTGCAGAGTGTAGATTCCATCATTAAAATGATCAATGAACTAGAGGGGATAGCTGAAGAACTGGAAAAAGTTCTCCAGCAATTTAAAGTCTAAATCATGCTTTAATAGCGTAATAACACCGTTTTGGAGACTCGATTTTCCCTTCGCTTTTTAGTTTTTTAATCACTTTATCTACCTCTTTTTTATCTACACCCAAAGCTTCTGCTATTTCACCGCTTTTTAACGGTTTATCGGAATTTTTTAAAAGTTCTAAAACTTTTTCTTCCATAATGCCTCCTTTATAGGGTTTCTACCAATGTATCCAAAGATAATCTATGTTTCGGTGGTTGAGGTTTGAGTCTGTATCCAAAGGTCAAAATTAGGGCAACCTCTTCTTTTTGAGGATCAAGACCCAAATAATTTTCTACTTTTGCTTTTTCAAATCCTTCGATCGGACAGCTGTCTATCTTTCGAAAAGCAGCTCCTGTCATCATATTTGCCGCTGCTATATAGCACTGTTTTTGCACCCAGCAACTTATATCCTGCTCAGCCAAAAAACTTTTGTAACGTTCTATATAAGCTTTTGTCCTCGCTTCATCCAATCCCCTTCTTGCAAACATGGCCTGGATATATGTATCATCTTGCACTACCGCTTTATTGGCTTTAATAACAACAAGATGACTACATGTGGTAATTTGCTTTTGATTCCAGCAAAGAGGCTGAAGTGCCTCTTTTTTCTTTTCATCTTCAATAACCAAAAATCGCCACGGCTCCATCCCAAAAGAGCTTGGACTCAAACGCCCACACTCTAAAATGAACTCAAAATCTTCCTTTGAAATCTTCCTGGTATGATCAAATATCTTACATGCATGGCGAAATTCCATCGCTTCCAAAAAAGGATCATGCATGATAAATCCTCTCTTTTATAGAAAGTACATAATCTCCCAAATCTTCATATTGATTTCTTGCTTCAGGCAATATATCTTCATGGTCTATTATATTCGTATGAATCGTCGTATCCACTTTTTCCATCAATTCCAAAAGTGTCTTCACATCTTCCTTGGAGATATCACAAAATGATGCAAAATCATTCCCTTCAAAAAACCGGATTCTGTTTGCTTTGGCAGTATACTCTTCTAAAAACCATTTGGCTCCTTCACAATGAAAAGAAGCCTCTTTTAAAAACTGCATCAAAGCACTTATTTTCTCTATTTCCTCTTGCTTGTTTTGCGTATACGCCATGGCTGAATCATATATGAGCTGTGCTTTTTTAAGATTTTGTGACACCGCTTTTTGTTTCAAAAGTAGATACACAACATATCCTATTAAGATAGAAATAGTGGCACTCACAGCGATACCTAAAGCTGGTGCGGCATGAGACGAACCAATGATCAGTGAACTATAAAAGCTGTACGCCTCTTCAAAAAAAGTTCTTCCCAATAGATCGGGACTGAGATTGAGCCCTTTCAATACAGCACCACCCAATCCAAATCCGATAAAAATAACGATGGATATTATAATGCCCCATAGAACTGCACCTGCATTACCTTTTTTTGGCTCCACAATCGTATATTCACTCTCAAACTCAAAATCAGGAAGCTGTGGTTTTTGAGGCTCACTTTTTTCAAAAGATCTTTTTGGAATATTCTCTATAGATTCAATAGCCTTTTTTGCTCGCTCCAATACTCCAACTTCCAGCTCTTGCAATAATAGTTCAAATTTTTCTTTGGCCAATCGATACGATTCAACGGTTTCATTAAAATTTTGCTGAATCTCTTGGGCAACCTCTTTTGACTTTTGGATCAACTCTTTGATTTTGGTACTTTTACTCATAGCTCATCCTTTCTATTTCTTCTGTTTCGCCATCCTTTTTCGGACATGGGGATCAAGATAGCGTTTACGAAGCCGAATCGATTTTGGCGTCACTTCCACAAGCTCATCCTCTTCTATCCATTCCAGTGCCCGCTCCAATGTCATCTTTCGTGGAGGAGTCAGTTTAATAGCATCATCGCTTCCGGAAGCTCTGACGTTGGTCAGGTTTTTCCCCTTGATGGGGTTGACTTCCAAGTCATTCGGACGAGAATGCTCTCCTATAATCATCCCGACATAGACTTCCGTTCCGGGTTCAATGAAAAGCACTCCCCTTTCTTGCAGGTTGAACAGCGCATAAGCGAGAGCTTTTCCACTCTCCATAGAGATCAGTGCACCATTTTTTCGGTGTTCCACCTCTCCCACAAATGGTCGGAAATCCAAAAAGGAGTGGTTCATAACACCTTCTCCTTTCGTATCGGTCAAAAATTCGCTTCGAAAGCCGATAAGCCCACGGGCCGGTATCTCAAATTCGATTCTCACATACCCTTCATCCATTGGTGTCATAGAACTCATTACCGCTTTTCTCCGCCCAAGTTTATCGATCACCGTTCCGCTGAAATCTTCCGGAACATCCACGACAAGATACTCGAACGGTTCGAGTCGTATGCCGTTTTCCTCTTTTATAATCACTTCGGGTCTTGAGATATTGAACTCATACCCCTCTCGTCGCATATTTTCGGCCAAAATCGTGATTTGCAACTCACCTCGGCCGCTCACTTTAAATCGTCCTTCCCCAACCTCTTGGACCTTCATCGCGATATTTGTCTCAGTCTCTTTAAAAAGGCGATCTTTAAGCTTGTTGGATGTCACATGTTTTCCCTCAAGCCCTGCCAAAGGTGAATCATTGACACTAAAATAGACACTGAGTGTCGGCTCTTCGATATGAAGAGGATCGAGTGGCATAGGATTTGCCGGATCCACAAGACTATCACCTACATCAATTCCCTCAAACCCGGCAATCGCTACGATATCGCCAGCTTCAGCCTCGTCAATCTCCATTCGATTAAGGCCCAAAAAGCCAATAAGTTTGGAGATTCGTCCCTTTTGCTCTTCTCCATCGGCTTTGACAAGAAGCAGTTCATCTCCCCGCTTCACTTGACCATTAAAAATCCTCGCAATGCCGATGCGTCCCACATAATTGTCATAATCGAGTGTAAAGACTTGAATCTGTGTCGGATTTTCAGGACTTCCGCTTGGAGAAGGTACATGCTCGATGATCGCTTCAAAAAGTGGAGTTAAATCTTTGTTTTCATCATCCAAATTCCATTTGGCGTATCCGTCTCTTGCCGCTGCATAAAGGATTGGAAAATCGAGCTGCTCTTCGTTGGCATCCATCGCCACAAAAAGATCAAATATCTCATCAACGACACGCTCCGGCTCAGCTGCAGGTTTATCGATTTTATTGATTACCACGATAGGTTTCAGCCCCAAACTGATCGCTTTTTTCACAACAAACTTTGTTTGGGGCATAACACCCTCTTGTGCATCCACTAAAAGAAGTACCCCATCTACCATCTTCAAAACCCGCTCTACCTCGCCACCAAAGTCGGCGTGTCCGGGAGTATCGATGATATTGATTTTAAAATCGCCATAACGAATAGCCGTATTTTTTGAAAGAATCGTAATACCACGCTCTCGCTCCAAATCGTTACTGTCCATAGCCCGTTCAGCCAACTCTTTGTGCGCTTCGATGGTACCAGATTGTTTTAAAAGTTCATCAACTAGTGTTGTTTTTCCATGATCAACGTGTGCTATCACCGCAATATTTCGAATTTTTTGCATCCATTTCCTCTTTTTAACCTAAAATTTATCTTATTTTACTACCCTTTTGCAAAAGGAGAGATTAAATGATCAACTACTTGATTTTTGATATGGATGGAACGCTGATTGACAGCTCTGCAATCATCTCAAATTCCATCAACTATGTGCGAAGCAAACTAGGCCTTCCGCCAATGGATAAAAGAGTCATTTTAGAAGCGGTCAACGATACTACCATTCATCGGCCAAAATTTTTTTACGGAGTAGAAGAATACAAGAAAGAACATGTGGAGTGGTTTCGGGAATACTATGCAAAAAATCATCACAAAGAGACAGTTTTGTATACCGGAATAAAAGAGCTATTAGAAGAGATACGACCATTTTTTCACTTCTCCCTTGCGACAAATGCATATAGGGAGAGTGCAGAGCTTATTCTTAAAAATCTTGGGATTTATGACTATTTTGAGATCATCGTCTGTGGTGATGAGGTCGCTCATCCAAAACCGGCTCCAGATATGATAGAAAAAATTATCGATTTTTTTAGATGCAAAAAAGATGAAATTTTGCTTATAGGCGATGGAAAAACGGATGAAGAGGCAGCACGAGCTGCTGGAATAGAGTTTGTAAAAGTGAACTGGGGATGGAGCCAATACGAGGATGCAATCAAAAGCGTGGATGAATTGAGGAAAATTCTTTTATCCCTTAAAGCCTAATGCCATAAATCTCATGATACAGACTCATGGCATACCGATCGCTCATCCCCGCTATAAAATCGGCTACGACTCTGTAGACCTTATCTTTTTTTGCCCGTTCATAAAACTCATCCGGCATCAACCTCGGCTCCTCCACCAAAGCCTGAAAAAGTCCTTCGATACACTTTTTGCCTGCATACATTTTCCGCAATATTTGCGAATGCCTGTAGAGCTTTTCAAACAAAATCTTTTTAAGCTTTTTGATCTGTGTGGCTATGGAAGAAGGATAGCATATTGGAAGGGGCTCACTTGCTGGGATCGTTGCACATAATACCGCATCACTTCTTGGAATATGCTTTTGGGATTCATTGATCAAAGAGACAACCATCTTGGCAATAAGCAGTGAAGTAAAGCGATATCGAAACAGTTTCTCTTCTTTTTTATACCCTTCTTTCTGTGCTTCCTCCATCACCTCCTGGACAAGTTCGTTTTCCTCAATCGTATCAAAATCGATCAATCCATACTTGATTCCATCATCGATATCAGCACTGATATAAGCAATTTCATCTGCTTTGTCCACAATCATCGCCTCTAAACTTGGATGGTAATCGAGTTTGAATACCTCATCATACCAACTGCTTAAAAAATGCTTTTTGTATGGATAGGAGTGCTTTAAAATTCCCTCAAGAGTAGCAAAAGTAAGATTGAGTCCATCAAAATCTTTGTATCGCTTTTCAAGTTTCGTAACTACTCGAAATGATTGAAAATTGTGTTCAAATCCGTTTGAACTAAACGATTTTTTGATCAAAAGATCCAGTGCATCCCCACCTACATGCCCAAAAGGGGTATGACCAAGATCGTGAGCTAGAGCGATGGATTCTGCAAGAGGTTCGCTAAGACCAAGTTCTCGCGCAATCGTTCTAGAAATCTGAGCTACCTCCAAAGAGTGGGTAAGACGAGTCCGGAAATAGTCCCCCACATAGTTGATAAAGACTTGTGTTTTATATTCAAGCCTGCGAAAAGAGGAGGAGTGAATGATTCGATCGCGATCTCTATAAAAAGAGTCTCGAAAATCGTTGATGCTTGGATAGAAGCGATCACTGCACTTCATTGCGAAGCTTTTTGAGTTTTCTAAAGACATTTGCAAAATCTATCTCCACCGCACATATTCCTTCCAATTTCGCCTTCTCATTCAAAAAATCGCCAACTTTTTTATATTTTCCATCTTCAAGTCGGTAGATTTTCGCTTTGTAATCTTTTGGATAAACAAGGATATAATACTTCACTCCCTCCTCAGCATAGATGGCGAATTTTACATCCTCATCTCTTGTAGCGCTTGATGGACTGACCACTTCTGCTATGATTAAGGGGGCTTTTTGGATGAAATCGGTAAGTTCTCCACATACCACACTGATATCTGGACGCACTACGTTTTTCTCATCTATTTTCCAATCCTCTTCTACCAAAACATAACACTCATCACACTCTTCCAAAGATTTTTCCAACTCATGTGCAATACGAGAAAGCAACATCTGATGATCACTCACCGGACTTGGAGCCATTGCAACTGGCACACCATCAATAAGTTCCCATTCTCCTTCCCACTGCTTATAATCCTCATAGGTATATTCCGGAATATAGCGGACTGTCATAGGAATCCTTTGTGGTATAATCTATAACCATTATAGCAAAAGGATGGCTATGCAAGTGACGCTTCTTCATCACTCCCCTTTGCCTGTGGCAGCTCATGCCATTAGAACCTGCTGGCAAAGTTTTGACAAAAGCGATGGAGGAGGTCCAAAAGACCAGGAGCTGATCGACAGAGTCGGAAACAAGTATAAACACGCTTCCACATTGGAACATCTGGTCTACACCTTTTACATACAAGGGATAAGTCGTGCTTTACTGCAGGAACTTGCCCGTCACCGTATGGCGAGTCTTTCAGTAAAATCGACCCGTTACACACTCAAAGAACTTAAAAATGCAGAGCCTTTCGATGAAAAAGATTTCGAGGGGGCCAGTAAATATATCGTTTTAACCGGTAATGAGCTAGTGGATACGATGAGCATCAAAGCTCTTAACAATCTGCAAAAAGTTTTGAAAGAAGGGATTTCGAACGACATAGCAAAATACTGCTTGCCAGAGTGCTACAAAACAGAACTGACATGGACAATCAATGCCAGAAGTCTTCAAAACTTTTTGAACCTTCGAAGCAGTAAATCGGCCCTTTGGGAGATCAGAAATCTTGCAAAAGCAATTTTCGAAGCCTTGCCAAACGATCATAAATATCTTTTTGAGGAGTGTATGCATACCCAATGAATAAAAGAATCATTGCAAACCTCTTATGCCTTTGCATACCTCTTTTTCTCACAGGCTGTGCGCAAAAAGTTCACGTTCGAGAACTCTCGGTTCCTGTAAAAAATCCAGATATACGATATCTTGATATCAAACCTTTTGCCAATGATCGATTTGGGTTTCGAGCCAAACTCAAAAAGGATCTTTTACAGACATACATTAACGGAAAACCATTTTTTCATATTGGCCCATATCCTACAAAACTGCTTGGATCGATTCACACAACACAAAAACTCATAAAAAATGAGACAAGAACAAAAAATCTCTGCCTTGCTTATAAAACAAAAAACAATAAACAAGTATGCATCGCCTCAGAAAATATTCCTTATGAGTGCTCTTTTATTCGATTGACCGCGTATGTACATATCGTTCTTCTAAGTTCTACACAAACACTGTTTGATAGAGATTTTTCTGAGTATGAAACCAAAAAGATTTGCAATGAACCAAAACTGATTTTAGATACACAAAAAGTGATTCAAACCATTCATCCAAACAAAGAAACCGTATTGATAAAAAATTATAAAGTCTCCTATCCAAAAAACCGTATTGATCCCTATCCAATCTATGCTAAGCTGCTTCAAAGAATCGAGAAAAGAGTATATTATGCTATAGCACCACATTTTGTCTCCAAGAGTATCGAGCTTCCAACGACAATCAATGGAAAAAAGTGTGATTCTATGGAAAAAGTGGCTGATCTTGCTGATGAGGGTAAATACACCCAAGCATTGCAACTGTTACAACAACTAAAGAAAAAGTATCCCAACAGTTATGAAATATACTTTGCTCAAGGAGCAATTTTCGAAGCCCTTGGCGACAAACAAAAAGCTTTGCAAAAATATCAATACGCTTGTCGTATCAATCCAAATCCTGCATGCCAATCTCGTATCGAATCCATCAAGAATGAGTTTTGGCTCAGCCACATCATCTCTTCAAACGAAGACGCTGAGCGTGAGTGATAGCGATCGCCATCGCATCTGTGATATCAAGTGGCTTGATCTCTTTTTTGATTCCCAAAAGCTTTTTTACCATAAAAGCCACCTGCTCCTTCGATGCTTTCGCTTTTCCAGTCAGGGCTTTTTTGACCTGTAAGGGAGTATATTCGCTAAAATTACCGTGCAGTTGAATAATTCGAAGAGCTAAAGCTCCTCGAAATTGGGCCAGTTTCAAAACAGTTTGAGGGTTGTAGGCATAAAAGATATCTTCCATCGCTACTTCATCAACACTATGAGAAGAAAAGACCATATCAAGCCCTTCTATCATCTGGGAAAGCTGATATTGAAATTCTGATGGCTTTATTTTCACAAGTCCTGCCTCAATAAGCTTCATATGTGAATTATTCAATTCAATAATTGCATACCCTAAATTCCGACTTCCAGGATCGATACCAAGTATTTTCACATATCCTCCATACATAAGCAAAAAATGTGAAAATTTCAAAAAGCCCGATTTTACGGTACTTTAAGAATATTTT